>CAZQZC010000100.1:0-9467 GCA_964597685.1 uncultured Hyphomonadaceae bacterium | reverse complement strand
CTCGCTGGCATGAAGGATTCGAAGATCATCGTCGCCATCAACAAGGATGAAGAAGCGCCGATTTTCCAAGTCGCCGATTACGGACTGGTTGCGGATCTCTTCAAGGCGGTGCCAGAGCTGATCGAAGCTCTCTAGCGTCTACGCTGAGCGAAGGACGCAATTTGGAGCGGGCGGCTAGGCGTCGCCCGCTCTAATTGTGTCAGCGGAACCACGCCGCTGGAAAAACGAAAGCCAATTGCGTTCTGCGGCTTGCGCTTTGCGGCGCCGCACAATCAGATTATATTTTAGCAACAATACGCCTCTGAAGGCGTTGTGAGGGCGCATATGGTTGAAGTTCGCACAATCGGCGTCGTAGGCGCCGGGCAAATGGGCAACGGCATCGCCCATGTGTGCGCTCTTGCAGGCTACGATGTCGTGCTGAACGACATATCAGACACGGCGTTAGAGGCGGCGCGCGACACGATCGAACGAAACATGTCGCGCCAAATCGCCCGCGAGCTGATCGGCGTCGACGAAATGAAGACGGCGATCGCGCGGATCAAGACGACGACCAGCCTCGCCCCCCTCAGCACGGTCGACCTGGCTATCGAGGCGGCGTCGGAAAAGCGCGAACTCAAGGAGACAATCTTCAAGTCGCTCTGCGACGTCGCGCCGGACCACGCCTATCTCGCCACAAACACGTCCTCGATCTCGATCACCCGGCTCGCTTCAACCACGGATCGGCCCGAACGCTTTATCGGGCTTCACTTCATGAACCCCGTCCCGGTCATGAACCTGATCGAGATCGTCCGCGGCCTAGCGACGAACCAAGAAACCTACGAAATGGCGTTGGGACTGGCCGAACGGCTCGGCAAGACGGCGGCCAACGCAGAGGACTTCCCGGCCTTTATCGTCAATCGCGTCCTGATGCCCATGATCAACGAGGCGGTTTACACGCTCTATGAGGGCGTCGGCACGGTCGAAGCAATCGATACGGCGATGAAGCTTGGCGCGAACCACCCCATGGGCCCCCTGCAGCTCGCCGACTTCATTGGGTTGGATACGTGCCTGTCGATCATGCAGGTGCTCCACGATGGACTGGCCGACACCAAGTACCGGCCGTGTCCGCTTCTTGTGAAATATGTCGAAGCCGGATGGCTCGGCCGCAAGACAGAGCGCGGTTTCTACGATTATCGCAGCGAAACGCCAGTTCCGACGCGCTGATCGACTTAGCCGCCGGAGGCCTCAAGCACCGCGTCCACGAAGCCCACCGCCTCGTAGGACGCCCAATCCGCCTCACCGGAAAGCCGTGCGATTTCCAGCCCGTCAGGGCCCAGCAAGACACTTGTTGGAAACCCCCGCGCGCCCAGCGCGTAAGTGATGGCGTAATCGGGCGCATGGTAAAAATCGAGAACCCCGCCCGTCCAGTCTTCCAACTTGCCGCGGGCATAATCGCCAGCCTCCGCGTCGTCGACGCTGATCGTGAGCACGGCGAACGCCTCTCCGCCACGTGCGGTCTGCAGGGCCGCAAGGGACGGCATCTCCCGCTCGCATGGCGCACACCACGTCGCCCACAAATTCACCAAGACGGTCCGTCCCTTAAAATCGTCAAGCGTTACGGGCCCGCCGTCGGGTCCGATAAAGCGGACCGGCGCGCCGTCGCGGAGATCAGGCGCGTCCCCCGCAAAGGCGAAATCCAGACCCGCCATGGCGCCTGCGGCGAACTTCTCCAGCGGATCACCGGCTTTGCCGCCCGACGCAGCGCTCGACAGGGCGTAGACAATCGCTGCGCCAAGGCCCAAAAACATGGCCGGAATCGCGAAGCGAGACAGCTTTGCGGACATGAGTTTCTCCAAGATCAGGACCGGATATGGCGGACAAACCGGGCGCAGGCCAACAGATGTGGGGCGGACGCTTCGCCGCAAGGCCAAGCGATGTGATGGAAGCCATCAATGCGTCCATCGACGTCGACCAAAGACTGGCGCGAGAAGATGTCGTCGGCTCTAAGGCCCACGCGGATATGTTGGCGGCAATCGGGGTCCTGTCGGAGGCCGACAATCGCGCGATCCAGGACGGCCTCGACAAGATCCTCGTGGAAATCGAAACAGGCGTTTTCCCCTTCGACCGCGCCTTGGAAGACATCCATATGAATGTCGAGGCGCGTCTCAAGACGCTGATCGGAGAACCGGCTGGGCGGCTGCACACCGCCCGGTCGCGGAACGACCAAGTCGTCACGGATTTTCGCATGTGGACGCGATCAGCGCTCCATCACGCCTCCGCCGCGCTCGCAGCCTTCCAGCGCGCCCTGGTGAACCGCGCGCAAGAGCACGCCGACACCGTCATGCCGGGCTTCACCCATCTGCAAACCGCGCAGCCCGTCACGCTGGGTCATCATCTGCTCGCCTATGTCGAAATGGCGGCGAGAGACCGCGGTCGGATCGACGACGCCGCGCGGCGGCTGAACGAAAGTCCCCTCGGCGCCGCAGCGCTTGCGGGAACGGGCTTCCCGATCGACCGCGACCGAACGGCCGTCGCGCTAGGGTTCGACCGCCCCATGGCGAATTCGTTGGATGCGGTTTCGGCGCGGGACTTTGCGCTCGAAGCGCTGTCGGCGCTGTCCATCGCGGCGACCCATCTCTCCCGCCTGGCCGAGGAGATCGTGCTGTGGACGTCGGCCCAGTTCGGCTTCGCACGCCTCTCCGACGCCTGGTCGACAGGCTCTTCAATCATGCCGCAAAAGCGAAATCCCGACGCCGCCGAACTGGTGCGCGCCAAGGCCGCTTTGATCTCCAGCCGTTTCACGGCGCTGCAGGGGGCGGTGAAGGCCCTGCCCCTGGCTTATGCGAAGGACCTTCAGGACGACAAAGCCCTGACCTTCGACGCCTTCGACACGTTCGATCTTTGCGCCACGGCCATGACCGGCATGGTCGAGACGATGACCTTCTTTCCCGACGCGATGGCGCGCGCCGCTGGCGACGGCTTCTCCACAGCGACCGACCTGGCGGATTGGCTGGTCCGCGACCTTGGCTTGCCCTTCCGAGACGCCCACCACATCACAGGCGCTCTGGTGAAAATGGCGGAAGATGGGGGCTGCGATCTGTCGGACCTCACACTTGACCAGATGCAATCGGCTGAGCCGCGCATTCGACCTGAGATTTTCGACGTGCTAACGCCGCAGAAATCGGCGGAGAGCCGAACAAGCTTTGGTGGAACGGCTCCCGTGCGCGTTCGAGAGCAGGCCGAACGCTGGGCGCGCAACTTGGAAGACGATCAGGGAGGGACAAATGTTTAAGACGACGTCGAAGGTTATTCTTGTCTTTACGGCCGCAACGGCGCTGTCTGGTTGTGGATTGCGGGGCGGCCTGGAACGCCCGCCGCCGATCTTCGGCAGCCAGACCAATGCTGCGCCAGAAGTCGTCTTGCCGCCGGCGGAGGAGGTTCAGACCGTCGACGAAGGACCTCGTTTCAACGAATTGGGCGGAGAGATTCCAGAGCCCTCGCCCGTGGACCCGGTCGACGAGGACGCCCTCGAAGACCCAGAAGAATAAGACAGGTCGGACTTGCATCATTTCCATTATCGGGACGGCCGCCTTTATTGCGAAGACGTGGCGCTCGCCGACATCGCCGACGCCGTGGGCACGCCTGTCTACGTCTATTCGACCGCGACGTTGGTCCGCCACGCCCGCGTTATCCAGACGGCGTTCACAAACACGCCGTGCCTGATCGCGTATTCGGTTAAGGCGAATGGCAATCTCGGCGTCCTCTCGACACTGGCCGCCCAAGGCTGCGGCGCGGACGTCGTGAGCGGCGGCGAATTGCGGCGCGCACTGACGGCAGGAATTTCGCCGGACAGAATCGTATTCTCCGGCGTCGGCAAAACCCGCGACGAGATGGTCCTCGCGCTTGAGGCCGGCATCCACCAATTCAATGTGGAAAGCGCTGCAGAACTCGAGGCGCTTTCGAACACAGCCTCCGACTTGGGCAAGACTGCGCCGATCGCGCTGCGCGTCAATCCGGACGTATCCGCTGGCGGGCATCCAAACATTTCGACAGGCAAGGCGGGCGACAAGTTCGGCGTGCCCTGGGCGCAAGCCGAAAGCCTCTATGACCGCGCTTCGGACCTGCCCGGGGTGGATCCTGTCGGCGTTGACGTTCACATCGGCTCGCAAATCGACGCGCTGGAGCCGATGGAGGCGGCGTTTGCAAAGACCGCCGCTCTCGCGCGACGTCTTCGGGAGCGCGGCTTCAATATCTCGCGCCTCGATCTCGGCGGCGGCCTGGGCATTCCCTACACCGACGACGACAATCCGGCGCCGCCGGCCGAGTACGCCGCCATGGTGGCGCGCATCGTCGGCGACCTGCCCGTTCAGGTCATCCTTGAGCCCGGACGAGTGATCGCCGGCAATGCGGGCGTCCTGATCACAGAGGCGCTGTACACCAAGAATGCGCCGGACCGCGACTTCCTCATTGTCGACGCCGGCATGAATGACCTTATCCGCCCCGCGCTCTACGGCGCCCACCACGAGATCCGCCCGCTCAACGAGCCCGCTCCAGGCGCGCCGTGGACGACATTCGACATCGTGGGGCCCATCTGTGAATCGACGGACAAGTTTGCGTCGGCGCGCCCCTTGCCAGCGCCGGAGCCTGGCGACCGGCTGGCTTTCATGTCGGCCGGCGCATACGGCGCAGCGCTGTCATCACAGTACAATGCGCGCGCCCTGGCGCCTGAAGCGCTTGTAAACGGGGCGCGCTATGCCATCGTCAGAGAACGGCCTACTTTTGAAGAGATGATCGCATTGGAGCGAACGCCAAATTGGCTGACCTGAGCAAGATCCCCGGCCTCGGCCGAAATGTCGCCGTCACGCGATTGAAGATCGCCGCCTTTAGAGGCGTTAAGGCGTTTTCAAGCGCGCTTTTGCTCGCAGCGTCCTTCCTCCTCTTGGCGTTGGCCGGCGTTTGGGACTGGATCGACCCCGCCTATGGAGCGATCGCGACGCTTATCGCGCTTGCAGGGGGCGTCTGGCTGACCTGGCGAGGCAGGGCCCGCTTCCAATACCCGAGTATCGCCGAGGCGCGCCACGCTTTGGATGCGCAATCCGAGTTTCGGCCCATCGCGTCGCTCACCGACAGGCCCGCCTCGGTCACCCAACCCGGCCAGGCGCTATGGCGCGCGCATATGGACCGGCTCAGCGCTGCGGCGGCGGGCCTCCGCCCTCCGTCGCTTGCGGCGTCCTGGAGGGCGTTTGATCCCGCCTGGCTGCGCGCGATCGTGCCCGCCGCCATTGCAGGCCTCGCCATTTGGGCCGGCGCCGACGCGCCAGGCCGCATTGGGCGCGCGCTGTCGCCGGATTACGGCTCTCTGATGGGAGCAAGCGAGCTGCGTGTCGACGCCTGGATCACGCCGCCCGCCTATAGCGGCCGGGCGCCGGTTTTCCTGACTGCGGACATGGATGAAATCCGGGTTCCAGCCGGTTCTGAAATCACGGTGCGGGCGCAATCGAGATCGGCGCCAAGACTTCGGCTTGCGCCCATGGACGGCCGAGCGTCGAGCACGCGCTTCGAGCGGACGCCGGACAACGCCTTTGAAACCAAAGCGACGATCGACGCCGATGCGCGGATCTCGGTGCGTTGGTGGGGCGAACGGGCGGCCTGGACCATTTTGGCCTCGCCCGACGCGGCGCCCCGCGCCATTTTCGTCGATGTCCCCAAGCTTGGCGACGCCGACAAGACAGAATTCACATGGGAGGTCGAAGACGATTACGGCGTCGAGACGCTTAGTCTGTCCCTTCGCTTGGTGGAGCCGCATCCCGCCGCGCCCGACGCTGAAGACCGGATCGCGGTTCCGATGCGCGGCGTATCGCCCAAGGAGGCGTCCGAGGCGGCGCAGCTCGACATGACCCGCCATCGCTGGGCGGGCCTCGAGGTCGAAGCACGCCTCATCGCCGTCGACGGCGCGGGTCAAGAAGGCCGAAGCGAACCGCATGTCTTCATCTTACCCACGAAGCTTCTGCTCCAGCCTCTCGCGAAGTCCATCCAAGAAATCCGCGTCACGACCCTGCGCGAACCGCGCGCCTATCCAGACGATGTCGCCAACGCAAAGGCCCTAACTGCAGGCGCCCTCAATCTGCCGGCTCTGAACCGGCTGGAGACCGCGCCGGCCGGCGTGCGCGACGCCGCCTTCATGCTCGACGCAATCACCTACGAGGCGCCGCGTTTCTTCAAGGATTACAGTGTGTATCTCGCCCTGCGCACATCGCGCGGCATCCTCGGCGCAGCTTCGTCGAAGCCCGAAGCCGACAGCGTTGAGCCCATTCTCTGGGCCGCTGCCCTCAAAGCTGAATACGGGTCCGCCGCAGACGCGCTCGCCGCGCTTTTGGCCGCCAAGAAAGCCCTTGAGACCGCACTGCGGGACGGCGCGAGCGAAGAGGAGATCCGGCGGCTAACCGAGGCGTTCCGACAGGCGGCCGAGAACTATATTCAAGCCAAAATCGCCGAGGCGATCGCCAATGGCCTTCCGCCCGGCGAGGCGGAAGGTCTTGACGACGAATTGAGCGGCGGCGGGTCCGGACTGGGTGGTCAGGACCTCGAAGACATGTTGAACGCGCTTCAAGATCTCACCGAAACCGGAGCGGCCGATCAGGCCCGGCGATTGCTCTCGGATATCACGAACCTCTTGGAAAATTTGCAATTTCAGCAGGGTAACGGCCAAGGAGACGGCTTCGGGTTGCCGAGCCAGGGCGGCGAGTCGGACGATGAAAACGCGACCGAAGAAGAGCGTGAGCTGTCCGACGCCATAAACGACTTGTCCGACATCCTACGCGACCAGCGAGAGTTAAACGACGACACGCTGGACGCCGGCCGACGGCAATCGGGAAATCAGCAAAGTCCGAACGAACAAGGCCGCAACGGCCAAGAACTCGCAGAGCGCCAAGAGGAGCTGGGCGACGCCCTCGGCGGCCTGCTGGAGCGCGAGTCTGAACGGAGAAACGGCGGCGGCGAGCCCGGCGACGAAAACACGGCCGGACTGGGCGGCTTGTCCGACGAGCAATTGGAAGCGATTCAACGGTTTCAGGAACGCGCAGCGGATGCGTTGCGGAACGGACGCCAATTGTCCGCTGAATCGAACCAAGAGCGCGCGACCGGCCTGCTACGCGACGCCCTTGGACAATTGGCTAGCGAGCTTGATGAGCTTCGCGAAGAGCGCGGCGCAGATCCCCAGAACGCAGGCGCGCGAGATCCCTTTGGCCGCAATATCGGCGGCGCCGACGATTCAGATACCGTCGAGGTGCCGGACGAAGCTGAGCGGCAAAAGGCCAAGGATATCCTGGAGGAGCTGCGCCGCCGCTTTGGCGCCGCCCAGGACGAAGACGAACAGGATTACCTGGAGCGTCTGCTCGACCGTTTCTGAGATCAGGCGCGCAAAGCACCTGCCGAAGACGACCGCGCCGCACTTGCATGCTGAGCGGCCATGACGGCGTCGGCAAGCTCGGCGACCAAGTTCCGCGGCCGGATCGGTTTTTCGATGAAACCGGAGAATCCGTGTTCAAAACAGTCCTGACGGCGCTCATCGGTCACGTCCGCCGTTACGGCCAGGAGCGGCGTTTTTCCGTTTGGGCCGTCGCCCTCGATAATGGAGCGGGCGACGTCGACCCCCAATCCGTCCGGCAAGTGCATGTCGATCAGGATCGCCTGATACGCTTTGCCGTCTGCGCGGCGAACCGCCTGGGCGGGCGTTTGGACCGCGTCGACCCGCCATCCGGCCGCAGTCAGCGCACGCTCGATCACAAGCTGACTGACGGCGTGGTCCTCCACCAAGAGAATGTCGCCAAGTTGAAAATTCGCTCTACGCGGGCGGGGGGCGTTCTCGATCGCAAGGCGCGGGCCTGCACGCCTTACGGGCACCTCGACCGTGAAGATCGAGCCGCCGCCAGGATTGTCGGCAAGCGACAGATCGCCGTTCATGCGCGCCACCAAACCCTTTGCTATCGCCAATCCCAAACCGGACCCCGGCTTGCTGGCGGTGGCGTCATCGTCCGCCCGCTCAAACAAATCAAAAAGCCGGGCCTTGTCGGCGTCCGAAACGCCGGGACCGGTGTCGGAGACAATCATGCGCAAGGACACGTCGCCATCGTCGGTGGTCGAGGTCTGGAGGGTCGCTGTGACGCGCCCAGCGTCGGTAAATTTCAAAGCGTTGCTGACAAGATTGAACAGGACCTGGCGCAGGCGCCCGACATCCGCTTCCAACCGCTCCTCAGCCCCTGCGGCGACGTCGACACGAAGAGAGACGTTTCGATCCACGGCGCGTCCGATCCAGAGTTCGCGCGTCTCCCGTGCAAAATCGCGCAACTGGAAGGGTTCGGGCTTCAAGTCGAGCTTGCCGGCTTCCATGCGTGAAAGATCCAGCATGTCTTCTAAGATGCGATCCAGCAGGCGTCCGGATGCGCTGATCGTGCGCGCCAATCCGCGGGCGTCGTCGTCCAATCTCGCGTCGCATAGAAGATCAGCGACCCCAAGCACGCCCGTCAGAGGGGTGCGGACCTCATGTCCTAACATCGCCAGAAACCGGGCCTTTTCCTCTGTGGCGCGCTCCGCTTCGGCCTGCGTGGCTTGCAATCGACGGTTTGCGGCCATCATCGCTTTGGCTCGCGCGGCGTTCTCAAGCGCCAGCGCCTCGAGCAGCGCGGACGCCGGGGCGTATCCGACATAGGCCCCGTCCTTCACAACCACGGCCCCGTGACGCAGTGCGCCCGTCTCGGATTCAGATGCCGCCTTGGCAAACCGCGCGACCGACTCGCCGCATTCGACAAGAGGCGGAAGGGCGTTCATGAACTTGGTGATCGGCTTACGCGCCGCGTCCCGTCCACCTCGCAGCAGCGCTTCACTCAGAGATGCTCGCCCAACGAGCCCGACGGGCGCGCCGTCGAACACCACGATTGCGATATCGAGGTCCGCTTGCGCAGAAAACCGAGAGAAAGCCGCCGCCGCCGTTGTTTCGGGCGGCAGCGGTCTGGCGGCGATCATCACGTCTTCGATCTGGGCGGGCATCGGGACTCTATGTGAAATTCTGATCCCGAGAGTGTCGCCCTGATTGGTTTACGGTGTGCGAATGCGCCGCGCGTCAGATGATATCGGAGTGCCGGTTTACGATCTTGCCGACGAGGCCGTACTCGACCGCTTCCTTGGCGCCCATCCAGTAATCCCTGTCGGTGTCTTGCTTGATTTTTTCCAGCGATTGGCCCGTCGCCTCGGCGAAGATCTGGTTAAGCCGCTCGCGCATCTTGATGATCTCGCGCGCCTGAATCTCCACATCGGAGGCCTGTCCGCCGACACCGCCGCGCGGTTCATGCAGCAGGAAGCGCGTATTCGGGAGCGAAAAGCGATGCTCTCGCTTGGCGGCGGCGTAGATCAGCGCGCCCGCGCTCGCGACCCAGCCCGTGCCGAGGATCTTCCCCGGCGCAGCCACGAAATAGATCATGTAGTGGCTCATG
>CAZQZC010000099.1:0-9533 GCA_964597685.1 uncultured Hyphomonadaceae bacterium | reverse complement strand
TACCGCCACCACCGCCGCTACCGGATCACCGAAGGGTCGGAGGAGATCCAAATGCGCAAAGTCGCCGGCCACCTCTTCGGCTTCATGGGGCCGAAAAAGGCTGCAGACCGGTAAGTCGGGCGGGGGCTGTTCACGTCCGTGTAAAGTGAGTTTGGCGCTCGCACGCTTGCAAGACGGTTGGAAACCGCTATTTGCAACTCTGCAATTATTCGCAGATACAAGATTAACGGAGTGTAACAGACCCCGTGCCCAGCAGGATCGTCGTCGCCAAGGAATTGGCCGAAATCTTCAAAGTGCTCGCCCATCCAGACCGGGTGCGGCTGGTGGAAGAGCTGCGCGGCGGACAAAAGGACGTCAACACTTTGGCTTCCGACTTAGACCTTCCAGGTCCGCGGGTGTCTCAGCATCTCGCATTGATGCGCGCTCATCGTCTTGTCGACGAGGATCGCGACGGCCGCCGGCATCTCTATCACCTCACGCAGCCCGATATCGCAGACTGGATCATCGATGCGTTGGACTTTGTCAAAGGTCGCATGACGGGCGTTTCCGCCGCGAATGTCAGCGCAGCGCGCAAATTGTGGTCGGCCGAGCGCTCCGACTTAGATAACGCGGAGCAGTAGAGATTTTGACATGCCCAGTTTCAACGACGCGCCGGAACACGTTGCCAATAATCCAGCCCAATTGGCCCGCTTTTCCACCCGCGCCTGAAGCGCCGCCTGTATCTTCCCCGAAGAGGACCTCCTCCAAATGAGCACCCAAACCGCAGACGCTACGAATTGGAGCTTCGCTGCGCGATCGAACGACATACTCGCGTCGCTCGTCGTGTTCCTGGTCGCCCTGCCGCTGTGCATGGGCATCGCCATAGCCTCCGGCGCTCCGCCAGCGTTGGGGCTGATCACTGGGATTGTTGGCGGGCTCGTGGTCGGCTCGCTGGCGGGTTCGCCGCTTCAAGTCTCTGGTCCTGCGGCGGGCATGGCCGTCCTTGTCTTGGAATTGATCAATGAGTACGGCCTGGTGATGCTCGGCGTCGTCGGCTTGATCGCCGGCGCGGTGCAATTGACGGCCGGCGTGCTGAAGCTTGGTCAGTGGTTCCGCGCCATTTCGCCGTCGGTTATACATGGCATGTTGGCGGGGATTGGGGTCCTAATCCTGACATCGCAATTCCACGTTATGCTTGACGCTGCGCCGCCCGGAAAAGGCCTCGCCAATGTGCTGGGCATTCCGAAGTCGCTTATGGACGTTGCGCTTCCCATGACCGGCGACACCCATCACATTGCCGCCAGCGTGGGCATTCTTACGATCGTTACGATCATCGCTTGGAACAGGTTTAAGCCGAAGGCGTTAGCCGCCTTGCCGGCGCCGCTCTTGGCCGTTGTCGTGGGATCCGTGGCGGCTGCTTTATTTGAATTGCCGATTGCGCGGGTCGATGTGCCGGCAAACATCGCTGAATCCCTTAACGTTCCGACGCTTGAAGCGTTTCAACGCGCGATCGCCGACCCGAACATTCTCGTGCTCGGTCTCGCCTTCGCCTTCGTGGCCAGCGCTGAAACACTGCTCTGCGCAACGGCGGTCGACCAGATGCATACGGGCCCGCGGACACGCTACAATAAGGAGCTGCGCGCCCAGGGGATCGGCAACTTGATCTGCGGCGCGGTCGGAGCTCTGCCCATGACGGGCGTCATCGTTCGCTCTTCCGCCAATGTCGACGCCGGCGCAACGACGCGGCTCTCGGCCATTCTTCATGGCGTATGGCTGCTTGCGACAGTCGCAGCCCTGCCTTGGCTTCTGAGCAACATCCCCATGTCCGTGCTCGCGGCGATCCTCGTTTACACGGGATACAAGCTCGTCAACCTCGCCCGGATCAGAAAGATCGCCCAATTCGGTCGGATGGAGCTTGCAATCTACTTTGCGACGCTCGGCGGGATTGTGGCTGTCGACCTGCTAACCGGCGTTGTCATCGGCCTGGTCCTTGCGACGATTAAGATCGTTTACACGTTCTCTTTCCTCGGGGTGGACCATGTCCGCGACGCCGATGCGAACCGCACCGACCTTACCCTCTGCGGCGCGGCGACATTCCTTTCCATCCCGAAACTCAGCGAAGCGCTTGAAGCGATCCCCGCAGGCGACGAGGTGCATGTTCACGTCGAGAAGCTCGGCCATATAGACCATGCTTCGCTCGACCTTCTGGCCGCTTGGGAGAAGCAACACGAATCGACGGGTGGCACGCTGGTCATGGAATGGGATGAACTCATCCACCGCTACTCGATCCGTTCGGACACGCCGAAAAAGATCGATATCGGCTCGCGCAAGTCTCGAAATCCTGAATCCGCCAGCGGTGCGTTGCAGCCGACCGAGTAAGGCGCTTCTCTCGACTACGAGCGATTGTGCTCCATCCCTCAAAAAAGGCCGGCGTCGCACTGCGCCGGCCTTTTCATTTTCGCCGCCGCCGCGCACAAACCTCGCGCATGGCAGACGTCTTCACACCGAAACAGCGATCCGCCGTCATGGCCCGCGTGAAGAGCGCGGACACAAAACCCGAGCTTCAGGTTCGCAAGCTCTTGTTCGCCATGAATTACCGGTTTCGCCTTCAGGGCAGGGATTTGCCGGGGCGGCCTGACATCGTCTTTCGGACGCGCCGAAAGGCCGTGTTCGTGCATGGCTGCTTTTGGCACGGGTGCGAGAAGCCTGGGTGCCGGGGCGCTCGGCGACCGAAATCGAACACGTCCTATTGGGTTGAAAAGCTCGCGCGTAACAAAGCCCGCGACCGCAAGAACGTTGATCAATTGGCCAGCCTCGGTTGGACGACCCATACGATTTGGGAGTGCGACTTGGCGGATCCGGAGGCGGTCGCGCGCGACTTGTCCATGTTTCTGGGGCCGCCGCGACTGACGTAAGGTCCATCGCACATCTCGGTGAAGGGGGGCTGGCGGCGTTTTGGTTTGTCGTTAAGGTCGCGTCGTTTTCATTGCGGAGGGAACATGCTGCGCACGATTGTTATCGCCGTCGCCATGATGCTGATCGGCGCGGTTTGGGGCGTAATCGGGTATCGGGCGATTGTTCCATTCCCCGTCGATGCAGCTGCGCGCGGCGAGGCGCTGCAAGACCCCGCCAAGGCGGCCTGGCTCTATCAGAATGTCTCCGACGTTTTCGTCACGCGCACGGTCGCCCGGGATGCGAACGCGCCGGCGATGACGGAGCGAAGTGTTGATTTTCGCGATTTCGATTTTGAGTACGACGGCGTTGAAAAAGGTCTGGAAGATCTTTTTGTCGACATGGAGACGACGGGGCTGGTCGTCGTTCATGACGGCGACATTGTCTACGAGCGCTATGCCCGCGGCGCAGAGCAGGGGACCCGCTTCACAACGTTCTCCGTCGTCAAGTCCATTACCTCAGCGCTTGTCGGCGCGGCCATCCAGGACGGCGCGATCGACAGCGTCGCGGACCCGATCGAAAGGTACGTGCCCGAAGCCGCCGGCACCGCCTATGAAGGCGTAACGATCGAGCAGGCGCTCCAAATGTCGTCCGGCGTGGGCTTCGACCTCGACGATTCTGGCGTCGGCGAGGACACGGTTCAACTCATTGTCGACACGGTGGTGACCGGCAAGCGTCCGGCGCTGGACGTCGCGTTGTCGTTTCCGCGCATTGCGGAGCCGGGAACCGCTTTCAATTACAACACCGCCGAAAGCCAGGTCATCCTGGAAGTCGTCATGCGCGCGACCGGCAAATCGGCGAGCGAGTATCTTGAAGAGACGATCTGGGCTCCGCTCGGCATGTCGCATGACGCGGGCTGGGGGATTGATCGTCCGGGCGAAGCGGGCCGCGAAATGGGCGGCGCCTTCTTCAACGCGGCTCTGCGCGACTGGGCGCGGTTCGGACAATTGTTTGCTCAAGACGGCGTTTGGGACGGCGAGCGCATTTTGCCCGAAGGATGGGTTCGAGCTTCGACGACGTCGGACGCGCCCCATCTCGCCCGCGGAACGGTCCATTCCGGCGGGTCGGAGCTGCGTGGCTACGCGTATCATTGGTGGACTCTGCCGCGCGGCAAATTCACCGCGTCGGGAGCTTACGGCCAAACCATTTATGTCAGTCCTGAGGACAAATTGGTGGTCGCACGCGCGAGCGCTTGGCCCGGCGGCTATGACCTCGACTACGACAACCAATCGATCGCGGCGTTCAATGCGTTGGGCGACTTCCTGAGTGAACGGCTTACTCTTGAGGAAGTCCTTCAGCAGGTCAGGCCGGATTCGGCGCCGGTTTCGTCCGTAGAAGCGACGTCGACCGGTTTTCCAGCTGATCCGGCGCAATAGGTGTTGAGCGCGCCATGGCGCTCAGGTCGCGGCAAGCGCGATCAGAACAGGCATCAATAAGGAAAGACCGGCGATGAAGGTTGTGCGCACCCCCGATGAGCGCTTCGAAAATCTCCAGGGCTATCCGTTCGCCCCGAACTATGCCGAGGTGACGGCCGCTGACGGGACGCCCCTGCGTCTGCACTATGTTGATGAAGGCCCGCGCGATGGCGAGATCGTCCTCTGCATGCACGGGCAACCATCCTGGTCATATCTCTATCGCAAGATGATCCCGCCGCTCAGCGCGGCCGGCTTCCGCGTTATCGCGCCCGACCTGATTGGCTTTGGTCGGTCTGATAAGCCCGTCTCGGTCGAAGACTACACCTATGCGGCCCATGTGGATTGGATGGGTCAATTCTTGAGGAAGCTCGATCTTACTGGCTTGACGCTTGTCTGCCAGGATTGGGGCGGCCTGATCGGTCTCCGCGTCGCCTCCGAGCATCTGGACCGCTTCAAACGCTTGGTCATCGCCAACACCGGATTGCCAAGCACAGCGCAAATCTCCGACGAGATGTCGAATATGATGGGTGCGCTCTTCCCGTCCGTCCCCGTGCCGGACGCGGCGATGGTAACGGAGCAATTCCAAGCCGGCGCGCCCGGGGCGTTCCTCTATTGGGTCAAGTATTGCTCTGAGTATCCCGAATTCCGCGTCCGCGACGTGTTCGGCATTCTGAGCCGGATCGAGAACGAGGCTGTCCTGGACGGCTACGCCGCACCCTTCCCGGACGATTCTTACCAAGCCGGCGCCCGCGCGTTTCCGACCCTCGTTCCACTTCTGCCCCAGCACAAGGCGGTCCGCGAAGCGAATGACGAGGCCTGGCGGCGCTTGGAGACGTTCACCGGCCCCGTGCTGACGGCGTTCTCAGATGGCGACCCTGTGACGGCCGGCGGCGAGAAGATTTTCCAAGAGCGCCTGTCCGGCGCCCAAGGGCGAACTCACCCAACGATCCATGACGCCGGCCATTTCCTGCAAGAGGACCAGCCCGACGCCCTTGCGGACGAGATCGTGAAGTTTATGCGCGAGACGCCTTAGGCTTGCGCGGACGGCGGCGCGGCTTGGCCGAACCTCCGGGTTTCGCCGGTGCGCCGCCTCCCTTGGGCTTGCGAGGGTTCCGTTGCGCTGCGCCAGATCGCGCGGGTCGCTGACGACCGGGCGGCCCCTTTGGTTTGGGCGGCCGGCTCCCCGGCGCTGGCGGCGCATCACCCACGATGGCGTCCGGAGGTGAAGTTTGCGCAATTTCCGCGCCCGTGAGCCGTTCGATGTCCCAAAGATAGTAACGTTCGTCGCCTGAATCGCAGAAGGAAATCGCCAATCCCTCCGCGCCCGCCCGGGCCGTCCGGCCGATGCGGTGCACATAGGCTTCGGGCACGTTCGGCAGATCAAAATTGAAGACGTGGCTGACGCCGGGCACGTCGATGCCGCGGGCGGCGATATCCGTGGCGATGAGAATGCGGATTTCGCCGGCGCGGAAAGCGCGCAGGGCCTTTTCCCGCTGCGGCTGGCTGCGATTTCCATGGATGGCGGCGGTTTGCAGGCCTTGTCCGCCGAGATGGCGCACCAATTTGTCCGCGCCGTGCTTTGTACGCGTAAAGACGAGGGCACGCTCCAGGTCCGGGCTCTTCAACAGCGCCGTAAGCGCCGCGGGCTTTGACGCGGCCGGGAGGAACATCACCTGCTGGTCGACGCGCTCCGCCGTGGTCGCTGGCGGCGTGACGCTGACGGTGACGGGGTCGCGCAGAAAGTCTTCGGCCAGCGCGGCGATCGGCTTCGGCATTGTGGCCGAGAAGAACACGCTCTGACGGTCTTGCGGCAAGACCGCGACGAGTTTGCGCAAGTCGTGGATGAAACCCATGTCGAGCATCTGGTCGGCTTCGTCCAACACGAAGATCTCGACATCCTTCAAGGCGAGGGCGTTTCGGTTGACGAGATCAAGCAGACGGCCGGGCGTTGCAACCAGCACGTCGCAGCCTTGGCGCGCCGCCGAGATTTGCTTGTTGATCTTCACTCCGCCGAACACGGTGTTCACACGAAGCTTTAGCGACTGGCCATAGGTCTCGAAGGCTTGCGCGATTTGTCCGGCAAGCTCCCGCGTCGGGCTGAGCACCAGTACGCGAGCGGACCCTTTCGGCAGGCCCCGCCTGTTTGTCGCCAGCCGATGCAGAGCGGGCAGGGCGAAGCCGGCCGTCTTGCCCGTGCCGGTCTGGGCGATGCCGATCAGGTCCCGTCCGCTCAGCAATGCGGGAATAGCCTGTGTCTGGATCGGGGTTGGCGTCTCATATCCCGCGGAGGTCAACGCGTCGAGGAGGGGCTCGGCGAGGCCGAACTGCGAAAAATTGGTCAAGATTTGTCTTTCAAGATCGCGAAGCGTCCAACGCCAGGATTGTCGGCGCCATCGGCTCTGGTCTTGGCGTCCGCGTGATATGGACAGCCAGTACGGATTCAGATGGCGGGGCCAGCTGCGGCAAGGCCCGCAGCCATCACGCGGCTCGTCGACGCCGAACGCGCCAGACTGACGCGTGCATTAGGCCTCATAAGGTGGTCCGTCAATTGAATTAGGGACGCTGAAGGTTAACCAATCGCGCCGTTTTGGTAATCCGGGGTTACTGCGCATTAACTCCAGCGACGAATTGGTGAACGAATCACAGCGTCCTGGTAACCCTCGGTCAAGTCTCTCCTGCGCGTAATGCCGATCAGACGACGGCGAAACGACGAAGGAGCGCGCACAATGTTGAAGGATCTGGTGAGACATGCCGCAAAGGCGACCGGCTTGACGCAAAAGCAGGCTCGAGCGGCGTTGGGCGTTGTATTTAACGCGGCGGACCGTCAAGGATCGCCCTTCGCTGAGGCCCTGTTCGCCAAGCTTCCCGGCGCCCGCACGCTGTCTGCGACGGTCGGCGACGAGATTGGCGCGGCCACCGGCGTGATCGCGCGCCTGATCGAACAGACCCCCGGCGGCCGGCGTCACGTGGCGAGCGCGATGATCCGGGAACTCCATACCCAGGGACTTGGTCACGAACAGATCGGCAAGCTCCTGCCGGCCGTGTCGACTTATGTGGAAGACACTTACGGCATGTCGGGCTTCGGTCATTTGGGCGACCTCTTGGGTGTTGATCTCGACGCGGCCGCCGCAGGCGTGGCGATCGCAGCCTGAGTCCAGAACCAATTTGGACACCCCGAAAGCCGGCCGTCATGGGCCGGCTTTTCTTTCCCATCCGGCCAGCTCACGCTATCCGCGCCATCGCGTGATGACGAGTGATTGGCATGTTTCCGGCGGCGCGCGCATCTGGAATTCGTAGCAAGGCGCGCACGCCGCGTCTTTGGAAACGAAAAGGACGCATCATGCGCAAGTACATTGTCGCCGCCGCGGCCATCGCGGTTTTCGCGGCGCCCGTTCCGGCCGCTTTTGCGGTCAATCTGGACGGCGGCACGTTCACCCGGAAGCAGAAGCGCATTTCCGGCGACTGGAAGATCGTCGAGGAGAACGGTCGTCGACTTCTCCGGTTCTCTAACGATTTCCGCACCCAAAGCGGACCGGATCTCAAAGTCTTCCTGTCGCCGACATCCTTCGCGCAGGTCAGCGGACGGACGGCGGTGGCCGGTTCTGTTGCGCTCGGCGAGTTGAAGGCGACCCGCGGCGGGCAGGAATATGTCATCCCAGACGGTGTGAACATCGAGGATTTCAACTCCGTTCTCGTCCATTGCGAGGCGTATTCGGTTCTCTGGGGCGGCGGCGATCTCTAAAGCCTGATCCCCCCTCCCTGGCTCCAAATCGCGCGACGTCTCTCGTATCCCTCCCCCTCCCGCAGGAGACGCCTGCGCCGCGCCAGAGAACCTAGAGCCGGCTCCCGCCCCAGGAGCCGGCTCTTTCCTTTGTCGACGCAGCGGCTTAGCTTCGCACGCGCAGCAAACAGAGCCCGTCGACACATGAACCCCGCCGCCGACCTTGTCATTCCGTATGCGCGGCTCGTCCACGACGGGGCGGGGGCGGCGTCTCTGGACGACGTCTCGGACCTCGACCACGAAGCGGCGTCGGCTTTGCTGGCTCGGACGGTCCGGCGCTCTGCGGAGGCCGCCGCCGGGGCGCGGCGCGTCGAGCCGGTTTCGGTCGTCGTCGACGTGACGGGCGATCTTGACGCTGCGACGCGCGTGGACTTCGTCGCCCGCATCGACCGTCAAACCCGAACCATCATCTTCGCCAGCGGCGACGCGCGATCGGCAGACGGTCCCATTCTCACCGCGACGGCCGTTTTCCGGATCGTGTAAGCCCGCCGCGCCGCCTACCAGGCTTCGCGGAAAGGCCGGACGTCCAATTCGTGGGTCCAGGCCGTGCGCGGTTGGGCGTGCAGGGACCAGAACGCTTCAGCCGCGTCGTCGGGATCGAGCGCGCCGTCGTCGCCCAGACTGTCGAGATAGTCCTTAAAGCCCTTCTGCGCCCGTTCGCCATTGATGACGCCGTCGATGATCACATGGCCGACATGAACGCCCTTGGGGCCGTACTCCCGGGCGAGCGATTGGGCGAGGTTGCGCAGGGCCCCCTTTGCGGCGGCGAAATGGGCGAAGTTCGGCTTGCCGCGCAGCGACCCCGACGCGCCCGTAAAGATCAGCGAGCCGCGACCCTGGGCCTCCAACGCGGGCAGGGCCCGTTTCGCCGTGTGGAACGCGCCGAGGCAGCCGATGCGCCAGAAATCCTCGAAGTGCTCCGCGCTGAGATCCGCGAAGGGGATGAAGGCGTTGTTGCCCGCATTGTAGAGCACGGCCGCGATGGGGCCGCTCGCCTCGGCCGTGGTGAACAGCCGGTCCTGGTCCTCGATGGAGGTGACGTCGCAGGCCGCGGCCTCCGCCGATCCGCCGGCGGCGCGGATTTCGCCCGCCACCGCCTCGACCTTGGCGAGCGTCCGACCGGACACGATCACATGCAGGCCTTCCTTCGCAAACCGCCGGGCGAGCGCCGCGCCAAGCCCCGCCGATGCGCCTGCGCCGAGGATGATGGCCGTGTCCGTCATGGCGTGTCTCCTTGCAATGCCTGCGTCAGAGAAAGCCATGCCAAGGGCGGCGGGGGCAAGCCGTAAAACAGCGCCTCCGCCCGGCCAGCCTTGCGGGCCTCCGGGTCTGGAGTAAGGGCGGGGGCGCGTTGGCCGACGCCGAACTGACTGCCTGGCTTTCGCCGAGGCTGATATGGCGCGAGC
>CAZQZC010000098.1:0-9580 GCA_964597685.1 uncultured Hyphomonadaceae bacterium | reverse complement strand
GCAGGCCAACCGCATTCTGCTCGACGGCGCGCCGAGCAAGGACCAAGGGCTGCTGTTGCAGATCTTCACCGCGAACGCCATCGGCCCGATCTTCTTCGAGATCATCCAGCGCAAGGGCAATGAAGGCTTCGGCGAGGGCAATTTCAAAGCCCTATTCGAATCGATCGAACTCGACCAGATCCGACGCGGCGTCCTGGACGCCGCGCCGACGGCCTAGGCGGCGTTGGGAACAAGATCTCGATAGGCCCGCCAGGAGGCGAGGCCTATCACGGGAAACACCACGACCAGGCCGAGACAGGCCGTTGCGATGCCCGCCGCCGTCAGCGCGGCGATCAAGACGGCCCAAAGGAGCATGGGCGCCGGGTTCTTCGCAACGGCCCGCACGCTGGTGATCGTCGCAATGAAAACGTCGGTCCGCCGCTGCAGCAGCATGGGGGCGGAGACGGCGACCAGGCAAAACGCCGCAAAGGCGATCACGCCGCCGATCGCGGCGCCAATCAGCGCCATCATGCGTCCATCGGGGTCGCCGACCATGAAGGTGAAGAATTCCGCCGGTGTTTCGTGCACTTGGTAGGTCGACAGGGCGTAGATCAATTGCGCCATTCGGCCCCAGAAGAAGTAAACGAGCGCCAAGGCGAGGCCGAGATAAGCGAGATCGCGCGTCGAGGCCGTTCGCACAAGGATCATATCGCTGAGTTTGGGCGTCCGCCCCGCCTCCAAAAGGCGTCCCGCTTCGTAGAGCCCCATCGCCAGCATGGGCGCCACGAAGAAGAAGCCGCCGGCGAGCGCCATGAACCAATTGACCTGTCCAGTCAGAGCGAGCCCAGCGAAAAAGGCGGCGCTTGTGAGCGCCAGGACCGCCCCGTAGGCGAGGCAAGGCCCCGCCGCACGCCAGAAATCGCCCCATCCGCCCTTGAGCCAGCGCAATGGCGCGCCGAGATTGATCTCGGCGACCTCGGGCAGCGTGTTCGCCCGGTCTGGCTCAACCATCGCACCCATGCGCGCCTCACTATGGGATTGCTGACGTGATCAGTCTATCCAGCCTCGAGAGCGTCCCATATACGTGGGTTCCACAGGTTCGCGGCTTGCGGCCCGGCGATGAAAATGCTTCACATCGCGGCTCGCGGAGAGGTGGCCGAGTGGCTGAAGGCGCGCCCCTGCTAAGGGCGTATACGTTGACGCGTATCGTGGGTTCGAATCCCATCCTCTCCGCCATTCTTGTTACCGCCGCAACATGCGATTTGGCCTCTATAAGCCTAGAGCCGTCATATTGATTGTCGCCGCATCGTAGCTGGTGCGCGCCACGCGGCCGTTCAGTTCGGCGCGGATGGCGCGGATTCGGGCGTCGGCGGCGCGCTCTTCGCGCAAATTGACGAGGAAGAAATCGCTTGCGCCGAGGGAGAAGCGCGTGCGCTCGGCCTCGACCATGGCCTCCGATTGGGCGACCTCGCCGTCAGCAAGATCGAGCAGGGCCAGCGCCGCATTGAGATCGACCAAGATGTTGCGCAATTCGACTTCGATCTGATCCTCTACGCGCTGTTCACGCAGCCGGGCGGCGCGCAATTCGGCGTCTGCGCGCGCCAACTTTCCGCGCGCTTGACGCCTTTGAAGGGGGACGGAGAACTCGAACCCAATGATTGTATCGGTCGAGTCGCGCGATATGCCGCCTTCAGCGATTTCGCCGACGTCCCGCGACACTTCAAAGTTCAGATCAAGCTTCGGTTTCAGCGTGTTCTCGCTGAGGGCCACCTTGTTCTCCGCCCGTTCAATGGCGACGCGTAAGCTGCGCAATTCGGGGCGATTGGCCAAAAGGTCGCCGACCGGCGGGCCGCCATATCCGGCGGCCTGCAATGGGGCGAGGTTGGACTCATCCGGCAATCGGTCGAGTTCCGGCGTGATCAAGCCGCCGAATGGATCGCGGAGATAAAACGACAACGCATTCGCCGCGACGGCGAAGTTCCGCTCCGCTTGAGCGACGAGAACCTGGCGCCGGATAATGTTCTGTTGATTTTCAACGACCGCGATTTCGGGCTGCGCGCCCTTGCGAACTTGCTCCTCGAGGCCCGCTTCGCGCGCCTCGGCGATCTCAAGCAGGCCGCGATAGACCTGCAATTCCCGGCCCGCGGCCACCCAGCGCCAATAGGCGTTCAGCGCCTTTTGCTGAACGCCGACCTGGGTGAGGACCACTTCCAAACTCGCCTGGGACGAGGCGAGGGCGGCGTCGGCGACTTGGAAACGGCGTTGATCGATGGATCGATCACGCAGGAGCGAGAACAAGGCCCCGACTTTAAACTCCCCGCCGGTATTGGTGAAATTGATGTCCTCGTAGATCGGGAACGTGCCGTCGGAGATGCGATATCCGCCAAAGACTGTTGCGCCGAACTGGCGCAGGTTTTGGCGCACCTCCGTGTTTAGGATGGCCCCGGTCCAGAAGCCCGTGACCCGGTCAAAGCCGTCCGCCTTGAAAACGAGATCGAACGCGCCCGCGGCGGCTTGAACGTCGCCTTCCGCCGCGGCTTCATTCGCGAAGCTGACAAGAATATCGGGAAAGCTTGTCGCTGAATTCGCGAGAACCTCGCCCGGCAGCAAGGGCCCTTCCGCCGTAATGTCATCATCCAACGCAGAATTGGCAGGCTGTGCTGCGCTTGGAGCCGCACACGCCAGGGCCGCGCCGATCGCGGCGAAGAGGGCGCGCATTGGATTTATCCGCTTTGGGTCGCCGCTGCTTCGGGAAGTTGCGGCGGGAAATTGTTTAGCTGGCGCCATAATTCGTAGCCCACGGGAACTGTCTCCAACTGGATCCATGCTCGCACAGTCGCTCCAAAGCGTACATAGCGTTCGTCGGGCCAAGGATGCGGCTCATTGGGGTCTTCTGAAATCAGGACGCGAAATCTGCCATTCGGCTGAGCTGATGGATCCACAGCCTGGACCAAGCCGCCAAACGTGCCCACCGCGACGGACGGCCAGCCGCTGAATTGTACAGCAGGCCAGCCCTCGAACTGGATTCTGGCCATGGCGCCGGGTTGAACGAGGGCGATGTCGCGGCCGTCGACGAAGATCTCAATCACACGTTCAGGGGCCTCCGGAACAAACGTCGCCAGAATGTCGCCGGCCGTCACATAGGTGGCCGCGTCGCCGGCGTTGACGCTGAGAATGACGCCGTCGCGCGGGGCTTCGACAACCTGGACCGACTGGCGAGACAGGTTGACGTCCACGCGATTGAGATTGGCGGCGGCTTCAGCCACACGCCCCTTGAACTCCTGGACGCGGATTTGCGCCTGTTCGTAGTCGCGCCGCGCGGCGAGGCCGGCTTCGAACAAGTCCTGCATCCGAGATTGATCGAGCTCTGCGGTCGCCAAACCATTGCGGGCTGCGCGCAGCTGCGCCTCCACCTGCATCCGTTCGGCTTGAAGGCGATCGATCAATTGGGGGTCGTTGTCGACGATCCGCACGATCGGGTCGCCCTTAGCGACTATACTGCCGTCGCGCACGAACCATTCCTCGATCCGTCCTGAGACCAAGGCGTTGATGTCCTGTTGGCGGTCGTTCGGATTAAGGGCCGTCACAGCGCCGGCGCCGGCGGTGGTTTGGACCCATGGCGTCTTGATCAGGAAAACAATCGCACCCGCCACGGCCAGCGTGAGCAACAACGAGACGAGGCGGATGACGCGCGGCGTCTTCAAGCTCGAAAGCGTTGTGAAGTGTTCGATATGTTGTTCTCGGAACGGCATCGATCAGCCCTCTCCGATCAGGTTGATCTGCGGCGGCGTTAGAAGACGCGGCGACGCCGGGCGCCGGGGCCCATGGCCGTGGGCGGCGAGGCAGAAATCTTCAAATGTCTCAAAGAAGCGCTGGCGTTCGTTCTCGAAGTACAGAAACGTATCGAAACCCAGATCAACGCGGCGATTGGTGAAATAGACCACGGTGGTGTCGGATTTGTCGCGAAGTTCGGCGATCGCCGCGGCGAGATGCTCCTCTTCCAGAAGGTCGAACAATTGGTTGAGGATCAGCACCCGCGGCTGTGCGATGAGCGCGCCGGCCAATTTCAGCATCAACGTCTCTGCCGTCGACAGCGGCCAGCCGGTCGACGCGATCGGCGTGTCGAGGCCGTCTTGCAGGCTTGCGGTCACAGACGACAGGCCGACCGTCTCCAACGCTTCGATCATGCGTTGGGGCCCCTCGTCGTCGGTCGATAGGCTGAGATACTCCCGAATGGTCATGCCGATGAAGCTCGCGCGATCGATGACGTAAATCGTTTCGCGGAGGTGATGGACGTCGAGATCCATCAGATCGATGCCGCCCAGCGTTGCAAAACCGCCTTCGGCTTGTGTGTGCCGCTTTAGAAGGTTCGTGAACAAGCGTTGTACGCCGTGGTGGCTGGCGGACGCCATGACCGTCGACCCGGTTGGGATTTCGAGGTGAAGGCGCGCGGGCATGCCACGCGCTTCGCCGAGCACGCTGTGGAAGACCAAGCTGTGATCGCTTGCTCCGATGGGGTCGTCGCCCGCGACCGTCTCCTGCTCGACATCGTAGAACAGCGAGAGCTCCTCGACCGCGGCGGCGAGATCGTAGAAATAGTTCAGATACGTTCCGAGCTGCGAAACGCCGAAAAACGCCGCCGATAGAACAAGCTCGGCCGCAACCAGCTGGCCAAGCGTCAACTGACCCTGAATCACCAGCCAGCCGCCAAGGCCGAGCAGCGTCGCGCTCGCTGCGGCGTAGAGGAACAGAAAGGAGAGCGTTTGGGCGAAGTGCCGCCTGAAATGCTTCCGGTGCGCCCGCACATACTCGCAAGTGTGGTCGTCGGTCTGGTCAAGCGCGAAATCAATCCGCTTCTTTGACTTGAAGAATCCGTTCGACGCGCCGAGCGTCTCCAGCCAGGCTGCGGTGCGGTGTTTGGCGTGTGATAAGTCGATCGCGCTGCGGATCGCGCTTGCTCCCAAAAGCAGCCACGTCAGCCAGATCAGGCCCGCAAGACTCAAGTTGAAAACGAGAAACAGCGGGTGATAAAGCGAGACGAGGACGAAGCCGACGCCGGCCTGCAAAATGACGGTGAACCCTCCGATAAAGAGGATGGGGACCGCCTTTTGAACGCCGACGATATCAAAGTACCGGTTGAACAGCGCGCCGCGAGAGGAATCGTCGAAAAACGGATTCTGAGCGTAGATCGACCGCAATGTGATTTCAGCGACCATGCGCGCGTAAAACCGACGCCCGAACAATTCCATCAGGTGAACCCGAAGCGCGTTTAGCAAGCCCGAGATCATCAACAGCCCGAACAAGGTGGCGGAGAGGACGATCAAGGGCGTCGTCAATCCGGTGTTCGCCACCGTATTGATGAGCATCTGAACGGAAATAGGCGTCGCAAGCGACAGCAGGCTAATGCCCACGCCATAGATAACTGCGAGCCAGTAGAAGCTGCCATCAGGCGCAAGAATCCTAAAGAACAGCGCAAAGAAGCGCGCCATGGATATGGGGCTCTTGGAGGCGGAGGATGAGGTCATAGGCGCGCACTTTCGCTGTCGAACATGCTCGCCGAGCGGGCGTCTGGATTTATAATCACTTCGGGATCTCCCGCCTCCGACAACATGACCTAGGGGATATTGGGCGATCGCAACATAATTCAAATTGAAAGTTGTGAGGATCTTGATAGCTTGAGGCTATCAATGAGACCGACGCTCCGCCAACTTCAGTATCTTGTCGCTGTCGCCGACACCGGACGGTTCGGGGAGGCGGCCAAGCGTCTGCATGTCAGCCAGCCGAGCTTGTCGGGACAGATCGCTGAAATTGAGGCCGAATTGGGTGTGTCGTTAATTGAGCGCGGCCGGCACGGCGCGCTGATGACGCCTTTGGGACAAGACATCGTGGAGAGAGCGCGCTTGATCTTGCGCGACGTGGAAGATCTCAAGGCGGCTGCGCTCCTCGGTGCGCAAGATTTCGCTGGCCGTCTCAAGCTGGGCGTCCTGCCGTCGATTGGTCCATACTTACTGCCAACGGCGACCAAACGCCTGCACGCGCAGTTTCCAGATCTACGAATGTCGGTCCGTGAAGAGAAAACGACCGACCTGGAGGCGCACCTCTCGCACGGCCAATTCGATATGATCATCTCAACGCCGGAGGACCACCCAGGGCACAGTTCCGTCGTCTTGTTTACGGAGCGGCTCTGGGCCTGCGCCGCGCCGGATGATCCGCTGTCGGAGACGTCAGCACCGCTGCCATTGTCTGAGCTGAAGGATCGCCCGCTCCTCACGCTTGGCCCTGGCCATCGGTTGAGCCAGTCCATCGCCGAACTCGCGCGCAAGGCCGGCGGACAGGTTAGCGAGGAGTATCAGGGCACCAGCCTCGATGCGACGCGTCAGATGGCGATTATGGGCGCCGGCGTCGCCGTTTTGCCGAGCCTCTATGTCAAACGCGAGGCCCAGCGGGATCGGGACGTGTCGCTCCGCCCGATCGACGATGTATCGGCGCAACGCACCATCTCGCTGATTTGGCGCGAACGCTCGCCGCTTCATCAGCGCTTCTTGGAATTCGCCGAGGTTTTGCACCAGACCGCTGCGGAACTGCTTTGACCAGTTGAGTTCTTAGGTGGCGCTCTCCCACGGCGAACCGTTCGCAATATTGAGCGTCCCCATTCATTCGGTGGTCACAATCTCGCCGATAATGCGCCTCATCACCGCGAGTCGGAAATCGAGGGAGTTTCCAATGAGACGAGTAATCATCGCCGCTTCGGCGGCCGTTTTGTGCGCTGCGTGCACGACCAATCCGTATACCGGCGATCGCCGCGCGAGCCGTACGGTGACCAGCGGCGCGGGCGGTGCGGCGGCGGGCGCGGCGGCCGGCGCCGTTCTTGGCGAGGTGATCGGAGATCGGGCCGGCAAGGGCGCGGCCATCGGCGCCGGGATCGGAGCCGTCACGGGCATTGGCATTGGCGTCTACCAGGATCGTCAGCAAGCCAAGCTGCGCGAGCGCCTGCAATCGAGCGGCGTGTCGGTCAGCCGGGACGGCGACAACATCTTCCTGAACATGCCGTCCGACGTCACGTTCGGCGTCAATCAAGCCGACATACAGCCTTCTTTTTATGAGACTTTAAACTCGGTTGCCGTCGTGCTCGACGAATTCGACGCGACCACGGTGACCGTCTACGGCCATGCCGATTCCACGGGCTCCGACCAGTACAATCTGGAGCTCTCCCAGCGCCGGGCGCTGTCGGTCGCCAATTACCTCGCCGGCCAGGGCGTCGACGGGCGGCGGTTGAGCGCTGTGGGCTTTGGCGAGTCCCGACCTGTGGCTGACAACGCCACCGAGGCCGGCCGGGCTGCGAATCGCCGGGTCGAAGTGGTCATCGATCCCTTTGAGGAAGCCTTCGACGGATAAGGGATTCAAGGCTCTGAACGCCGTTTCGCCGCGCCGGGCTCGACAGGGTCCGGCGCGGTTTCTATGTGCGCCACAATGAACACCGCGCCCCACGCCTTTTCAGTCGCCCCCATGATGGAGTGGACGGACCGCCATTGCCGGGCCTTCCACCGCACGCTGACGCGGCGCGCGCGGCTGTATACGGAGATGGTCACCGCCGATGCTGTGAGTCATGGCGACCGGGAAAAGCTGATTGGCTTCAGCGCTTTGGAGCATCCCGTCGCGCTTCAGCTCGGCGGCTCGGACCCCGTCAAACTGGCTGAGGCCGCCCGCATCGGCGAGGACTTTGGCTACGACGAGGTGAACCTCAATTGCGGCTGCCCCTCGGACCGGGTGCAGTCGGGGCGCTTTGGCGCGGTCTTGATGCAAGACCCTGAAAATGTTGCGAAATGTGTCGCGGCGATGCAGGCGTCCGTGTCCATCCCGGTGACCGTCAAATGCCGCATCGGCGTCGATGACGACGACCCGGCCGAGCGCCTGCCGCACTTTGTGGAGACGGTCGCGGCGGCGGGCTGCGAGGTCTTCATTGTCCACGCCCGCAAGGCGTGGCTGAACGGACTTTCTCCCAAAGAAAACAGGGATATACCGCCGCTCGATTATGCCCTGGTCGAGGCCTTGAAGCGCGCTCGGCCGGATCTGACGATTGTCCTCAATGGCGGGATCCAGGATCTGGATGCAGCCGAGCGCCATCTGACCGCCTTCGACGGAATCATGCTCGGCCGGGCGGCGTATCAGGACCCCGGCCTGCTTTTGGGCGTCGATGCGCTGTTGGATAGGGCGCGTCCCATCCCCGGCGCCGGCGCCCAATCGGGCCGCATCGACGCCCAATCTCGTCTGATCCATGACGAGGCCGCCGCCGTCGCCGCCTTCCGGCCCTATATCGCCGACCAACTCGCCTCCGGGGTGAGGCTCCACGCCATCACGCGCCACATGCTCGGCCTGTTCCAGGGCCGCCCCGGCGCCCGAGCCTGGCGGCGAACCCTGTCCGAACACGGACCAAAACCCGGCGCGGGCCGCGACGTCCTCGACGCGGCGCTGGCGTGCGTGACGGAGCGCGCGACACTCGCGGCTGAATAGGCCCGCTTGAGCCCTCCGCATGTTCGGGTAAACCATGGGTGGAGAGGGCCAGGGGGGGCCATAAATGGCGGATGTCTTTATCTCTTACGCGCGAACCGAACGGCCCAAGGCCGAACGGATCAAGACGCTGCTGGAAGATTTGGGCCTGAGTGTCTTTTTCGACGTGGAGGGTCTGGATGGCGGCGACGTCTTCCCCGACGTGCTCGACCGGGAGGTCAAGTCCGCCGGCGCGGTCTTGGGCCTCTGGAGTCCCCATGCGCTCAGCCGGCCCTGGATCAAGACCGAATGCCTGATCGGCAAGGACCGGGGCGTGCTGGTGCCCGCCGCCATCGAACCGATCAACCCGCTCACCGACGTGCCGGCGGCCTTCTACGGCCTGCAGCATATCGACCTGGCCGATTTTGCGGGCGACACCTCGGACCCGGACTGGATCAAGCTGGTGAAGTCGCTGGCGCGGACGCTGAAGCGGCCCGAACTGTTGCAGAAAGAGGCGCAGGCCCACGCCCATGACGCCGCGGCGGGGGTCGAGCTGCGCCAGGCCACAGCCGATCTCGCCGCCGAGCGCTGGGGCGTGATCGAAACCAGCCTCGACCCGCGCGACTATGCAGACTTCCTGGACCTCCACCCGGACGCGCCCCAGGCCTTCGATGCGCGTCGCCGGAAACGCCAATTGGAGGATTGGGCCGCCGTCGACCAGGACGACCACGCCGCGATCAACGCCTTCCGCCAGGCCGCGCACACCGCCGCGCCGCTCTTCCCACCATTGGAGGCGCACACGGCGAAGGTGCGCGATCAGGTTCGCGCGCGGGACCGTGAAGCCGACCGCGCCGCGCCGCCTTCGCCGGCCCCGACGCCGCCCCGCGCGCCGGGTCGAGGCGGTCCCACCGCGCTGATCGTCGCCATGGCTGTTTTGGGCCTTGTTCTGGGGGCCTGGCTGATCGACCCGTTGGGCTGGCGGGGCGGGGAGACGTCGACCGGTTTCGCCGCAGCGGGCGAAAGCCGGGACTTTGTCGAAACGGGAACCGAGCCTGATGAGGGAGATCCCGGCTTGCGCCGGGATGAGCGGACAATAGACACCGCCGCTCATCCC
>CAZQZC010000097.1:0-9590 GCA_964597685.1 uncultured Hyphomonadaceae bacterium | reverse complement strand
CCCATACTCATCTTCTAACGTCACCGTCCCCGCAGCTGCGTCCACCGCCTTCATCGGGACGTAAAGCACCCGACCCGTTGTGGGTGAGATCGGCAAAACCGGCGAATAGGTCGCGCGCCGCTCCTCGCCCAGGGTCGGCAGCATGACGCCCATAATCTCGTCGTACCGCTCCAGGGTCCGGATAAGCATCGCATCATAGGCGCCCGATTTGTAGAGATCGGTTGCCGACGCGAAGTCGTACTCGAACCCGAAACTGTCGAGGAAGCTCTTCAGCCGCGCATTCATGTGCGCGCCGTAGCTTTCGTGGGTCCCGAACGGATCCGGCGCGTCGGTCAACGGCTTCTGGAGATAAGGCTCCAGGCTCTCGGGGTTGGGAACGGTCGGCGGCACTTTCCGCATCCCGTCCATATCGTCGGAGACGCAGAGCAACTTCGTCTCATAGGCGCCGCCGGTCAGCGCTTCAAAGGCGCGCCGCACCATGGTCGTGCGCACGACCTCGCCAAACGTGCCGATGTGCGGCAGGCCCGAGGGGCCGTATCCCGTTTCAAAGAGTATCGGTCCATCCTTCGCCTTGCCGGCGCGAGCCATGTTGTCCAACCGCTTCTTCAGCGCGCGCGCTTGTTCAAACGGCCAAGCCTTGGCCTCGGCGGCGAGGGCGGACAAATCGGTCATAACAGGCTCCAGGATCGATGGCCGGACGTAGAAGCGACGGGGGAGCCGGTCAAGCGAACCGGCTCCCGTCAAGTTTTACGCCCGATTGTCAGATTGCGACCTGACCGCGCGTCGGCCAAGCGCCGTCGCCCGGTAGGGACCGCCGCCCGACGACGCGATCAATCCCCGCCGCCGCATCTTTGCAAAGACCGCCAACGTGCAATCCGCGAGGGTCCACCCCTCTCGGCTGACGCAATTGATTTCTATGATTTTGCCTCGGTCGTCCTTATCGACCAGGATCGCGCCGCCGCGCGTCAGGACGTGCAGCGTCCGCTGCTCGGCCTTGGAAATGTTCATTGTGGAGGATCCGTCGCTGGAACACGTGTCTTCGCGGACGCCCGTTAGGCGCCGCACCTGGCTCAGTGTTCAGCTGGCGACAAGCTCTCGCATCGAAACTCCGCAAACAGGGTGTGCATACACCCTGGCGCGTGCGCGATCAACGAAACGCTGCGAGTTACGATTTCGTGATCTTGACATTCATTCGCAACGACCGACATTGCGAACCATGATCATTTGCATTTGCAGACGTCTCAACGAAACCGCCATCCGCGACGCAGTCAGCGCCGGCGCGCGCGAGCCCGAAGCCGTCCAAGCCCACCATGGCTGCACCTTCAATTGCGGCAAGTGTCGGTCTGCCATTGGTGAAATCATCTCCGACCATTTCGACGCCACAGAAATCGCGGGGGAGCTGATGGCGGCGGAGTAATCGCGACTGATACTGCGTCGCGTTTCCAACAACAGCCTGATATTCAAAGAATTTTTTTCGCGCACAGCATTGCCGCGCCAGCGACCTGGGCATAATTTCCGGTCAACGAATCACGATGCAAGCTTCAGGAGGGCGGGGCCATGAAAGGCGATCCCAAAGTTATCGAATTTCTCAACGCGGCTCTGAAGAACGAGCTGACCGCGATCAATCAGTACTTCCTGCATTCTCGGATGCTGATGGATTGGGGCGTCACGAAGCTTGGCAAGTACGAGTACAAAGAATCCATAGAGGAGATGGAGCACGCCGATTGGCTGATCCAGCGGGTCCTGTTCCTCGAAGGCCTGCCGAACCTTCAAGACCTCGGCAAACTGCGCATCGGCGAAAGCGTTGAGGAGATCTTGAAGGCCGATTACGCGCTTGAGCAGGATGCTGTCCCGCTCCTGCGTGATGCGATGGAATACGCCGAACAGGTTCGCGATTACGTCTCTCGCGATCTATTCGGCAAGATCCTCCACAACGAGGAGGAGCATGTCGATTATTTGGAAACCCAGTTCGAGCTGATCAAACGCATCGGCGTCGAATCCTACACCCACCTTCAATCGGAAGCGAACGAGATGGGCGGCGACAGCTAGGAAGCCGTTTAGGCCTCTTCGCGCTGGTGGAATTGTCCGTAGGTGCGGAAGCGCCAGAGATACGTCGGCACGATGGATTCAATGCTCTCGATCTCGGTTACGCCGAGATCGGCGAGCGTTAGCGCGTCGTCGGCGACCACATTGTCCGTCTTCAGCATCTCGACTTGGTCGCCCGTCAACGGCGGCCCGCCGAACAAGCCCCACGACAGCGGCGGCACATAACGGAACAAGGCGCCGGCCGTCACACCGCCAGCTTTCGCGACCATGAACGGCAGCGGCAGCTTGAAGCGCTTCCGGTCGATCGTCTCTGAAATGAAGTCGTAAAGCGCGTTGAAAGAATAAGTGAGCGGTCCGCCGAGTTCATACGTTTTGCTCGGCGCGTCCTCGCGGACGATTGCCGCTGCAATCGCATCGGCGACGTCGCCCGCATAGACCGGCTGGAGCTTGGTCTTGCCGCCGCCGATGGCCGGGAAAAACGGCGACATCCGGGCCATGTCGGCGAACCGATTGAAGAATTGATCCTCCGGCCCGAACACGATCGACGGCCTCAGAATGACTGCGTCCGGAAACGCCTCGCGCACGGCGGCTTCAGCCTGGCCCTTTGTGCGGCCATAGGCCGATTTCGAGGCGGGATCGGCGCCGATGGCGGAGACGTGGACAACGCGCTTCACGCCAGCGGCCGCAGCCGCTTCGGCGACGTTGCGCGCGCCTTCAAGCTGCGCAGCCTCGAAGCTCTGCTTGCCGCGCTCGAACAGGATGCCGACCAGATTCACAACCGCTTCGGCGCCGTCGACAGCGCGGTCGACGGACGCCTTGTCGCGGATATTGGCCTGGACGATGTCCACCCAGCCTGGCGGCCCCGCCAAGCGCGCATCGCCAGCGACGTGCGGCCGGCGGCAGGCCACGCGGACGCGATAGCCAGCCTTCACCAGCGCACGCGCAGCGTATCGGCCGATAAATCCGGACCCGCCGAAAACGGTGACGAGGCGTTCGGTCATGCATGTTGCTCCAGCGCGATTATGAAAGCGGCTTGCCCCAAGCCGACCGTCGTGTCCATGCGGCGAGAAGCCGTTTGACGGCGCGCTGGGCGAGACGGCATTCTGCGGCCATTCACTCGTCTTATGGAAAGACCGATGGCCCGGCCAAGGGTTCCTTTCAACCGCCTGTCGCGACGGCTCGACGCGCTGGTCAGAAGCCAATTGTGGGCGCAAGTCCTCGTCGCGCTCGCCGCAGGCGTGGGCGTCGGCGTGGCGCTGGGTCCGGATCTCGACATTGTCACGCGGTCGACGTCCGATCTGGCCGGCGATTGGCTGGCCCTTCCAGGACGCATCTTCCTGGGCCTCATCGGCATGGTGATCGCGCCGCTGGCGGCAAGCTCCATCATTCTCGGCATCGCTGGCAGCGGCGGCGGGATGCTGCTGAAGCAGGTCGCTTGGCGCATGGCGGCGTTTGTCGGAGCGACTACGCTTGCAGCGACCGCCATTGGCTTCAGCTTCTCGCGCCTCCTGCGGCCTGGCGGCGACCTGACCCAGAACATCCCGCCGCCGCCCAGCCCGAAGCCAGACCTCTCCCAATGGCCGTTCGAACGCCCCCAGCCGATCGAGCAGGCCGCCCGCGACTTGCCGGATCTCATCTCAGGCCTAATCCCTCAGAACATCACCGTCTCTCTCGTTGAACAGGACATGCTGGCCATCGTGGTGTTCTCATTGTTCATCGGGGTCGCGGTGCTGAATTCGAACAAGCGGGAGCTCACCCGTCCGCTGGTAGCCTTCTCCCAGGCGATCCTTGAGGTGTGCATGACCGTCATCCGAACGGCCATGCGCTTCGCGCCGCTTGCAGTGTTTGGTCTGATCGCGGAGGCGACGGCGGCCAGCGGCTATAAAACCCTGGGCGACCTCGCGCTATATGCGGCCACCGTTCTGGCGGGGCTCGCGGTTCTTCTGGCGCTATACTTGGGGCTGGCCACGACCTTCGGGCGCATCTCGCCCAGGCGGTTCGTTCAAACCATCCTGCCCGTGCAGCTGCTCGCCTTTTCAACATCGAGCTCGGCGGCGGTGATGCCCCTTACCATGAAGACGGCGGTGGACAAATTAAGCGCTCCGCAGACGCTGGCCGGTGCGGTCATCCCCCTTGCCGCCACGATAAACATGGCAGGTACGGCGCTCTACCAATCTGTGGCGGTGATGTTTCTCGCAGAATTGTCCGGAACCACGTTGTCGGCGAGCGATGTCGCCCTGATCATGGCCACTCTCACCGGGGCCTCGATCGGCGCGCCGGCGGCCCCGGGCGCAAGCGTCGCCATACTTGCGGCGACGGCAACCAGTTTCGGCGTCCCGCTCACAGGCCTCCCACTGGTCATGGGGATCGATAGGCTTTTGGATATGGCGCGCACCAGTGTCAACGTTACAGGCGACTTGGCCTTAACGCGTATTCTTACCCCCAATGGCGCGCTGGCGACGGACGCCGTCAATGCGCTGCCGTCGCCAGACGTTACGCAGGCGAAAACCACGTCGGAGGACAAAATGGAACAGAACTCAGATCCCACCGTCGCAGTCCGGATTTGCGCTTCTTAGTCAAATGGGTAGCGTGATCGCGAAAGAGGGAGTCGGGTCCATGCGGTCTTTGATTGCTGTTTTCGCCGCTTACGGCCTTGCTGCATGTTCCGAGCCTCCGGTTTCGGAGGCGCCCAACGCACCCGCCGCCGGATCGCCGACGGACGCCACACGGGCCGCCAATGCGGCCGTCGCCGATCGCTTGCCACTGGACGATCCGGGCGATTTCGACGACGCCGCACGGGGCTTTCTGGCGAAAATCGAAAGCGACGCCATTCGCAACGCCGACGGCGGATTGGTGTGGAGCATTGCGGCGCAGGCCTTCCTGACCGGCGATGCGCCGGACACGGTGAACCCCTCGCTCTGGCGCCAATCGGTCTTGGCTGCGCAGCACGGCCTGTTCGAGGTCGCCGACGGGATTTGGCAGGTGCGCGGCTACGACCTCTCCGTTATGAGCGTCATCGCCGGCGAGGCGGGTTGGATCATCGTCGATCCCCTGACGACCAGCGAGACAGCGGCGGCGGCGTTGAAGCTGGTCAACGACACGCTGGGCGAACGGCCGGTGACGGCGGTGCTCTACACCCATTCGCATGCGGACCATTTCGGCGGCGCGCGGGGCGTGGTGTCGGAGGAAGACATCGCCGAGCGTGGAGTGCAAGTGATCGCGCCGCATGGCTTCACCGAGGCGGCGGTGGGAGAGAACCTCATCGCCGGCAACCATATGTCCCGTCGCGCCGTCCTGATGTTCGGAAACGCGCTCCCACGCTCCGAGACGACCCATGTCGGCTCGGGCCTGGGGCCCGGCCTGCCGCAAGGCACGATCGGCCTCGTCCTGCCGACGGAGGAGATTCCAGGCCCGACGGCGACCCGCATAATCGACGGCGTCACGTTCGAATTCATTGACGCCGAAGGCACCGAAGCGCCGGCGGAATTCATGTTCTACCTGCCGGAAAAACGGGCGCTCTGCACCGCGGAAGTGGCGACAGCGACGTTTCACAACGTCCTCACGCCCCGCGGCGCCGTGGTGCGCGACGCCTTGCGGTGGAGCCAAGTGATCGATTGGACACTGGCCAATTATGGCGACAAAGCCGACGTCGTCTTCGCCTCACACCACTGGCCGACTTGGGGACAGGAGAATGTCACAGACTTCCTGGCGACCCAGCGCGACATCTACCGCTATGTGCATGATCAAACTCTGCGACGGGCAAACGCCGGCGGCACGCTGGTGGAAGTGGCCGAAGACCTCGCCGAACCGGCGATCCAAGGCTCCGATTTCGCCACGCGCGGATATTATGGGACGCTGAGCCACAATTCCAAGGCGGTGTACCAGCGCTATTTCGGCTGGTGGGGCGGTGTGCCGGCGGATTATGTCTCACTGCCTCCGGAAGCGGAGGCGGCGAAGTATGTCGCCGCCATGGGCGGAGCGGACGCGGCGCTGCAGACAGGCGTCGAGGCGTTCGAGGCTGGCGACTACCGTTGGGCCGCAACCGTGTTTAATCACATCGTCTTCGACGATCCAGACAATGCAATCGCCCGCGATTGGCTGGCGGCGACGTATGAGCAATTGGGCTTTCAGGCGGAATCCGGCGCGTGGCGAAGCTATTTTCTGTCGGCCGCCCAAGAATTGCGCATTGGCCCGCCGGATGTCGACGACATCAACACGGCCAATATCGACTTCCTGCGCGCCGTGCCGACAGCTCAACTCTTTGACGCCATGGCCGCGCGTTACGACCCGGAGAAGCTCACACGCGATCCTTTCAGTCTCAATTTCGTCTTCAGCGACACAAACGAATCCGTCGCCGTCTTGGTGGGCGAGGCGGTCGTTATCCCCCGCGCAGACGACGGCGACAGCGACGCGGCGGCGACGATCACCCTGACGCGCGAGGCCTTCAATCGGCTTTTAGCCCGCCAAGCCCAATTTGGAGAGCTTGCCGCATCGGGCGACCTCGCCATCGACGGCGACCTGACGGCGGCGGCCGCATTCCTGTTGGCGCTCGAGACGCCGCCCTTCTGGTTCAATGTCGTGACGCCGTGACGGACGTGGTGTCGATCGAAACGGCGGAGCGTATCGCCATCGTCCGCTTCAACCGGGGGGCGAAGCCGAGCGCGGCAAGTACCGCGGGGGCGATTAGTCAAAAATTTCGAACAACAAATTGGAGCCCCAAATGAACGTCAAACTCGCCACCAGCGCCGCCCTGCTTGCGATCGCATCGGCAAGCGCGACCGCAGAGCATGCCGATCAGGCAACCTTCACCGCCGAACGCGTGTTCGACCTGGAATTCGCCTCCGACCCGCAAATCTCTCCGGATGGATCGACATTGGTCTATGTCCGCCGCTCCATGGACCGGCTGACGGATCAGGTCCGCGGCGATTTGTGGACGCTTGATCTCGACAGCGGCGCACATCGCCCGCTGATCGCCGGCGGCGCGTCGGCCGGGGCGCCGCGTTGGTCGCCAGACGGCTCGCGCCTGTTGTACACGACCTCCGCAGACGGCAAGCCGGAATTGCGGGTTCTGTTCCTGGACGATCGGAAGGATTTCTCCCTCGCCCAGTTCGAGCAAGCGCCGCGGCAAGCGGCCTGGTCGCCCGACGGGCAGAGCATTGCGTTCACCATGTTCGAGCCCGCAAACGCGCCGAGCTTCGCCAAGCCCCCCAAGGCGCCCGACGGCGCCACGTGGTCGCCGCCGGTTCGCGTGTTTGACGATCTGCAATTCCGGTTCGACGGACGGGGCTACCTGAAAGAGGGCGCCGACCATGTGTTCACCCTGTCGGCCGACGGCGGTTCGCCCCGGCGCGTGACGGACGGAGAAGCGGATTTCGGATCGCCGGAATGGCTGGACGCAGATACGCTTTTGGTTGTCGGCAACGATGCCGAGGACCGTGAACTCGACCTCATCGAGAGCGAAATCTATGCGGTTGAGCTGTCTGACCTCTCGCGGACCGCGTTGACGTCCCGAGACGGACCCGACAGCTCGCCCGCAGTCTCGCCGGACGGGTCGCGGATCGCATTCCTTGGCTACAACGACGAAGTGCGCGCCTACCAGCAGACCGATCTTTATGTGATGGACGCGGACGGGGGTAACATCCGCGAACTCGCCGCCGAGTTCGATCGCTCTTTCGACACCGTGGTCTGGCTCCCGAACGGCCGCGGATTGTTGGCCCAAATCGAAAATGCAGGCGAAATCGACATTGTCGAAATCACCCTCGATGGAGAGGTCGACACCGTGGCCACAGGCCTTGGCGGAACATCGATCGGTCGCCCCTATGCGGCCGGCAGCTTCTCGATCTCCAATCAAAGCCGACGTCCGACGCTCGCCTACACGGCCGGGTTCAACGACCGACCAGCGGAGATCGCAGTGGCGAACCTTGGTGGACAAGGGCGGGTTCTGACGGCGCTTAACGACGATGTTCTGCCCTATCTCGACATGGCGCCGCTTGAGGAGATGAAGGTCGCTTCGTCGTACGACGGTCGCGAAATCGAGGCTTGGGTCGCCCTGCCGCCTGGCTTCGAGGCCGACGGCTCCCACCCTATGGTGATCGAAATTCACGGCGGACCCTACGCCATGTACGGTCCGTTCTTCGCAGCCGAAATCCAGCGCTTCGCCGCCGAAGGCTATGTAACGGTCTACGTCAATCCGCGCGGGTCCACGGGCTACGGCGACGACTTCGCGCAAGAGATTGACCTGAACTATCCAGGCCAAGATGTGGACGACCTTTTGAGCGTCGTCGATGAGCTGATCGCCCGCGATTATGTCGATCCCGCGCGCCTGTTCATCACCGGCGGCTCCGGCGGCGGAATCCTGACGGCTTGGACGGTCACGCAAACGGACCGCTTTGCCGCCGCAGCGTCCATCAAGCCGGTGATCAATTGGGCGACGATGGCGCTCGCCGCAGATATCGCCCCCATCGTCACCCGCCACTGGATCCGCGCCCTGCCGTGGGAAGACCCGGACGCCTTCGCCGCGCGCTCGCCCATCACGTTCGCCGGAAACGTCACCACGCCCACCTTGATGATGGTGGGCGAGGAAGATTTCCGAACACCGGCCTGGGAGGCGGAACAATTCTACACCGCGCTGAAGCTCCAGGGGGTCGACACCGCATTGATCCGCATCCCCGGCGCATCGCATTCCATCGCTGCACGGCCGAGCCGGCTGATCGCCAAGGTCGACAACATTATGGGCTGGTTTGCGAAATACGATCCGGAGCGTGAGGCGCAGGCGGACTGACCGCCTCGCCCGTAGCCCGCACGGCTGTGGCGAATCTGGCGCGATACTCAGGATGCTCGCCACGGCCAGCCCGAACACGGCCGCAGCATCGCGTAGCGCGATTTCGATGGCGGCCGCATGCTCCATGGTGAAAACGCTTGCGGCGGGTCAGCAAGCTCGTCAATCCGTCCATTGCCACGCTCCCACATTGACCCTCGGCCCCGCGTCGCCTATGTCGACGCCCTTGCCGAGGACGTGCCCAGATGGCGGAATTGGTAGACGCGCACGGTTCAGGTCCGTGTGCCGCAAGGCGTGGAGGTTCGAGTCCTCTCCTGGGCACCAAACCCCGTTTCGGCGGGGTTTTTTATTGTCCGGTTTTTCCCGTAAACACTGGCTTTTAGCGGGGTGTTCGTCCGCCCCGGATCGCCATGGTCTGTTGGTATCCGCAATGGTTGTTGGTATATTTGTTGGCATTCCAGCGGTTTTTGGCGCTGAATTGATCGTTCGATACCAACAGCAAGCTCGGCAAGATCCGGTAAATGCCTCTGACAGATGCGAAAATCAGGTCTTTGAAGGCCGCTGACCGACCGAGGAAGCACGCGGACGGTGGTGGTTTGTTCGTCATGGTGACGCCGAACGGCTCACGCCTTTGGCGGCTGAGCTACCGCTTTGGCGGCAAGCAAAAGACGCTGGCGCTTGGATCCTATCACGTGATCTCGCTCGCCGATGACCGATCGCGGCGAGACGCAGCGTAGGCGCTGCTCGCAAGGCAGGTCGTTCCCTC
>CAZQZC010000096.1:0-9611 GCA_964597685.1 uncultured Hyphomonadaceae bacterium | reverse complement strand
ACGTCATCGGCGGCTCCGGCGACGACACGCTGATCGGCGACGGCGGCGCGAACGCCCTGAGCGGCGGCGCTGGCAATGACCTGCTTCAAGGCGGCTCCGGCGACGATGTCCTCTCCGGCGGCGGCGGCGACGACACGCTCGAAGGCGGCTCTGGCGCAGACACGCTCCAGGGCGCCGGCGGGGCCGATTTCATTATCGGCGGGTCCGGTGACGATACGATCCTTGGCGGCTCGGGCGACGACATTGTCTTCCACTTCCTTGGAGACGGGTCGGACACGATCAACGGCCAGGCGGGCCTTGACACTCTGGCGATCGATCTCTCGGTTGAAATCTCCGAAACGTTCAGCGTTGCGGTTGATCCGGTGGAAGACGGCGCTGACCTGATCTCGATCACGTCGACCGGCGGCACAGGCTTGGAAATCGCTCGTACGGCTTTGGATCCGGCGGCGGCCTTGTTCGATGACTTCACTCTGACAACGACGCTTGTCGAGACAGTCGTGATCGATCTCGGCGGCGGCGACGACACCGTCATTATTGGGTCGGGCGTCCTGGGTACGGTCGTGTTCGAAACCTCCGATATCAAAGGGCCTAGCGGTCTCTTCGGCGGCGCAGGCATCGACACGATCGATTTCTCCGCCTTGGGCCCGAACGAAACGGGCGGCGCGTTCACGGGTGTCATCGTCGATCTCGATATCAACTCCGCTGGAGCGTCGGGAGAAGAGAGCGAGTTCGGCGCCGTGCTCGATCTGCCGCCCGCCGCGGGCGGCGTTCCGACCGGCGAAGCGTCTCTGGACGATTTTGAAAACGTCATTGGCACGGACTTCGACGACGCCTTGTTCGGCAACAACGAAGAGAACACGCTGGTCGGCAACGCGGGCGACGATTTGCTCCACGGCTTCGGCGGCAACGATTTCCTCGTGGGCGGCGACGGTGTCGATACCGCGCTGTTCGTGGCCGGCGGCGGGGTCGTTGTCGTGCTCAGCGAGGCTGGCTCGGCGACAGCGTCGAACGGCGACCAATTGGTCGAGATCGAAAACCTCACAGGGTCGGGAACTGAAGCCGACTTCCTCACGGGCAACAGCAGCGCCAACGTTCTCTCCGGCCTCGGCGGCGACGATACGTTGAACGGCGCTGGCGGCGACGACGTCATCATTGGCGGCGACGGCGCGGACACGCTCACGGGCGGCGCCGGCTTCGATACGTTCCAGTTCGCGGGCGATATCGGCGCCGACACGATCACCGACTTCGTCGTCGGAGAAGATACGATCGACGTCTCCGGCCTCGGCGTATTGAGCTTCAGCGACCTGGAGCTCAGCATCAGCGAAGTCGACGGCGATACGCTGATCGATTTCGGCGATGGGAACGTGCTGACCGTCGAAGGCGTGATCGGATTGTCCGAGAGCGACTTCCTGTTCGACGTGCTCGCCTAATCCGCGAACGCCGCCGAGTCCTTTCTCGGCGAACAAGAACTCGACTAAATCGGGGACCGGCTTAGGCTGGTCCCCGTGCTTTTTGTATCCCCCCTTGCCGAAACGCCCCGCGATGCGCTCAACGCTGCGCTCGGCTTTGCGCCTTATTTGAAACGTCTCGCTGCTCGCCGGAGCGAAACGGTTGATCGCCTCCAGGCCGAAGACGCGTCCGATCTGATAAGCCGGGTAATCGCAGACATTGAAGGATCGGGCGCATCTGATTTCGAGCGGGCGCTAAGATGCGCGAAGGCGGACACTCACCTGGCTTTGACGGCCGCAGACCTGTCGGCGCATCTGTCCTTGCCAGCGATCACCAGCGCCCTCAGCCAATTTGCGGATCAGGCGCTCGGGGCGGCCTTGGCTACGGCGTTGCAGCGGTTTGAATTGTCCGGCGATGGACTATTCGTCATCGCACTCGGCAAGATGGGCGCCTTCGAGCTCAATTATTCCAGCGATATCGATATCGCCGTGTTCTATGATCCGGAGCGCTTCGACGCAGGCGGGCGGAGCGCCGGGGATGCGGCTGGCCGGGTGGTGCGTGAAGCCGTGCGGTCCCTGGAACAGAGAACCGAGGACGGTTATGTCTTTCGAACCGATCTTCGATTGAGGCCCGATCCACGCTCAACGCCGCCTGCGGTGTCGGTCCGGATGGCCGAGCTTTATTACGAAAGCGTGGGGCAGAATTGGGAGCGCATGGTCTGGATCAAGGCGCGGCCGTGCGCCGGCGATCTCGCTTGCGCGAGCGACTTCGTCATGACGCTTCAGCCATTCGTTTGGCGCCGCCACCTCGATTATTGGGCGATCGCGGATATCCACGCGATCAAGCGTCAAATCAATGCACACGGCGCCGCCGCGGATCTTCACGATCCCGCGCCTGACGTGAAACTTGGGCCAGGCGGCATTCGGGAGATCGAATTCTTTGCACAAACCCAGCAATTGATCTTAGGCGGACGCGATATCACGCTGCGCGAGCGTGGAACCATCTCGGCTCTAAACGCCCTATCCAAGGCCAGAATTGTCGACGCAGAGCAGTTGGATGTCTTGACCACAGCCTACGAGGCGCTGCGCCACGTCGAACATCGACTTCAGATGATGAACGACGAGCAGACGCATAAGCTGCCCAACGACCCAGAAGCGCGCGCGCGCGTCGCTGCACTCTGCGGCGCTGAGGATTTGGCCTCGTTCGATCGCGGTGTACGCGAAACGCGACGCGCCGTTCATGAGATCTATAACGATCTGTTCGCCGACGAGGAGCGTCGCGCCGCCGCCGCCCGATCTGGAAATCTCGTCTTTACGGGCGTGGATGACGATCCAGGAACCCTTGAGACCTTGGCGGGTTTAGGTTTTAGCGCGCCGTCCCGTGTCATCGAAACGGTCCGCCAATGGCATCGAGGCCGGGTCCCCGCAACGCGAACAACACGCGGTCGGGAGCTTCTGACCGCGTTGCTCCCGGATCTGCTGGCGGCGATGGGCGAAACGGGTGAGGCGCAGCGTGCATTTGACCGGTTCGTTGTATTCTTCGAGGGGCTGCGCTCCGGGGTGCAAACTCTGTCTATGCTGCTGGCGGAGCCGCCGCTCATGTCGGATCTCGTCTTGACGTTGGCCCTGGCGCCGCGGCTCGCTGAGACCCTTGGTCGTCGGCCTGACATGCTTGAATCTTTATTGTCCAGCGCGCCGCCCCAGCCCTTGATTATCGACCCCAGCGCGGCGTTCGGCGATGCAATGGACGCGGCCCGTCGACAGCACCGGGAGCAAAGCTTTCTGATTGGCCATCGCATGCTGCACGGGCTCGTATCCTGCGCCGACGCTGCGGCCGCTTGGAGCGATCTCGCCGACGAAGCGGTTCAAGCGATGGCCGCCGCGGGCGAGGCCGAAATGGGCCGCAAGTTTGGCCCATGCCCCGGCGATTGGGTGATCTGCGCCATGGGGCGGCTCGGCGGCCGAGACATGACAGCGGGCTCCGACCTCGATCTTATCGTTATTTATGAACCCTTCGACGGTGTTGACGCGCAGCAATATTTTGCGCGCTTCACGCAGCGTTTGATCAGCGGCTTGTCCTCGCCGACAGCCGAGGGGGAGCTTTACGACGTCGACATGCGCTTGCGCCCGTCCGGCCGAGCGGGGCCCGTCGCCGTGCGCTTTGCGGCCTTTGATCGCTACCAGAGGGAAGAAGCGTGGACCTGGGAGCATATGGCGCTGACGCGGCTGCGTCCCGTGGCCGGGGACGAGGATTTGGGGGCTCGGGTCGTGGCGGCGGCGCGTCGGGTGCTCGCGGCGGCGCGTGATCCTGCGTCCTTAAGGGCCGACGTCCTCGCCATGCGCGAACGCCTCGCCGCCGCACGGCCCGGGCGAGGCCTTTGGGATCTGAAGCTTGCCCCCGGCGGCCTCGTCGATCTTGAATTTGTCGTCCAGCACGCGCTTCTGGCGCTCGGCGACGGGGCTGCTTTAGAACCGGAAACAGGTTTGGCGATCGAGCTCTTGAAGACGCGCGGCGCGTTGTCTGCAGCCGACGCCGAAGATTTGCGCGCTGGGCGCGATCTGTTCGCCTCGCTCCAGCAGATCCTACGCCTGGCCGTTGGCGATGCGTTCGATCCCGGCGAGGCTTCGAATGGGCTCAAGCGGCGTCTGGTGGAAACGTCGAACGCCAACGATTTTAACGCGCTTACCGTGTCGCTTGCCAACGCCAAACGCGCGGTCGTCGACATTCGCTGCAAAAAAATCGGCGCCTTAGCGACGGATTAGGTCGGGTGAGCCGTTCCAGATGCGTGAGGTTGCTGATCTGGAGACAAAAATGAAACAGACAACGCTAATCGCAGTCGCCGTCACCCTAGCGGGCGGCATGGGGTATGGCTTGAGCGCCGTCGCCCAGCATGGCGACGGAGGTCCTGGCGGCCGCCACGGTCATGGCGCTGAATTCCTGAAGTCGATCGACACGAATGAGGATGGCTCCATTAGCCGCGACGAGGCGATGGCGCGTCAGGCGCAGATGTTCGAGCGCGCCGACGCTGATGCTGACGGCCTGGTGACCCTGGACGAAATGTCGGCGTTCCGCGAAGCCGAGCGTGAAGAGCGTCGCCGCCGCCGTCGCGAAGCCGGCTTCAGCGAACTTGACGCAAACGGCGACGGCGCAGTGAGCGCGGACGAATTCGCCGACCGCGCCGCGCCTCTGTTCGACAGATTGGACGCCAATGGCGACGACATCATCAGCGCAGAGGAGATCGAGAACGCCGGTCCGCCGCATGGCGGTCGACGCCGCGGCCGCAAAGGCTAAGGCCGGCGCGGGCCGGAGGCGTTCCCCTCCGCCGACTCCGAGGCGGTCCCAGACCCTGCGCCTCCGGCCCGAATCCGCTATGTCCCGATTGTGTCGCTCCAATCCGAAGGCCAGGAAATCGCTCGCGCCGCATCTGGCGACCGGCTCGCCCAAAGCGCGCTGGTGTCGCGCCATATGCCGCGCGTCTATGCCTTGGCGCGGCGCATGCTTCGCGATGCGCACGAGGCCGAAGACGTGACGCAGGAGACGTTTATCCGCGCGTGGAAGGCGCTGCCGGATTGGGAGCCGAGGGCGAAACTGTCGACGTGGCTGCATCGGGTGGCGCTGAACCTTTGCTATGATCGCCTGCGGCGAAATCGAGAGACGCCGACCGACGCGCCGCCTGAGCAGATCGACGATGCGCCGCGGCCCGACGAGGTATTATCCGGGCGTCAAAGGGCGGCCCTAATCGAGGCTGCGATCGCTGATCTTCCCGAGCGCCAGCGGGCCGCCTTGACGCTTTGCGCCCTTGACGGCCACACGAACATAGAAGCCGCCGCCATACTCGAGGTTAGTGTGGAGGCGCTGGAAAGCCTCTTGGCGCGGGCGAGGCGCGCGCTTCGTCAGAAACTCGCGGTGGAATTGGAGCTATCGACATGACATCGGATCCAGTGACGATTGAGAAGGTGCTCGAGCTGATCGACGCCTATGGGGCCGATATCGACCTCTGGCCGGAAGCCGTTCAGGACACTGGACGCGCGGCGATTGAAGCGACGCCCGAAGCGTTCGCGGCTGCACTCGCGGATGCGCAGCGATTGGACGCGGCGCTTGGAGAGCTGGGCGCGCCAGAGCCGCCGCAGCGTCTGTTCGACTCAATAATGGCGGATGGTCCGCAGCGCTCAGCGATCAAGCCGCCATTCGGTGCGCGTCTTGCGTCCTTGGTGCTGCCTCAGGGGCGCAAATGGCCCGCAGCCGCTGCGATCGCATCGACCATGTTCGGCATGGCTGCGGGGTATGGCGGCATGGCGACGGCGGCAACGGCGCAGTATGAGGCTGAAGCCGCGCTCTTCGCGATGTTTGAGTCAGGCGCAGACTTTGAGCTCGGAGATCTCGACGGATGAACGCCACGCCCGCTCCCCCGAGACGGCGGCTGCCCGTTTGGCTCATTGGGTCGATTATTTTGAACGGCCTGCTGGCCGGATTGGTTCTCGGCATGGCGGCCGCCGGTCCACGTGGAGGGGCAGGCGGTCCGCCGCCGCAGGCGCGAGCGCCTGAAGAATTGCTCGCGCAAGGCATTATCAGGGCGGCCCCGCCCCGGGAGCGTCGCGCCATCCGGCGGGACTTGCGCGATGCTTGGGTAGGCACGCGATCGGAGCGCGACGCTTTGGCGGAGGCGCGTCGCGAACTGGTCCTCGCCATGGTGTCCGACCCCGAAAACCAGTCAGTTGTCGACGCAGCCTTTGAACAGGTCGAGGCCGCCGACCGCGCGCTGAAGAAGAAGATACAAGTCGCTTTATCGCGTGGATTGGCGAAACTGCCCGAGGCGCGTCGTCAAATGCTGATTGACGCAATTGAGTCCGGCGACCGGCGCGGCCGTCGACGCTTTCCCCGCCGCGCGGAGTAATCGCTCAATCCTTTGATTTATGGGCGAGTGCGGCGGCGTTCGCCTCCCAATCGACGCCGTCGAAATCATTGATTGTGACGTCGAGATCGCGCCAATCGTCCAAGCAGCGGTAGGTCACGGCGACGCCGTCAGGATTGGAGCGCGGGATGTAGTAGCTCTTCACGCCACAGGCCTTGCAAAACAGGTGTTGGGCTGCGCCGGTGTCGAACGTGTAGCGCGTGAGCATGTCTTCGCCACAGACGAGGCGGAACCGGCTCGCCGGAACGATCACGTGTATGTTTCCAGACATGGCGCAAATCGAGCAATTGCAATTCTCTGCCTCGATCGCGTCCGGCAGGTCGACTTCGAACCGAACGGCGCCGCAATGGCATCCGCCTGCTCTCGCCGTGAACACGCTCATTGGGTCGCCTCGTCCGTCATATGGAAGGTAAATGTCACGGCGCGATGGTCTGAGCCATAGGCGGCGCGCACGCGCCGATTTGAAATCCGAGCGCCTTCCGATGAAAATTGCAAGTCTATGGGAATGCTCAGCACGGTGGGGATCGCAAGCGTCTCTGCGCTCCTTGGGCTTGGGATGCGTCCGGGCCAGGTGCCCGCGAGGCCGGATCGCGCGGCCGTTAAGCCGAGCCGCGCGTTAAGCCGGGCCGCCAAGCGCGCCCACGGCGCCGAGTTGAAATCACCAACAAGGAGCAGGGGGCGATCGCCCCGTCGTCGGGAAATGATGCCTTGAAGTTCGTCAAGTTGGGCGATTTGCCGGTCCGGATCATCGAACGGCCAGGGCCGCGTCAGGTGGGCGACTGCGACGTCAAACGCGCCGTCGGGCCCGTCAAGCGTTGCATAGAGCCAGGACATGCCGACGGCGGTTCGCGACAACTCGCTCTTGAGAATTCGATGCTTTGACAGAAGGCGTAGGCCAAATCGAGTTTCATCGCGCGCCTCCTTGACTTGATAAGGATACGACGCGCTGAGGCTGGATAAATCCTCGTCTATGTTCGCCAACCTGGCTTCCAAGAGCACGGCGATATCCGGGTCGTAGTATCCAACAGCTGTTCTGATACGAGCTGGATCTGGATTCCGAACCCAAACATTATGTTGATAAACGTCGATGCCGGCGGGACCTCCTGTTTGATCGCCGCCGAGCAGTGGCAACGCCGCGAGGACGGCGAGGCCTGGCGCGACGAGGCGTTTGCGATCCTGCATCGCAGCGGCGACGATCAAAGTCGTCCCCGCCAGACAAAGCGTCGGAAGCAGAGCCTGCCCGACAACGTCGAACACCCAGTGGATCCGAGACAACCAGGCCGACGCGACGACAATGAGCGTCGAAGCGCCGATCCAGCCAGCGGCGCGGCGAAGGGGTGTTGTTTTCGACACCCAGACTAGCCGACGAAGACGGGCGGGCGCTTTCCGCTCCAAGGCTGGGCGCGTTCAAGTTGGCCGGCGAGGGCGTAGAGCAGGTCTTCGCGCCCGTACCGCGCGCCAAACATCATTCCGATCGGGATGCCGTCGTCCGTCCAGTGAAGTGGCGCAGACATGGCGGGCAGACCCATTTGATTGTACGCGGCGCAATGCGGCGCGAAGGATTGGACAGCCCCGGCGTATGCATCGAAATCCGTTGGGCTTAGGCTCAGCGTTCCAAGCAGGTCTGGCTTGCGCGACAAGGTGGGGGAGAGGACGACGTCGTAGCGGCCTGTATTCATCCAAGACTCGAACGTGATCGCGGCCCGTTGGAACGCGGCGTCGGCGTCGACCAATTCGACCATAGGCACAGTCTTGCCGAGCTCAACCATCCGACGTGTGACAGGTTCTAACTCGTCGTCGCGCAACGAGCGGCCAAGATCAGCTTCGCGCGCTGCAGCGAAGGCGGCGGTATGGGCGGAGACGACCATCAGCATCCCCTTTTCCAGCGCATCCCCGTCGAGGCCTGGATCGGCGTCGTCAACGATGTGGCCCAGTTCCTCGAGCAATTTCATGGTCGCTTCGAGCCCTTCGCGGGCATCGGGGTCTGGCGCCACGCCGTTCGGTGCGGTCGCCCACACGCCAATGCGTAAAGGCGCGGGGTCGCGCTCGAGCGCGGCGAGGAAACTGCTTGCTGGCGGCGGGCAGTGATAACGCTGGCCGGTCTCAGGACCCGCCGTGGCGTCCATAAGGGCGGCGTTATCGCGCACTGAACGGCTGACGGCATGGATCGTGGAGAGGCCGTTCCAGCTTTCTGTGCGTTCGGGGCCCATGGGGATGCGTCCGCGTGACGGCTTCATGCCGAAGAGGCCTGTGCAGGCCGCCGGAATGCGGATCGACCCGCCGCCGTCGCTCGCCTGGGCGAGGGGGATCACACCGGAGGAGACGCAGGCCGATGCGCCACCAGACGAACCGCCCGACGTCCGCGACAGATCCCAAGGATTGCGCGTTTGGCCATAAAGCGCGCTTTCGGTGGTCGTCGTCAGCCCATTCTCTGGGCTGGTTGTTTGTCCGAAGAAAACCAGGCCGGTCGCGCGATACCGGGCCGCGAGCGTGGTGTCGCGCGCCGCGACGTGGCCCTTACAAGCGACAGATCCGTTGGTGATCGGCGCGCCGGCAATCTCCACGCCGAGATCCTTGGTCGCGAATGGGACCCCTTTGAACGGCCCTTCCGGCAGGCCGGCCTCGATTTGCGCTCTGCCGATCTCGGGAAACAGCGCCGAGAAGCAATTGAGTTGATCCTGAGCGGCCTCGGCGCGGACTAAGGCTGCTTCGAGAAGCTCGCTCGGCGACGTCTCGCCCTTTGCGACTAGATCAGCCAGGCCAAGCGCGTCGTAATCGGTGTAATCGTCCATAGGCGTCCTCCTGTGTTTCAAAGCAGGTTGGCCGCAGACCTGGCGAGAGGGAAAGGGGCGTCTAGAGTATCCGTCTTGGTCAAGCCGGTCTTGGTTCCCAAGTTCGGTCGGCCTGTGATGACCGCGTTGCGCCCTGTCGTCATCCAATCCGGCATCGGCCCGTCTCCTATCAATTGCGTCGGTTACTCCGCCGCTTGTCCGGCAGGGCCGTCTTCCAACGCGTCCAGCATCGCGGCGGCCGCCTCGGTGATCACAGTGCCCGGTGGGAAGATCGCAGCCGCGCCGGCGGCGCGCAGCGCGTCGAAGTCCTGGGGCGGGATAACCCCGCCCACCATGATGCGGGTGGCTGCCGCGCCTTCGTTGCCGAGCGCGCGCTTTAGCTCAGGCACCAGGGTCAAATGTCCCGCCGCGAGGGACGAGGCGGCGACAATGTCGACGCCGGCTTCGCGCGCGGCCTT
>CAZQZC010000095.1:0-9614 GCA_964597685.1 uncultured Hyphomonadaceae bacterium | reverse complement strand
TGGCGGGCAGGGAGGGATTCGAACCCCCGGAACGCTCGCACGTTCAACGGTTTTCAAGACCGCCGCATTCAACCACTCTGCCACCTGCCCAGAGGGCGCTATGTCGCCGCCCGGACGAGGGATGGCAAGCCCCGCCTTCATTTCGCCTGAAAAGCAGTCTCGAAACCTTAGTTGATCGTGAACACAAGCGCGCGAAATCGTGCGCGGCGTTCATCGGACATTTGGCATGTTCGGTTAGGGTCGCTCCAGTTGCGCAAAACGCGCCCGGCCTCCGCTAAGGGGCCTGACCGCAGAACGAGGACGACATGAAGAAGACGCCCGCAAACCCAGTTCACGCCAAGGCTTCGTTCGCCGCGATCGCTATCGCCGCGGCCCTGCACGCAGCGCCCGCCGCCGCTGACACGCCGGGCGCGGGGCAGGGGACCGGCGCGTTATCGACTGCGGATCGGATCGATTTCCGTTATCCGGACGAAGCCGCCGCCGACAATCCCACCCAGCCTCCGGCGGCGATGGCTGTCGAACCGAGCGTCTCTGAGACGCCAGCCTTGTTCCGTCCGGTCGCTGATCCAGGATACGACGAAACAGGCGTCGCCTCGCGGTATGGCGACGGTTTCGACGGCCGACCGACGTCGAATGGAGAGATCTTCGATCAAGCTGGCATGACGGCCGCCCATCCGTCGCTGCCTCTGCCCAGCCTTGTTCAGGTGACCAATTTGGAGAACGGCCGCGAAGTTGTTCTTCGCGTCAATGATCGCGGACCGTTTCAGAACAATAGTTTGATGGAAGTGTCGAAACGCCCCGCCGATGTTCTGAAATTTGGCGACCGCGCGCCGGAGGTCCGCGTTCGCTATTTGGGCCCCGCTCCCTCGGCGAAGCCGGAGCCGAAGCCGCAAGTGCTCGCCAAGCCTGAGGCGCCCAAGGCGGTCGCGCCGAAGCCGCGGACCACGCGGAAGCCCGAACCCATTCTTGCCTCCGCGCCAGCGCCTATTCCAGCCGCACCTGCGCCCAATATTGCGCGTTCGGCGCCGCACTTCATTCAGGTCGGCTCGTTCTCCGACATTTCGAATGCGCGGCGTCTGCACACGGCGCTTTCGTCGGGTCTGGAGGTTCAGATCGTGCCCGCGCGGGTCAACGGCGCAGACTACTTCCGGGTCATGGTCGGGCCGATCTCGGGCCGCGACGCCGCGACGGTGATGCGCGACCATCTTCGCGAGCAGGGCATCGCGAACGGCTTGGTCGTCGCAGCGCGATAACGCGGCCTCGGTTGACGTCGATCCCAAACCGGCCCTCTTCTCGTCAAACCGATCGCCTAGCGACAGCGGCGTGACGTCTAAATGATGAGAAGGTGGTTCATCGTGCGCTCGCTTCTGGTTTTTCTGGTTTCTGTCCTCGCCGCGCTGAACGCCCACGCGCAGGCGCCCCTGATCGAGACGGAGGCCAGCCATGCCGTGATCCTGGACTACGAGACGGGAGAAATCCTGTTCTCCAAGAACGGCGACGCGCCGATGATCCCGGCCTCGATGACGAAGATGATGACGGCCCAAGTGGTCTTCGACCGGATACAGCGTGGCGAGGTCTCGCTTGAGGATCGCTTCACGACCAGCGAGCGGGCTTGGCGCGAAGGCGGATGGGCGTCCGGCGGCTCGACGATGGGCCTCGGCATTGGCGACGCCCCGACCGTTGCGGAGCTTCTCAGGGGCGTCATTGTGCTCTCGGGCAATGACGCTTGCATCGTGTTGGCCGAAGGGTTGTCCGGCTCTGAGGACGCCTTCGCGCGCGAGATGACGGCCCTCGCCATGGATATGGGGCTGACAAGCGCGACATTCGAGAATGCGACGGGATTGTATGGCGAAGCTCATCGCATCTCCGCGGCGGACTTGGCGCGTCTCGCCGCGTTTCAGATCAATGATTTTCCAGATCTTTATCGGCTCTACGCTCAACCCTCCTATGAGTGGCGCGGCATTTCTCAGCCCAACCGCAATCCGTTGCTGGGCTCTTTCGACGGCGCCGACGGACTGAAAACCGGGCATCTGGAAGTGTCCGGCTATGGATTGACGGCGTCGGCCGAGCGCGACGGCGTTCGGCGGATCGTCGTCCTGAATGGCATGGACAGCGAAGCGGCGCGCGCGCGCGAGGCGGAGCGGCTGATGCGGCTCGCCTTTTCGAGTTTTGAAACAAAGACAATTCGCCCCGACGGCGACGCGCTTGGGCGGATCGACGTCTGGCTTGGAGATCAGACAGAGGTCCGGGTCGCGCTGGCCGAACCGGTTTCCGTTACGGCCCACAAACGCGCTTTGGAGCAAGCCGTGTTTGAGATCGTCTATGACGCGTCGCTCGAAGCGCCGATTGCATCAGGCGACACAATTGCTGAATTGGTGGTGACGGTTCCCGGACGCGCCCCGGTTCGTGCGCCGCTTGTCGCCATGGATGATGTTCAGCCGCTCGACTTCTTCGGCCGGGTCGCTGAAGGCTTGCGCTTGACCCTGGCGGGCGGCGATGACGAGTCCTGATCCTGGCGTCCTGATCACGTTGGAGGGCGGCGAGGGCGTCGGCAAATCGACGCTCATCGAAGCGCTTCAGGCCCGACTGGCAACGTCTGGCAAGCAGGTGATCTCAACGCGCGAGCCTGGCGGCACGCCCTTGGCGGATAAAGTCCGTACGCTGGTCCTGAACCCCGGAGATGACGCAAGCTGGAGCCCGCTCGCCGAAGCGCTTTTGATGAATGCGGCGCGGGCCGAGCATTTGGACGCGGTCATCCGACCGGCGCTCGCGAACGGCGCCATTGTCCTGTGCGACCGCTTTATGGACTCGACCATCGCCTATCAGTCGGCGGGCGGCGGCGTTTCGGCGCTTGCGTTGCAGCAGCTTCAGGACATGGTTGTCGGCGATACGCGTCCGGACTTGACCCTGCTGCTTGACGCGGCGCCGGAGGACGTTGCGGAACGACGTCGGAAGCGTGGCGACGACGATGTCTTCGAGCGCCGGGGACTGGACTTTCACCGCGCTGTAAGAGCTGAGTTTCTGAGGATTGCGGAAGCCGAGCCTGCGCGCGTGGCCGTGCTGAACGCCTTGGCGGCGCCCGAAGCCTGTCTGGACGCCGCAGATGCGGCGATCCGATCGCGTTTGGGCGTCTATCGATGAGCGCCGCCTGGCCTTTGGTTGGGCACTCGGAGGCCGAGACGGCGTTCCTCACCGCCTTTGAAGGCGGAACACTGCACCATGGATGGCTGGTCGAAGGACCTCTGGGCATTGGCAAGGCGACGCTGGCGAAACGCCTGGCGGGGGCGCTTCTGGGCGCGGCTGGGCCCGATGCGACTGTCGACGATCCCGTGGTTCAAAAGCTGCTCGCTTCGGCGCATCCAGATTTGCGATGGATCCATCGGCGACCCGACGAAAAAGGGAAACGCCCCCAGGATATTCCGGTCGACGACATCCGCGATCTGAACGCCTTCTTTGCGCTTCGTCCTGCGCTCGGCGGTTGGCGGGTCGGCGTGATCGACTCCCTTGATGAGCTGAATCGCTTCGGCGCAAACGCCCTTTTGAAAACCCTCGAGGAGCCGCCGCCAAAGTCCGTCCTGTTTCTGATCTCCCACAGGGGACGCCAAGTTCTGCCGACAATCCGATCCCGGTGTCGCACATTGCGGCTGTCGCCCTTATCGGCGACCGACACCGATCAGGTTCTGGCCGCGCAGGCGGGCGATCGCGACATTGCCGCGGTGCGCGATCTGTTTCCTGGGCAACCGGGTCAGATCTTGCGATTGTCGACGCCGTCGGCGGCCTCTGCGGCCAACGCTGCGGAAACGCTGCTGCGGAGCTTGCCGCGACCTGGCGCGGCGGCTGTTTCGGGATTTATCCGCTTCGGCGGCGCCGATGAAGACGCGTTCGAGGCGCTTGCGGCCAAATCGCTGGCATGGATCGCTGCGAAAGCGGAGGCGGATCCGCGCTACGCCAAAGCGTATCTGGACTTGGCGGCCTTGTCGGCGGAGACGTCGAACCTCGCCATGAGCCGGGCTCAAGCCGCAGCTAAACTGGTTGAAGGGCTTCAGAAAGCCGCCCAGGCGCGCTAACGGGCCTGCACAATGTTCGACACGCATGTGAATTTGCACGGCGACACCTTCGCCGACGATCTCGACGAGACGCTGGAGCGCGCCCGAGAGGCCTCTGTGACGCGTTTCCTGGCGATCTGCGACCGGCTCGACAATTTTGAGGCGATCCGGAACATTGCAGGCCAGCATGACGATGTGTGGTGCTCTGCTGGCGTTCATCCGCATCACGCCAAGGACTTTCCAGACCTCCGTTCTGAAACGCTCATAGACGCCGCAGCGGACTCCAAAGTGGTCGCGATCGGTGAAACGGGGCTCGACTTCCATTACGGATACAGCCCTGAAGCCGACCAAGTCAGAAGCCTGAACACACATATCGCGGCGGCCCAGGCGACGGGCTTGCCGTTGATCCTGCATACGCGCGAAGCCGACGCCATGATGGCCGAAATACTGGAGACCGCCCATGGCGAAGCGCCGTTCCGGCCGCTTCTGCACTGTTATACGGGCGGCATTGACCTGGCGGAGCGCGCCCTTGCGCTCGGGGCCTATGTGTCAGTCTCGGGCATTCTGTCGTTCAAGAGCGCCCGGGACGTGCGCGAGGTGATCTCTCAGATCCCGCTCGATCGGATCATCCTCGAAACCGATTGCCCTTATCTTGCGCCTGTGCCGCATCGGGGGCGGCGCAACGAACCCGCATACTTGGTCGACGTCTGCCGCGCCTTTGCGGAGCTGCGCGGCCTCTCCGTGGACGAGGCGGCGGCGTTGACGGAGGACAATGCGGTGAGGCTCTTCAGCAAGGTCGCTGGATGACGGGCCGGCTCGTCTTTACGCTTTTGGGCGCCGGGTCGTCAGGCGGCGTTCCGCGGATCGGCGGCGATTGGGGCGTCTGCGATCCGGAAGAGCCGCGAAACCGGCGTCTAAGATGCTCGGCCTTGATCGAGCGCTTTGGCGCCGATGCGGCCGCGCCGACGCGTATCCTGATCGACACGTCGCCCGACATGCGGGAGCAATTGCTCGCCCACGACGTGGACCATTTGGACGCGGTCGTGATCTCCCACGACCACGCGGATCAGACCCACGGCCTGGACGATCTGCGGGCGCTGGTCCTGCGCCACCGTCGCCGCATGCCCGTTTACATGAGCGCCGAGACAGCCGGGACGCTGACCCGGAAGTTCGCGTATTGCTTTGAAGGATCGAAGGGATACCCCTCCATCCTCGACCATCGGGAAGGCGCGTTGGAGGCGGGACGTCCGCTGACGCTCGAGGGCGCCGGCGGCGCTGTGACCCTGTCGCCCTTGGACCAAGACCATGGGCCGATCCGCTCGCTTGGGTTTCGGATTGGGGACTTGGCCTATTGCAACGATGTCGTAGACCTGCCGGACGACAGCCTGGATCAGCTTGCCGAACTGGACGTCTTCATCGTCGACGCGCTGCGTTACACGCCGCATCCGACGCATGCCAATCTCGAGAGGGCGCTCGGCTGGATCAGCGCGCTGAAACCAAAGCGGGCGATCCTCACGAACCTCCATGTCGACATGGATTACGCCACGCTTGTACGAGAGCTGCCTGAGGGCGTCGAGCCTGGCTATGACGGGCTCCAGATCACCTTGCCCTACAAAGGCGATCCATAATTTCCCATAATATCGATTATGCGCGTTCGCTGTGGCGCTTCTCTGGGCAAACGTCAGAAACAAAGCTGATACAAAGGCCCTCTATGTCGGTGCGTTTTGCAACTCAGCCTTTGTTCACAACACATGCCTCACCCGCCCCTTCTCTCGCCGAACCAGATCTCTGATCACGAAGGCGACCAGCGCGCGAGACTGTTGTTGGTCGATGACGACGCCTCAATCCGTGACGCCGTGTCTGAGTATCTCGGGACACATGGTTATGTCGTGGGAACGGCTGAGAATGTGCCCGTCATGCAGAAGCTGCTGACGGACAGCCCCTGGGATTTGATCATTCTGGATCTCATGATGCCCGGAGAAGACGGCCTCTCCGCCTGTCGAAGGCTGTCTGACAGGTGTCCGCCCATTCTGATCCTGTCGGCCATGAGCGATGTGATAGATCGGGTCGCGGGGCTGGAAGCAGGCGCTTGCGATTATCTTCCAAAACCCTTCGAGCCCCGGGAATTGCTTGCACGCATACGCGCTTTGCTGCGCCTTCAGGCACGCTTCGAAACGACCCCAATAGACGGAGATGCGGCGCCGGCGACCTCGCACATAGGTTTTGGGCAGTGGACGCTCTATCCGGAGGAGCATCGTCTGCTCGATCCCGAAGGCGACCCTGTTGTGCTGACCGTAAACGAAATCCAGCTCTTGCAGGTCTTGGCCGAACGGCCTGGGCGCGTCTTGAGCCGCGACATGTTACTGGATCTGACCCGCGGCGACACCGCAGACAGTTTTGATCGCAGCATTGACCTCGCCATCAGCCGTCTACGCGCAAAACTCGGTCGGGACGGCGTCAAATTTATCGAAACCGTTCGCGGCCTCGGTTACCGTTTCAGAGCGGACGACAAGCGCACATGAGTGTCTTCCGATCAGCGCTGGCTCAGATGCTCGCGACACTCATGGCGACCGTGGGCATTGTTCTGGTCATCACGTTCACGGTTGTCTTGTTTGTCCCGACGCCAGAGATCAGACCGGTCAGTTTGAGACAGATCGCCGACGCCCTCGCCGCGCCTGATACAGCAAGATCCCAAGGGTTGCGCTATCGCGTCAGGCAAAACGCTCCGGACTTGGATGAAGGCTCGAACCTCGAGCGCCAGCATCTCTTCGAAATCATACTCTCCAACCTCCTCGACCACCCGCGCGATGAGATAATTGTTGTCGGCAGACCGAGTGAAGTCTTCACGCAGGTCACGGTCGCAGCGGGTTCGCTCGAAGGCGTGCAGCCAACACTGAAACCCGACGAGCAGCAGTCTGACCTGGTCGTACGCGCGCCCATAATGGTCGAAGGCGACGACGCGAAGACGCTTCAAGAAATGGTTGGTCGGTTCTTGCAAGCGGAACCTGGTATTGACGGCGTCGACGCTGAACCAGGTCGCGTCGATCCGCTTTTTTCCCTACTGACCGACATCGAACTTTCGACGCTCTTGACGGCTGCGGTGAAGCGTAGCGACGGCAATTGGAGAACTGTCACCCGGAGCGGTCCGGTTTTGACAGGCTGGCGCATGCAGGTCCTTCTGGCGTTTGTCTTGAGCGCTGTGGTTCTGATTCCAATGGGGTGGTTCGCCGCCCGGCAATTGTCTGCGCCATTGCGCAACCTAGCGCGACTCGCTGATGATTCTCAGCTCGATAAACCCCTGTCGGCAGACGGTCTTTCCGGGTCCCAGGAGCTTCGATCAGCCGCAGCGGCTCTCCAAAACATGCACAAACGTCTAAGCGAAGAAGCCGGCAAGAGATCGCGCCTGGTCGCCGCGCTTGCACATGATCTCAGAACGCCGCTGACAGGCCTCAGGGTCCGCATCGAGACGGCTGTCTCCGAAACACAAAGAGACAAGATGGCGGACGACATCGCCCGCATGGAAGCGATGATCCAGGAAATGATGACCTATGCGCGCGGCGGCGACGCCAGGTCGGCTGAGGTCGAACTTGATCTCAATGAGGTCCTTATCCAGGTCGTCGACGAAATGGCCCTGAACGCCCCGATCACGTTTCGAGTGCCGGACACACCCGTGAAAATCCTTGGCGACCGTCTGGCGCTAAGACGCGCCGTCGCCAATCTCATCGACAACGCCCAAATCTATGGTTCAGACACTCAGGTCGAGCTTTCGACTGATGCAGCTCAGGCTGTTGTCACCGTGAGCAATACCGCCCGCCCCTTTTGTGATGGCGATCTGACCCGACTGCTCGCACCCTTTGAACGGGGAGAGAAATCACGCAGCCGGAACACCGGTGGAACGGGGCTGGGACTGGCCATCGCCAGCGACATCGCCAGGCACCATGGCGGCGCGCTTCGTCTTGAGAACCGTCCGCCTGATCGCGTGGCGGCCATTCTAACGCTTCCGACCCTGTGACACGAAGCTGATACAAGAGACATATTGGCGACAAATGCAGGCGTCGTTTCCCGTCTAGACCCCTCATCGTAAACGAGGAGTCTTATGATGACCGGTCTTGCTCAAGCATCGCTTTCAATCCTGAAACTGCGTTTTCTGACCGCCTGCGTGGCGCTGACGCCACTCTCCGGCTTGGCGCAGGAGACGGAAGACCAAGGCAAAATAATTTATGATCAGACGATCAATCTCCACGCCGCTCTGTCGCCAGATCAGGCCGCGCTGAAAGCCCTCGTCCCCAAGGAGCGGACAGTTCGAATAGAGGCGGCGTTCGCCGGCGACAGGTTCAGTCTTAGAACGCTGCCGGCGGATCCGTCCGATCAGACCGTCCAGATTCGCATTGGGTCAAACGGCGACGTTACGATTGTGGACCTCGGGGTCGGAGAGCAGATCCGCGTGGGCGAACTCGCAGGATTCAAGTTCGCCAATCGCTCTGATCTGGCTGAACTGGACGGATTTACGCAAACGGGCAACGTGCGCGCAATTCTCGGCTATGAGGCGCGAGAGCTGACCGGCTCCGTGACTGTTAATGGCGAAGAGCGCGCAACAAATATCTGGTATACGGACGCCCTCCCCGCGGGCCTTTCCCCTTTCCCACTAAAAGGTCTGCCGGGGGCGGTTCTAGAGCTCAAGATCGGCGAAGATTTCTGGCGCTACTCTGCTGCCGCCATCGAAAGCACAGAGACAGACTTGTCTCTGTTCGAAATCCCCGAAGGCCATCGCGAGATTAGCGACGGCCAATTGCAAGACTTGCAGGAAGAAGCCCTCGACGCCCTGCGCCAGTCGGGCGCTGTCGTCTCCCGTACCCGATAGGAGCGGCGGTCATGGATCTGGTTATTCGGGACCTGACAAAGGTCTATGGAAATGGCGTGCGCGCACTTGATGGCGTCAGCCTGACAATCAATCCGGGCATGTTTGGCCTGCTTGGCCCGAATGGCGCTGGGAAATCGACCTTCATGCGTACGATTGCAACGCTTCAGGAGGCTGACAGCGGCAGCGTAACCTTCGGGGACATCGATGTCCTGAAGGAGCCCCAGCGTGTTCGCAATCTGCTGGGTTACTTGCCGCAGGATTTTGGCGTTTATCCCGGGATATCCGGAGAAAGCCTCCTCTCTTATCTCGCGCTCTTGAAGGGGATGACGAAGACGAGACCGCGTCGGGAAGCGGTCTCGCACCTTCTGGAGCAAGTGAACCTATATTCTGATCGCAAGAAGGCCGTTAGCCAATATTCTGGCGGCATGCGCCAACGCTTTGGCATTGCACAGGCGCTGATTGGAAATCCCAAGCTCATTATTGTGGACGAGCCGACTGCTGGTCTCGATCCGCTGGAGCGAGGCCGGTTCAACGCACTCCTCAACAGTATAAGCCGTGACCGATTGGTTATCCTCTCAACCCACATCGTCTCTGATGTTTGGGACCTCTGCCCGCAAAAGGCGATTATGAATAAGGGCAGGCTCGCCTCTACCGGAACCCCTCAGGAGCTCGTCTCCAGACTGCAGGCACAAATCTGGGAAAGAGCG
>CAZQZC010000094.1:0-9741 GCA_964597685.1 uncultured Hyphomonadaceae bacterium | reverse complement strand
GATCCGCGAGGCATACGGATCAGAATTCGGTGCGCACGGTGACGCCGAAGGTGCGCGGATCCTGAATAAAGGAGCCGCGGGCCTGGGCCGCCGCGCCGTCGCCGCCAAATGGCTCCAGCAAGAAGCTGCCGCCGCGCAGAGGAATGTTGAACGTCACATTGCGGGTGACGTTGTCGGTGAGGTTGTTCACCCACCCCTCAATGGTCCAACGACCGTCCTCGCTGCCGATTCCGAGACGCAGATCCACCTTGGCGTTCGGCGCCTGGATATCGAGCGGCAGCGGAATGTCGGTGCCGATAAAAGTCGGTTGAGTGCTGGTGCGGCGTGCATTCTCGTAGCGACCAGACCCTGTGAAGAAGAAACTCAGATTAGTGTTCGGAATACTGTCTTCATAAGTAAATCCGGCGATGCCCACAAATTCAGGTGCATTAGTCAGGTCTGACCCACAGAGGTTCAAAATGATCGGACTGGTCGAGTCGCCATTACAATCATCGGGATATCGAGCGTCCGCGAAGGTCAGGGCCGTGTTCACAGAGAGATTGTCCGTGACCTGGGCTTCAACCTCCACCTCAACCCCGGTGGACAGCGCCGTGTCCACGTTGAAGGTGGTGAATTGGACGCCCGTGAACTCCAGGACCTGGAAGTCCGAAATGATCGAGTGGAACGCGGCGACATTGGCTCGGACGCGTCCGCCGAACAGATCCGTCTTGATGCCGCCTTCGAAGGAATCGATCGTTTCGGAGCCGAATGTCGGGTCGCCAGGGAACGCAACCCCGGTGGCCGGATCGACAAATCCGACAGCCGCTGTGGGGTCGAGGTTGAAGCCGCCCGCCTTGAAGCCGTGCGCGAAGCTGACATAGGCGTTGATATTCGGCGTCACGTCATAAGCGCCGCGCACCGTCCAAACGATCTCGTCGTCGTCGAATTCCGTGTCGAACGTGGTCGGCAGCAATGTGCCGGGGACATCCGCCACGGTTGCGAATGGGAAACAGGTAAGCGCCGCGGCAAGCTCAAATGTGTCTCCCGCAAACGGTGCAAGCGGCGACGTGGAGTCTGGCGCGGCGGCAAGCGTCGCTTGCTCCAGAACACTGAGGCATGCGTCCGAAGACGCATCCAGCTGTTCAAACAAGCCGTCCTTGCTTTCGTTCACATAACGGATGCCGAACGAGAAATCGAACTTGTCGGTCACCGCGATCGTGTTGTCCGTAAAGAACGAGAATGACTGGCCGTCCTGGAAGAAGCGATTGGTCGCAAAACTGCCGTTCGCATCGACGCCGCCGGCGAGGACCAAGGCGGGATTCGTCCCGAGCGATGCTCCAATCAATGGAAAGAAATTGGGACTGATGGCTTGTTGGAAGTCTGCGCCGAGGGTCAGCGTCGAGATCTCCTCGATCTCTTCGTCGGAATAATAGAACCCAAACAGCCAATCGACCCGATCGTCAAACGCCGTGCCGTTGAAGCGGATCTCTTGGGTCAGCGTCTCAATGTCGTCGAAAGCCGGCGCCACGGGGAAGGCGCTCGTCGATCCAGCGATCGAAAACACCTCGAGATCATTGAAGTCCGATTCTTGAATTGATTCGGCGATGAAGTTCCGGAACGAACCGATATAGGTCACGTCGAACGCGCCGAGATCCCAATTGATCTCGCCGGACAAGCCCCATTGCTCGAACGGGTTTTCGAATTGCTCGGCGTTGGATTGGAGGCTGTTCAGCGCTTCAAAGCCAGAGAACGTCACGCCGCCCGCGGGATCGAGGCCGGCGAAAGCGAAGCCTCCGTCGGGGAACTCCAAAGGCCCGCCCAAAGCCGCCGGGAGCGGCGCAGTGAAGGCCGAAGTCAACGCGCTCTCATTGATGAAGATAGCGTCGCAGCAGCTTTCATTCGCTTCAGATACGTCGCCGATCAGGCGGAAGCTGAAATTGTCCGTCGGCTGCCAGAACACCTGGCCGCGCACCAGCCACCGGTCGCGATTGTTGCTCTCGGCGCCGGTCGAGCTTTGCACGAAGCCGTCGCGCTCGCGGAACGCCGCCGACAGGCGGAAGGCGAGCTGGTCTTCGATAAGGGGCACCGAGAAGCCAGCCTGGGCGTTGATCTGGTCGAAATTGCCGTAGGTGAAGTTCGCGAACCCTTCCGCCTCGTCCAAATTCGGAGCCTGCGTTGTGATGTTCAGCGCGCCAGCCGATGTGTTGCGGCCGAATAGCGTGCCCTGCGGACCGCGCAGAACCTCGATTTGCTGGAGGTCGAGCAAGTCGCCCAGGGCGACGCCCGGCCGGCTGAGGAAGACGCCGTCGACGAACACGCCGACCGCGCTTTCCAGGCCGATATTGTTGCCCGTGGTGCCGATGCCCCGGATACGGATCGTCGTGCCCTGGGATTCCGTTTGAGAAGAATTCAAATTGAAGCTCGCAGAGAGCCGGTCCAGCGACCGCAGGTCTTGCACGCCCGCCCGCTCAAGCTGCTCGGGCGCGAGCGCGGTGACCGCGATCGGAACATCTTGGATGCTCTCCTCACGACGGGTGGCCGTGACGGTGACGGTGCCCAGCGTTCGGGCGCGATCGTCATCATCGTCGTCGTTCGCCTGCGCATGTGCGACGCCCGTCGCGGAAAGAGCGGCCCAGGACGCGCCCGCGAGCAGGATAGATTCCCAGCGTCTGCTGACTTTCATTTGAATTTCCTCCCCTGCGGCCGCATTTGTTAGCCGCAATGTTTGATTTTTTGCGGGCGATTTTTGTAGCGCCTCACACAGATCACACCGCGCGACATCGGGCATGTCAATAAATTCGTTTGGAAGAATCTGCGCCGGAGAGCGAAGTGTGATTATTTTGAGACATCGTGCGAATCGTTTTAATCTTTACAGGTTAGCCGAATTGTCGGTTTGGCCGCAGAGATTTGCCGGCTTGGACCTGTCCCGCCGCATTGGTATTCCCGCAAAATGAGTGAAGCGCGCAATAAAGCCCTTGTCCTCTTCTCGGGTGGGCAGGATTCCGCAACGTGCCTGGCCTGGGCGCTGGACCGCCACGACATTGTCGAAACAGTGGGGTTCGATTACGGCCAACGTCATCGCGTCGAACTGGATTGCCGCGCCGGACTCCGCGACGGCCTTCGCGCGATGAAGTCCACGTGGCGCGATCGTCTCGGCGCCGACCATCTGCTCGACGCTGGAATCCTGAGGTCGCTCGGCGCGACGGCGATGACCCACGACGTCCAGATTGAGACGAACAAGAACGGTTTGCCGAATACATTCGTGCCGGGACGAAACCTCCTCTTTCTGACGCTTGCAGGCGCGCTCGCCTATCGCCGCGGCGCAGGCGTCCTTGTCGGCGGCATGTGCGAGACCGATTATTCGGGCTATCCCGATTGCCGGCGTGCGACGATCGACGCGCAAGAAGCGGCCCTGTCGCTGGGCATGGAGACGAATCTGACGATCGCCACCCCGCTTATGGCCCTGGACAAAGCTGCAACCTGGGCTTTGGCGGACGAAATCGGCGGTCGCGCCCTCATCGACTTGATCGTCGAGCGCACCCACACCTGCTATCTCGGCGACAGATCCAAGCGCCACGAATGGGGCTATGGCTGCGGCGAATGTCCCGCGTGCGAATTGCGCGCGCACGGGTGGTTCGCCTGGCGGGAGCTTGCGACGACGTGAAGATCTACAGCGTCAAGGAAGCCTACGCGACCCTGCAAGGCGAGGGCGCGCAGACGGGACGGGCGGCGGTTTTCCTCAGGTTCGCCGGCTGTAATCTCTGGTCCGGCCTGGAGCGCGATCGCGCGCGCGCCATCTGTCGCTTCTGCGATACGGACTTTGTGGGAACGGACGGACCGGGCGGGGGGCGGTTCGAAGGTCCACAGGCTCTCGCCGCGCACGTAGCGACCTTGTGGCGCGCCGGCTCAGCGGGTGGGACGCCTTATGTCGTTTGCACAGGGGGTGAGCCGCTTCTGCAGCTCGATGCGCCCTTGGTCGACGCCTTACATCGGACTGGCTTCGAGGTCGGCGTGGAAACCAATGGCACGCTCAAGGCGCCAGACGGATTGGATTGGATTTGCGTCAGCCCAAAAGCCGACGCGCCGCTAGCGCAGCGATCGGGCGATGAATTGAAGCTCGTCTACCCGCAAACCGAAGCTGAGGCGCAGCCCGAGCATTTCGAAACGCTGGACTTCAGCCATTTTTTCCTGCAACCGATGGACGCGCCGCAGCGCGCGGAGAACACGGCCCGCGCGGCGGCCTATTGCCTGAAGAATCCCAAATGGCGCCTCAGTCTGCAGACCCACAAATTGATCGGCATTCCCTAAGCGCCTCGGGCCACGCCTTTGAGATCTCGAAGGCGGCGACGTTCGAGGCCGCCCATCGACTGCCTGGCCGCGGGCCAGGAGATCCCTATGGCCGCATCCATGGGCATTCATTTCGAATCGAGGCGACGGTCGCTGGACGTGTCCAACCCGGACAGGAATGGGTCGAGGATCTCGCGACGATCGATACGGCGCTGAAGGCGCTCGTCGCCAAGCTGGATCACCAATTGCTCAATGACATTCCAGGTTTGGAGCACCCGACCCTTGAACGGATCGCCCTGTGGGCGGCGAAAGAACTGAGCCCCGCCCTGCCCGGCCTTTCCGCCGTCACATTGGAGCGGCCCAGCCTGGACGAAGTCTGCCGGTTGAAGCTTCGCTAGCTCGCCAGGCGCTTGGCGAATTTGCGGGCGAACCGTTCGGAGGCTCGGCTGGCGTCGAACCAAACCGTCGGCCCCACAATATCCGTCAGAGCGTTCGCGTATCGGTCGTATCGCAGGCGGTCGATCTCCCGCCCGTCGGCGTCAAAGGCCGCCGCGTCCAGCGTCATGCCGCCAAATCCAAAAGACAAACCAAAGTTGAGCCCAGGCCGGTCGCTCAATTGCTCGAAAGTTGGCCGGCTTGGCTGGGCGTCAAGAATGGTGATCTCGATCCGCGCGGGCTTTAATCCGCGGCGCTCCAATTGGCGCGTCAGATCGTCTTTCACGATCTGGGCGAGGCGCTCTTCTTCACGGACACCGTATTCGTCCTCGAATTGTTCCGTCATCTCATCAGAGTAAGTCACATCGATTTCGGTCGCCCATGCGATGGGCGCCGACACGACGAATGCGAGGGCGATGAAAGCCGATTTCATAGGATCGCTCCGTTTCTCTATAAATCGTGAGATAATATATTTGACGGAGACTTTAACCAGAACAGGCTGGGCGAGCGCAGTCGACGCCCGCCACAGCCCTGGCGGTTGGTCTAGACCGTGTCGACCAGCACGATCTCCGCATCCTCGACGCCCTCCAGCGTCAAGGTCTCAGCGCCCGTCGCCGCAGCTCCGTCGCGGGGGCCTAGGCGCTCGCCGTTCAACAGAACAGACCCAGCCGCGACGACCAGATAAGCGTTCCGACCCTCCGCAACGTTATGGGCGAGCGTCTGGCCCGCTTTCAACGTCGCGCCCAGCACCTTCGCATCCTGACGGCTCGGCAAGGCGTCGTCGGCGGCTTCGCCGCTGGCGAGCACCGCCCAATCGCCGGCCCGGTCGTTCTTCGGGAACTTTCGCGCGCCCCAGCCTGGGGCTTCGCCGGTGCGGCCGGGTTCGATCCAGATCTGGAAAAGGGTCGTGTCCTCGGACTCCTCGTTCCATTCGGAATGCCGGATGCCGGTCCCGGCGCTCATCACCTGGACGTCGCCCGCTTCTGTCCGGCCGCGATTGCCGAGGCTGTCCTCGTGCGTGATCGCGCCCGTGCGGACATAGGTGATAATCTCCATGTCGCGGTGGGGATGCGGCGGAAAGCCCGTTCCGGCGCGGATCGTGTCGTCGTTCCAAACCCGAAGCTTGCCGTGCCCCATGCGGGCCGGATTGTAGTAGTTCGAAAACGAGAAATGATGACGCGCATTCAGCCAGTCGTTCTCAAACCGGCCCAGCGTCTCGAAACGTCGGATGTCGATCATGCGACCCTCCCGATCAAAGTTGAATCTGGACCCTAGGTGCGGCGGTCCGCCGTGATCACAAGCGCGCGACCCGCATGGGTGTTTTGCGGGTCGGGCATAAGCCGCCCCGCTCAGGACAGGCTCAAGCCGCCGTCGACGATCAACGTCTGCCCGCAAACATAAGACGCCAGAGGCGACGCCAGGAAGAGAACCGCGCCCGCCATATCGTCAGGCGTTCCCATCCGTCCCTGGGGGATTGCGCGCAGCGAGGCCTCCAGGCGCGCGGGGTGCTCTGTCGTGACCTTGGTCAACTTCGTGTCGACCAAGCCCGGCGCGATTCCGTTGACCCGGATCCCCTCGCCGGCCCACGCCTCGCCAAGGGTCTTGGTTAGCCCCACGGCGGCATGCTTCGAGGCGGAATAGGCTGGGTTGCCGCGCGTCGCGGTGAAGCCGGCCACGGAGCTTACGAGGATCAACGCGCCCTTCGCCGCCGCCAGCATGGCGCGGAACTTCGTCGCGCACGCCATGACGGAATTTATGTTCACGTCCATCACCCGGTCCCAGCCCGCGCGCTCGAATTCCTGGCGTTGGTAGAGGACCGTCCCCTGGCAGAGGACCAGGACGTCAAGCGCGTCGAAGGGCGGCGCGTAGGCCTCCAGGGCCTCGAAATCAGCGACGTCGACCTGCGCGAAGGCGAGGCCCGAAAGGTTCGACCCCTCTTCGGCGCGATAGGACGAGGCGGGCCGGGAGCCCCAAACGTGAACCGTCGCGCCGCGATCCTTGAAGGCGTGGGCGATCCCGTTCCCTATGCCGGAGCTACCGCCCACGACGAGCGCGGTTCGGCCGGTGAAATCGAGGTCGCTCATGGCGCTAGGGTGCGCCAATCGGACGCCCGTGTCAGCCCTCCGCGGCCATCAACGTCCGCACCCGGCCGAGCGCCATCAGTGGGAAGTAATGGCGATACAGATTGTAATTGATCATGAAAGCGCGGGAGAGTTCCGGGCCCTGCTTCAGCCGGTCTTGCAACAAGGGATCGGTGAGCTTGATCGTCGCGCCGACGCCGTAGCCCGGAAAGCCCGTTCCGGTGAAATGCGGCTCGTCCCACGTGCCGTCCCTTTGGCGTTCCAACAGAAAATCGACGCCGCGGGCGATGGCGTCTTCGTAGGCTTCACCGCCGACAGCCGCGAGCCCCATAATGGCCCAGGCCGTTTGAGACGCGGTCGAAACGCCGACGCCGACCTTTTTCGCGTCCATATAGCTTTCGCAAGTCTCCCCCCAGCCGCCGTCTTCGTTCTGGTGGGCGACGAGCCAATCGGCTGCGCGGCGGATATAGCCCTGGCTCATATCCTCGCCGATGGCCTCCAAAGCCGGCAGAACCGCGCCCGCGCCATAAACATAATTCACGCCCCAGCGGCCGAACCACGCCCCATCGGCCTCTTGTTCGGCCTTCAGATAGTCGATCGCGCGAGCGACCTTCGGATGCTCGGTCCCATAGCCAAGCTTGCCGAGCGCCTCGACGATGTGCGCGGTTACATCGACCGACGGCGGGTCCAGCGCTTCGCCGAAATCGCAAAAGGGGATCTTCGTCAGGAGGGTTTTGTCGTTGTCTTTGTCAAAGGCGCCCCAGCCGCCGCCCTTGCATTGCATCCCAAAGAGCCAGTCTACGCCGAGCTGGATCGCGTGCTCGAGGTCGCGGCCCTTGAACTTCGGATGCCCCCGGAATTGCGAGAGCACGATCAGGGCGACCGCCGTGTCGTCCGTATCGGGATAGAAGGTGTTCGCGTATTCGAACGCCCAGCCGCCCGGCTGGAGCTTCGGCAGCTTCACTGACCAGTCGCCCGGCCGCAGGACCTGCTGATCCAGCACCCAGCGCACGGCCTGCTCGACCTGGGCCTCATAGCGCTCGTCAAGCTTTGCGTCGTCGAAGGCCAGCAATGTCAGAACCGTGTCCCAAACCGGCGAGACGGAGGCCTGGATGTATGTCGCCTCGCCCTTGTCCACGCGCCAGCGCGGATCGTCGAGCGCGCCGATCGCCTTGGCGAGGTTCGGATGGTCGGGCGGGAAGCCCTCGAAATGCATGGCCATAACGCCGTAGATCCAGGGCGGCTGGATACCGCCCCAGACGCCGTCGGAATCCTGGTGCTGAAGGATCCAGCCCATGGCCTGCATCACCGCGCCGCGCCGGCCGGGGGTGAGCTTCGCCGTCTGGATCAGGTGCAGCGCGCGGTCGGCGACCCGAAAGAAATTGTCCCAGAACCCGGCGTCGGGCTTTTTCGGCAGCGAGTAGTCAAAGGCCTTGCGCCCCTCCGGAAAAAGCTCGTCGAGCCGGTTCTCCGCCGGCAGCGGACGCGACGGACGCCGCGCGCTCAACACCGCGATCGGCATCAGCGTGGCGCGCGCCCATTGCGCGAAATTATAGATGGAGAATGGGAACCAGGTCTGGAACCGAACGACCTCGGGCGGCAAATTCGGGGTCGCGCTCCACGGCCATTCGCCAATCAAAGCCAGCCAATAGCGCGTAAACACGCGGACATTCCGCAAACCGCCCTTGGAGAAGATCCATTCGCGCGCCTTTTTCAGCCGCGGATCGCTGGGCGAACATCCCATCGAGCGCAGCGCCGCATAGGCTTCGACCGTTGTGTTGATGTCGCCCGCCGGCGCGCCGTGGAAGATCTGCCAAGAGCCGTCGTCGCGTTGTTGGTCCCACAGCGATTGGGCGAGGCGCGGCCGGAGAGGGTGGTCCTCCTGGCCGATGATCCAGAGGCAGAGGATCCATTCCGCCTCCATGCAGGAATTGGACTCGAGCTGGCCGACCCAATAGCCGTCTTCGTGCTGGCGCTCGGCCAGCCAGGCTCCAGCCTGGTCAATGGCGCCGGAGAGCTGCGCATCGAAATTGGAGGGCGTGGCGGCGTCGGGGCGGATTGTTTCGTCAAGCATGGCATCAGGGGTTTAGCAGAACCGGCGCGCTGGGAAAGACGGCGCGCTGAGGAGTGACGGCTTGGAATAGCGCCGCGTCTGTTTTTGGGCGCGGAGGGGACGTTGCGAACGACATAGAACGCCCTGAAATGGCCACTTGTAATGTCCGCTTCGGGTCAGTTACTGTCGCTGCGCTTCGTAGTAGTGACTTCCACCTTCGTCCTCATGCGTCGCAATGACCGAAAAACCCGATTGTTCCAATAGGTTTTGATACGTCTCTTCTCCCAATGACCAAGAGGTTTTCTTTGTCAGCAAGTCCTGCCAGCTTCCCGTTTGCCTGGGCGCTGAAAACAGCAAGCGACCTCCAGGCAAAAGGACTGAGGATAGGTTTCTGAAGGCAACGACCTGGCGGTCTTTTGGAAGCAGAAATATGAGTCCGACCATCAAGGCGGCATCGAATCTGCGTTGAAAAAAATCACTTTCCTCCACGGTTTCGCACGCAATGGGAACGCCCGGAAGTCTCTTCTTGAATGCGTCAACGAGCCTCGTGGACGCATCGATTGCCCAAACCGAGTGACCCGCATCGATAAGCGCAGATGTTAGAGGCTCACCATGCCCCGCCCCGATGTCGATAATCGACGAGTTGGAAGCTAAAGAACGCGCCCAATTCCGGACGAGCTCGGTTCCCGATGAGGATCGTGCGGCAACGAACTGATCAGCGATAGCATCATAACCCGCGGAAGGATCTTCTTGCGTTGTCATGGCCCCAATTAGATCACCGCAATCAGCGGCGGCAAGGAAGACACGCATTTGCTTTCCAACTGCTGCTCCGCCGCCGAAAGCAGCCCAAATTCCATGTCTGGATCAACGCCTGACGCCCCTATCCCCCGCCCCGCACGCCTCTCC
>CAZQZC010000093.1:0-9829 GCA_964597685.1 uncultured Hyphomonadaceae bacterium | reverse complement strand
ATGGCGATTTGATAAAGGCGGCCAGCGCTGACACGATTGGCCCCAGTCTCGTATTTTTGCACTTGTTGGTATGAGATGCTCAAGCCTTCGGCGAGCTGGTCCTGTGTCAGACCCAGCAAAACGCGTCGGCGGCGAATCCGGTCGCCGACCAATCGGTCTACGTCCGTCGCATTTGGCAATTGTTGCGCCATAGTCGCTACTCCGAAAGCTTCGAACTTGATCGTAGCCCGTTTATGCGCCGAAAATAGCAGATCACGGCGAATTGTTTCAGATTCTTGCGCTGCTGAGCTGGGTTGCGCAGCGTCGCGTTAAGCAGATACTGTATATAAGACGAGGGATGAGGAGGCTGCATATGTCGAAAGCCACAGGTTCGGCCGTTGCATTGCTCGCGGTTGGCTCAATCGCAATAACGGGGTGCTCAACCGGCGGCGCGCGCAGCGCTTCCAGGGCTTATGTCGAGCGCCCGGTCGAGGTGCTCTACAACGCGGCGGCCGAAGAGCTCGACCGCAAATCGTACGATGAGGCTGTTGAACTCTTCAACGAAGTTGAGCGCCAACATCCCTTCTCTGAATGGGCGCGGCGCGCGTCCTTGATGTCGGCCTACGCCTCGTACAAGTCGCGCCGCTACGATGACGCCATCCTCACGGCGGAGCGTTATATCGGCCTCAATCCGGGCAGCGAGGGCGCGGCCTACGCGCACCACATCGTCGCATTGAGCCATTTTAACCAGATCATCGATGTCGGCCGCGACCAGCGAACGACGGAACTCGCGCGCGGTGCGCTTGAAGAAGTTGTCCGCCGCTATCCTGACTCCGAGTATGCTCAGGACGCGCGGGTGAAACTCGACATGGTCCGCGATCAGCTCGCTGGCAAGGAAATGACGGTCGGGCGGTGGTATCTCCGCCGCAACCAACATCTGCCCGCCATCAATCGCTTCAAGCGGGTCGTTGAGCAGTATGACACGACATCTCACGCGCCGGAGGCCCTCCACCGCCTCGTTGAATCCTACATGTCCGTTGGACTGCGCGGGCAAGCCTTGGCGGCGGCCGCTGTCCTCGGTCACAACCATCCCGAGAGCGACTGGTATCGACTGACCTATGCGATGATGGAGCCGACAACGACTCAGTTCGCAGAGGCTGAATAAACTCTCTTGTTCCGCTTTTGTTCCGGTGATAGAAGCGCACAATGTTGTGTGCGTTATCCATCCGTGACTTTGTTCTGATCGATCGGCTCGATCTGTCGCCGTCGCAGGGCTTCACATGCATCACCGGCGAAACCGGGGCGGGTAAGTCGATCATTTTGGATGCTCTGGGGTTGGTATTAGGCGACAAGCCGGACCGCCAAGCCGTGCGCGTCAATGCGGAGCAAGCCGTCGTCTCGGCGTCGTTCAGTCTGCCGCCGAACCACGCCGCCTGGGCGGAGATCCGCGCGGCGGGCTTCGAAGCGTGCGCCGAAGATGTTTTAGTCGTCAGGCGTGTCGTGCCCCGTAATGGCCCGGCGCGAGGCTTCTTGAATGATCAACCCGCCTCCTCTGCGGTGTTGGCGCGGATTGGCGCCCTGCTCGTTGAGATACATGCGCAGCACGCGGCCACGGGGTTGTTCAAATCTTCAACCCACCGCGCGTTGCTCGACCGGTTCGCCGTCGCCGAGGCGCTTGTGGCCAAGTGTGCGACGACGTGGACCGCCCTTGTGGAGGCTCGTGAAAGGCGAGCTGCGCTCGCCGAGACGGCCACCTCAGCGCAAGATGAGCGGGATTGGATCCGGGACGCATTGCAGGAATTGACCGCCCTCGACGCCCAAGTCGGCGAAGCAGCCCACCTCGCCCAAAGGCGCGCGGCGGGCCAGCTTGGAGAACGCTTCGCCCAGGCCGTCGACGAAGCGGCGTCCGCCCTGGGCGACGACATTCCGGAGGCCGCGCTCGCAGGCGCGATTCGGGCGGTCGAACGGCTGCGTCGGCGTCCCGAAGGTGACGCCACGCAGCCGGATGAGATCACCGATACGGTCACGGCGGCGGAGGCCGCGCTTGAGCGGGCGCTAGCCGAAACCCAAGAGGCGCGCGAGCAGGTCGCAGCGCTTAAGCACATTCTAGACTTTGATCCGGATGCGCACGAGGCGCTCGAAGCGCGTTGGTTCGCCTTGCGCGGCGCAGCCCGCAAATACGATGTCTGCCCGGACGAATTGCCGGACTTGCGTCTAAGCTTGGAGGCGCGTCTGGCCGATATGGAAACCGGCGCAGGTGACTTGGAGGCGGCGGCACGGCGTGTCGAGGCGGCAGAGGCGGATTGGCGTTCCGCCTGCGCCGCGCTGACCGCCAAACGCCGCGACGCAGCGCAACATCTCGCCCATCGCGTCGGCCAGGAACTCGGTCACCTGAAACTTGGCGGTTTGAAGTTTCGGGTCGGGTTTCGCGACTTGAAACCGGACGAACCGGGCGCGGCCGGAGCGGAACGCGTCGAGTTCGAGATCGCGCCCAATCCCGGCGCTGGCTTCGGCCCCTTGCGGCAGATAGCGTCGGGCGGAGAGCTTGCACGCCTCTCGCTGGCGATTCGATGCGCGCTCACCGAAGCCGCCGCTTGCGGTGTTCTGGTCTTCGATGAAGCCGACCAAGGCGTCGGCGGCGCCGTAGCGGCCGCGATCGGTGAGCGGCTCGTTCGTCTTGGCGCGGGGGCGCAAGTTTTCGCCATCACCCATTCGCCGCAAGTGGCCGCCTGCGCGAACGACCAATGGGTCATTGAAAAGGATATCGATCCAGAAGGGCTTGGCCGCACCCGTGCACGGGCCTTAAACAGGCCTTCGCGCCGCGAGGAATTGGCGCGCATGTTGTCGGGCGCGGAAGTCACGCGGGAAGCGCGCGCAGCTGCGGAGAGGCTGTTGGAGGGTGTATGAGCGACGCGCCGGTCGATGGTCTGAGCGAGGCGCGGGCGCGTGCGGAATTGGCGCGCCTTGCAACTGAGATTGCACTGGCCGACGCCGCCTATTACGGCGAAGACGCGCCGCACATGTCGGATGCGGATTATGATGCGCTGCGCCGGCGAAACGCCGATATTGAGGCGCGGTTCCCCCATCTGAAGCGCACCGACAGCCCGTCCGAACGCGTCGGCGCGGCCCCTTCGGCCGGGTTTGCGAAGTCAACCCATCTCCAGCCCATGCTGTCGCTGGACAACGCCTTCAATGATGACGATGTCGTTGAATTCACTGCCCGCGTGCGCCGTTTCCTGGCCCTGGACGACGAGGAAGAGGTGCGCGTTACGGCCGAGCCTAAGATCGACGGCTTATCGCTCAATCTACTGTATGAGCGTGGCGCGCTCGTCAGAGCGGCGACCCGCGGCGATGGAACAATCGGTGAGGACGTCTCGGCGAACGCGCTGACCATTGCAGACATCCCCCAAACACTCGCCGGGGCCGATTGGCCTCAGCGGATCGAGATCCGCGGCGAAGCGTACATGTCCCACGCAGACTTTGCCGCGTTGAACGAGCGCGAAGGCGCGGCGGGGCGCAAGACGTTCGCGAATCCCCGCAACGCTGCAGCAGGGAGCCTGCGCCAGCTCGACGCCGCGATCACGCAATCCAGGCCATTGAAGTTTTTCGCCTATGCTTGGGGCGAGGCGTCCGATCGCTTCGCCGACACCCAAACAGAAGCGATAGCGGCCCTTGCCAATTGGGGCTTTGCGGTGAATCCGCTGTTTTCCTGTCACGACAGCGTCGACGGCCTGCTGGGGGCGTATCGAGCGATTGAGGCCCGCCGGGCCGGTCTGGGCTATGATATCGACGGCGTTGTCTACAAGGTGGACCGCCTCGACTGGCAAACGCGTCTCGGCTTTGTCAGCCGGGCGCCGCGGTGGGCGGTCGCCCACAAATTCCCCGCCGAGAAAGCGACGACCCGTCTTGAAGCGATTGAGATCCAAGTTGGGCGGACAGGAACGCTCACGCCTGTTGCGCGCCTAACGCCCGTCACGGTGGGCGGCGTCGTGGTTTCCAACGCCACGCTTCACAATGAAGACGAAATCGCCCGGAAGGACATCCGCGTTGGAGACACGGTGATCGTGCAGCGCGCAGGCGACGTTATCCCACAGATCCTGGGTGTCGTGCCGGACGACCGACCGCCGGACAGCGCGCCTTACGTTATGCCCGATGTCTGCCCGGAATGCGGATCGGCGGCCCTTCGCGAAGTTGACGCGGACGGCGAGGCGGATGTTCGCCGGCGCTGCACGGGCGGCTTGATCTGTCCGGCCCAGGCTGTGGAGCGTCTGAAGCACTTCGTGTCTCGGCGCGCGCTTGATATCGAAGGCCTGGGAGCGAAGCAGATCGGCCTGTTCCACCGCGCGGGCGTGGTGCGGGCGCCGGCCGACATTTTTCGCCTTGAAAGCCGGATCGCGGAGCTCGGATTGCCGCCGCTTCAAGATTGGGAGGGATTTGGAGAGACGTCCGCCGCGAATCTCCTCTCGGCGATTGATGCGCGTCGCAACCCGCCGTTTGAGCGCTTCTTGAACGGCCTCGGAATCCGCCATGTCGGGCAAACGACATCCGGCTTGTTCGCGCGGCATTTCCTATCCTGGAGCGCCTTCTGGTCGACGGTGGAAGCCGCGCGAGAGACTGGGCGGGACGGCGAGGACTGGGCGGCGCTTGTCTCCATTGACGGCGTTGGCGACGCAGCCGCCACGGCCTTGGCGGAGTTCGCGTCGGAACCACAAAATCGTGAGATGCTGGATGCGCTGCTTGCCGAACTTGATGTCGCCGACGCGGAAGCCTCCGACGCAGACAGCCCAATCTCCGGCAAAACGCTGGTCTTCACAGGAACGCTTGAGCAGATGAGCCGTGATGAGGCGAAGGCGCGGGCGACGGCTTTGGGCGCCAAAGTCTCCGGCTCGGTCTCAGCGAAGACGGATATTCTCGTCGCAGGCCCAGGCGCAGGCTCGAAACTGAAAAAGGCCGAGGCGCTGGGCGTCCAGGTAATGGATGAAGCCGCATGGCTTGATCTTATCGAAGACACAGCCGTCTAAAGAGGAGCCGTCACGGTTGTCAGCCATTCTTTAACGGCGCCTTCCTCTAGGCGCAGCCCGATCTCCGCCAGCACGCGCGCATGGTAGCCGTCGATCCAGTCGCGCTCATCCGAGGTCAAGACGTCAACGTCGATCAGCCTGCGGTCGAGCGGCGCGAGCGTTAGCGTTTCGAAGCCCAGCATGTCGATCTCGCCGCCGGCGATGGCCGCAGGTTCGGTGACCGCCTGCAGGTTTTCGATCCGGATACCATACCCCCCAGTCTTATAGTAACCAGGTTCGTTGGAGACGATCATACCCGGCGCAAGCGGTGTCGCGTTCCAGGGTTTCGCGATGCGCTGCGGCCCCTCATGGACGCCCAAGAAAGAACCGACGCCATGGCCCGTGCCGTGGCCGTAATCGAGGCCAGCCTGCCATAAGGCGTGGCGCGCCAGCGCGTCGAGATGCGTGCCCGTCGTCCCTGGTGGGAATCGCACGGTCGACAGGGCGATATGCCCCTTCAGCACGAGTGTGTAACGCCGCCGCATCTCGGCGCTCGGCGCTCCGATGGCCACGGTCCGCGTCACGTCGGTGGTGCCGTCGAGATATTGGCCGCCGCTATCGACAAGGAATAGGGAGTCCGGCTCAAGCGCGCGATTGGTCGCCGTCGAGACGCGGTAATGCACGATGGCCCCGTTGGGGCCGGCGCCGGTGATGGTCTCGAACGATAGATCTTGCAGCCCGCCGGTCGCCTCGCGGAAGGCGTCGAGCCGTTCGACGGCCTCGATCTCTGTCGTCTCGCCGGCGACGGCCTCGGCGCCCAACCAGTGTAAAAACCGCACAAGCGCAACGCCGTCCCTTTGGTGAGCCCGCCGCGCGCCAGCGAGTTCCCCCGCGTTCTTGCACGCCTTCGGCAAGGCGCAAGGATCAGGCGACCGGACGACCTCCGCCCCGACGTCTTCGAGGGCGTTGAAGAACCAGGCTGACGCCGTCTCCGGATCCAGGCTCGCCTTGCGCCCAGAGAGAGCGGTGAGGCTCCCGTCCAAGGCCGCGATTGATTGGACGGTTACTTCGTTGCCGAGGTGCTCGCGCAGCGCGTCGGAGACCTTGATGTCGTCCAGGAACAGGTCGGCCGCGCCGTCGGCGTGAAGGATAGCGCGTCCAAGCGGCAAAGGCGTACAGGCGACGTCGCCGCCGCGGATGTTGAAAAGCCAAGCGATGGAGGCCGGTGATGTTATGATTGCGACGTCGACGGCGGACGCCTTTAGGCCTTCAGCGAGACGAGCGCGTTTTGACGCCGACGTTTCGCCCGCGAATTCGATCCCATGGGGCGCGACCGGCGCGCTCGGCTGGGACGGCCTGTCGGTCCATGCCGCGTCAACTGGATTAATGTCGACCGCGCGCGCCTCTGCGCCTGCGCGCATTGCGGCCGATTTAAGCTTGTCGAGGGTGTTTGGGCTCATCAATCGGGCGTCGTAGCCAAGAACGCGTCCTTGCAGGTCTTGCGTGGCGAGCCAGTCGAACGGGCCGGGCTCTGGCAGGCCTTCGGTTTCAAACACGTCGGCGGCCAATTGGTCCGTCGCCTGGAGCGTATAGCGGCCGTCGACGAAGACAATTGCGCGATCGGCGAAGATCCAGGCCGCGCCCGCCGATCCCGTAAACCCGGTGGCCCAGGCCAAGCGTTCGTTCGCCGCTGGGAGATACTCGTTTTGAAACTCGTCTTCGTGCGGAACGTAGAAGCCGTCGAGGCCGCGTTTGGCCAGTTCGGCGCGGAGCAGCGGCAAATGGGTCCGGCCGTCGGCGGGGCCCCCGCGAACATCGAAAGTCTGTCTCATAGTGTGCTTGTAGCGCGGGTTCTCCATCGCTGAAACCATCGTCAAAATATGCAAAAAAGCATATCTAGAATTCGACAATATTCATTTTATCATATCCACAAAGCCCTATTTTGCGAGTGCAACAGAGATATTGCGCCGCAACAAATGGAGACTCGCCATGATGGTCGCTCAGAAAATCGCCTTTCAAGATACGGAATTCTCGCTTGCCGACGACCGTCCCGCGTTCGTCACTGAATTCACTGCGCCGGTCGAGGCCGCCGCGAATGATTCAGCGCCCGCGCCACGTCCGCGCCTGCTCGCTCGCCGCATCGCACGCTGGGCGCGTCGGACGGCCCGTATCGCCTGAGGCCGCTTCCGGGCCGGCTTGCGGAACACCAGCGTGATCCAGCCGTCACGACGTATGCGTCGTTCCAGGATCAGTCCGCGCCCCGCATAGGCGGCTCGCGCTAACGGTTCCTGGCGGAGCAAAAGGCCGGACAATATGATGCGCCCGCCCGGGGCGAGGAGCGCGGTGAGGTCGTTGGCGAGGCGCACAAGAGGCCGTGCGAGAATGTTGGCGAAGATCAGCCCGTAGGGCGCTTTCGATCGAATGAGGCTCGCGTTGGCGCCGAAGGCGTGGACAGCGCGAAAGCGCGCGCTTGCGGAATTCACCTTAGCGTTCGCTACGGCGACTGAGACCGAGTCCGGGTCGATGTCCGACCCGACCGCCCGCCCGGCGCCGGCTTTCAGGGCGGCGATCGCCAAAACGCCTGTTCCTGCGCCGACATCAAGCACCTTGGCGGGTCGGTCCGAGCGCACGACGCGCTCGAGCGCAAGCAAGCATCCCAGGGTCGTGCCGTGATGTCCTGTGCCGAAGGCCGGGCCGGCCTCGATGAGGATGGGGATCTTGCCCGGCGGCGCGGCGTCGAGGATATGCGCGCCGGCGACGACGAATCGTCGGGTTTCAACAGGCGGCAGACCCTCCAGCGACATGGCCACCCAGTCGCGCGCCTCGATCGCCTCAATGCGCGCATTGAGGCTGGGCGCCACAAGTTCGACGATCCCTTGGGCGCCGGCAGCGTCGCCCGCGCTTTGGGCATAGGCGTCGAGCCGCCACGCCGTGCGGCCGTCCTCCTTGGTGTCAACGGCCGTGCAGGGCGACGGATCCATGCCAGAGAGGGCGGCGCCTGCCGCTTCAATCGCTGTACGGTCTCCGATTGCAGTCAGTTTGAACATGATCCGGCCTTACCAACGGATCCTTGATTTGGGGAGCCGCGGCTGCAGACGCGCCCGCTTGATTGCGGCGCGGCGCCTCAAAATCGGGCATCGTCGACTAGGCCGCATCGCGAGCGGACGCGACCCAGGCGTCGACTTCTTCGCGGTCGGGTTCGGTGTTGCCGCGGCGGACCCAGGCGCCCTTCTTGGTCCCCAGAAATTGGAGGGCGGCGTTCAGCACGTCCGCCGCCGGCGCCGTGGCGAGCGCTTCGGCGCTGCGGATATTGGCGCCGACGAGGATTTGCGCATCGTGGCCGCGCAAGCGCGGGACGGCCATGACGAGACGGGCCTGGTCCTGCCAATCGCGGAGATCCTGGGCCCGAATATGGCGGACAGCCAAGCGGTTCGCCGTCGCTTCAGGATCGGCGGCCAGGAGTTCGCCCACCGTTCGAACGCCCACAGCGTCGAGGCGCGCGGCGGTTTTGGGACCAATCGAAGGGGCCGCCTCGACGGGATCGCCAACAGCCAGGTTCGGCTTCGCCCGATGCGTTGCAGCGGCGTCGGCGCGCTTTGGCGGGGTGCGGACGGACAGGGCCTCTTCGGGCTCGCGCTTTGGCTCCGGCGTCGACGTAGGCGACCGCGCGAGCGCCGCAGCTTCGGGCGGGGCGGTTTGGGCCGGCAGCGCCTGTTTCTGAAGCGGCTGGCCGTATCTTGTCCCGATCGGTTTCAACGCCTGGCGGTCGAGGCTTGCGAGCTCGACGCCCAGCACGTCCTCGGCGTGAAGCGCGCGGATCGCTTTGTCGTCGTCCGGCAGGGTCTCGATCACTTTGCCCGTGCGCTGGAATTCTGCATACATCGCCGAAACCTGCCGTCGCGCCGCTCCGTCGTCGATGCGTTTCAGAAGCGAGCGGATCGGAATATCGAGATGGGCGAGGCAGGCCTGTGCGGTCAGATGCGATCTCGGCAGCTTCACGTCGGCTTCGGCGAAGGCGCGTTCGAACAGATGCGTCAGCCCCGCCGTCGCGTAGGCCACCAGGTCCGAGATTACGTCCAGGAGCGTTTCGTCCAGTCCGTCCGGCGGGGAGGCGACGCCGGCTTTAAGGTCGTAATGGTCCAGGAACGTCTGATAATGGGGGTGCGATCGCTCCGCGCCGGCGATGACCATGCGTTGGACCCAATCGGCGCCGTCCCCGCCTGCGACGCTGGGATAGCCCGAGGCTGCGATCCGGGCGCGGATCCGGTCATGGGATTTGGCGATCGACCATTCCAGCGCCCGGTGCATGGCGCCCTCTTCCTCGGTCTGGCCAGTGTGGAAGGGCTGGACCGGGTCGGCGACGTAATGGCTCATCACGCCCAGCGACCAGGCGACGCCGCTCCAATCCTTCTCGTTCAGGGCCTCGACGGCCTGACCGTACCAAACCGCCGCCGCCTTGGGCGCGCCGCCCCAGCCATTATCGCCGACATGGTAGACGTGGTTCTTGAAATCCTTGAACTTGGTGTCCGGCGCCTTCGCCCCGTCGAGCAGAGCCTGGTGGTGCTTGAGCAGGAAATCACGGGCGCGCGGATCGGCGATCCGCATCACGGCGTTTAGGGCGATATGGTGGTGGGTGGACCGGCAACGATGGGCGGAGACAACCTCATACAGGAGGGACATGGGAGCCTTAAGATCTGCTGAAGGTTAACGCTAGCGCCGCCTTTGTTAAGATTGTCTTGCCTTGGGGGAGGGGGAGTCCTTTGTTTTGCTCGGGCGCGTTTCCGGCTCCGCCGGAGCGCCCTGCGCCCGGCCCGGTCGGGCCGTGGGGCGGCTCCGCCCTGGGGCGACGC
>CAZQZC010000092.1:0-10070 GCA_964597685.1 uncultured Hyphomonadaceae bacterium | reverse complement strand
TAGAGCGATGAGCGGTGGCTCATCTCCATGATCGACATGCCCGTGCCGTGATAGCCCAGGACCATGACACGGCGAATGTGTAGAAACCCGGCCAGGATCGCGAGCGTCGTCTGGGGGTCGAAGCGATAGGCGTCGTCGATCTCCGGAACATAGTCCGACCGGTCGGCGAATCCGTTGACGACCATGTCTGTGTCGATCCCGAACGCGTCGCGCACGGACACCTCCACGCTGGGCTCGAGGCCTGTCAGGTCGTCGTTCGCAGTCATAACGGTCATTTCACGGAGTCCGATGGTCTGGGGAAGCAGGAACCATGTGTTGTAGCACGCGCGCGTCGCGCGCCAACGGCGCCGCTAGGGAAATTACGCGCCGTCGTCGGCCGCGCGCCAGACGATGTCGCCGCCGATAATCGTCATCGTCGGGCGGGCTTGGAGAATTTCCGCCTCCGGCACGGTCATCAGATCGCGGTCGAAGACCGTGAAGTCCGCGATCTTGCCGGGTTCGACGGTGCCCAATTCGTTCTCGCGAAACGACGCATAGGCCGGCCAAAGGGTCAGCATCTGCAACGCCTCTTCGCGCGTGACCGCCTCTTCGGGGCGCCAATCCGGTCCGCTCTCGCCGCCAAGGTCTTTGCGCGCGACCGCCGCGTAGAACTCAATCAGCGGCGAGCCGACCTCGACCGGCGCGTCCGAACCCGCCGCGATCACCGCCCCGGCGTCGATCAAGCTCCGCCAGGCATAGGCGCCCGAAAGGCGCTCGTCGCCCAGTCGAGCGGGCGCGAATTTGAGGTCGCCGATGGCGTGAGAGGGCTGCATCGACGCAATCACCGAAAGCTCGGCGAAGCGCGGAATATCCGACGGCGCCAGCACTTGGGCGTGCTCGATCCGCCAGCGATGGCGGGGGCCGCTGGCCCTGTCGGCGAAGATGTCCTCAATCCAATCCAGCGCGCGGGTATTGGCGAGATCGCCGATCGCGTGGATGGCGAGCTGAACGTTCGCCTGGTCGGCCTTCAGCATCAGCGCCTGGGTCTCCAGCCGGCCCCGCAGCGCCAGGCCTGACGTGTCCGGCCGGTCGGAATACGGCTCCGACAGCAGCGCGCCGCGAGAGCCCAAGGCGCCGTCCATATAGATCTTGACCGCCCGATTCGTGATGGTCGGCGTTTCGTAGGCGCGGTTCGCGGCCAGGTCGAAGCCTGTTTCGTCGAAGGCGTTATAGATGCGGATCGGAAGTCGATCCTCTTGCGCCAAGCGTTGCAGAAGCGGCGCGTGGCCGGGATCGACAGACATGTTGTGCACGCCGGTCCAACCGCGTGAGACATAGACGTTCGCACCCAATTCATAGGCGCGCTCAAGGTCCTGTTCGCTCGGCTCAACGATGAGGGCGAGCGCCAACCCCATCGCATTGTCGATCAGCATCCCAGTGGCCGAGCCGGTTTCGCCGCGCTCGATCATCCCTCCGTCGGGATCCGGCGTCGCCTCGGAAACGCCTGCAGCCGATAGCGCGGCGGTATTGGCGACCAGCGCATGCCCGTCGGCCCGGACGAGCACGACCGGATTGTCTGGCGAAACGACGTCCAGATCCGCCGCCTGCGGCATGCGCGCCTCCGGCCAGTCGGTCTCGATCCAGCCGCGCCCCGAGATGATCGCGCCTGGATCAGCTTCAGCGACTTCGACTTCGACGCGGCTGACCAGCTCCGCCAAGGACGACACGTTCGACAGATCGAGCGATACTTCTCTTTGGCCGATTCCGATCAGATGGGCGTGCGCGTCGGTGAAACCGGGAAACAGAACCGCCTCGCCCAGATCGACCGTCTCGATGTGACGCGGCGGCGTTTCCAAGGAGGCGACGCCCAGGGCCCGGGTGACGTCGCTCGTGCGACCCACGTGCAGAATGAGGCCGGACTCCGATACGGCGACAGCCTCGACGGGCTCGGCCCCGGGGACGCCGGTGCGAACCACGCCGCCGTAGAACACCGTCACCATGTCGGGGCCGTCCGCAGATCCGCTAGCGCTTTGAGAGCACGCTGCGAGACAGGCCGCCAGGGCGGGATAGAAGATCTGCCGCATTACGACCCCCAAACTCGCAATTCGCGCGCCAGTTTGATACAACAGATATGGAAATGTTTCAAAGGGGGCGTGTCTATCCCAGCCAAGCGGGTAGACGAGCTATAGATCTACGACCGGAAAACTTGCGTCCCGGCGGTGTTTTAAGCGGTTTCCGCCGCTCTTTTCTCGATATCGCGTTTGATCTTCGCGACCCGATCAGACAATTGCTCCACCTTGGCTTTCGCCAGGAAGGGATCGAGCCCGCCCAATTTGTCGACGGTGCGCAGCGCCCGCGCGGCGATCTTTAGCGAAAACGTCTGATTGAGCGCTTCAGAGCGAAGCTTCACATCGATCAGGTTCGGCAAGAAACGCCGCTTGGTCTTGATTTGCGAGTGGCTGACACGGTTGCCAACCATCGGCTTCACACCGGTCAATTCGCACTGACGAGACATCTCGACGCCTACCCAAGTTACAATCTGGAAAGCGCGGGCTCCTACACGCGCGCGGCCGGTCGGTCAAGCCGTCTCTCTGAACCGAACGCCGTTGTCGGCGTTTTGACCGGTGTCGATCCGGGGATCAAAGAAACGGTGACCGCCGCCCTCCCGTTTCGCGCGCAACATGGCGAGGTCGGCCGCAAGCAGGACGGAGGAGCCGTCGGCCGCGTCGGAGGGAAACCGTGCGACACCGATGGACGCCCCAACGTTTAAGGTATGCCCCTCGACATCGCAGGGCGCTGCGACCGCCTGGCGGAGCACCCGGCAGAAAGCGTCGAGCTCCGAGCGGTCGCTCCACCATTTCGATAAGATGCCGAACTCGTCGCCGCCAAGGCGCGCAGCAAGGCCTTGCGCCGCGACAGCCCGAATGCGCCCGCCGATAATCTTGAGCACTTGGTCGCCGATCAGATGGCTGTAGCGGTCGTTGATCGCCTTAAAGCGGTCCAAATCGACAAAAATGACGGCGGTCCGCTCGCCATTGTTCATGGCGTCTTCGAATTCACCGAGGAACCGGCGGCGGTTGGCGAGCTCTGTCAACGGATCGATGTCCGCCAGGCGGCGCGCCGTCTGCTCGGCCGCTTCGCGCTCGCGCACTTCACGCGCCAATTGCGTGTTCAGAGTGTTGAGATAATCGGCCTGCTGTTCGAGCCGCTCGGCCAGTTTGGCCTTGGCCTCCATCCCGGCGCGGATCACGTCGACGCCGTCGGCCGTACCATAATAGCGGCCGTCTTCGGCCACGACGATGAACCCGGTCAAAGACTCCGCGCCCCGCCCCGTCGCGATCGCTTTCATGACCATATCCAGATCGTCCGCCACGCTGACGATCAGCGGATCGGCGTCCATGATCGAGACGACCGGTTTGCGATCGAACAAGGCGTGCCCGAAAGGATGCGCCATCCTTTGAAGATACTCGATCCGGTTGATAATGCCGACCGGCCGAAAGTCCGGATCGACAATTGCGACGCAGCAAAGATCCGGTTCGTCCGCAAACGAATCGTAGATCACGCTCGCCCTCGTGTCGCCGGCGACCGGGCGGCGCCTGCACACTGAAATCGCCGAAATGCTCATGGTCCAGCTGTCCCTGTTCCATCGGGCCCCACGCCCGGACCATGGCCGATCTTGGTCAAGATCAGGTTAGGCTCATTTGTGAGATTTCATGGATCTGGACTTGTCCAAGCGTCTGCGGCGCGCCAAACGGACGTCACAACGACACGAGGACAGCGGCATGGCCGACCTCAAAGCGGTGCTCGGACCCACCAACACCGGCAAGACGCACTACGCAATCGAACGCATGCTGGGGCATGCGTCGGGCATGATCGGCCTGCCGCTCCGATTGCTGGCGCGCGAAGTCTATGACCGCGTCGTCGCGGCGAAGGGCGAGCGCGCCGCCGCGTTGATCACGGGGGAGGAGCGTATCTGGCCGGATACGGCGCGCTATTTTGTCTGCACCGTGGAATCCATGCCGCTGGGGCAAAGCGTGGATTTCATGGCCGTTGACGAGATCCAGCTCGCCGAAGATCCAGACCGCGGCCACGTGTTCACGGATCGGATCCTCAAAGCGCGCGGGCGCGGCGAGACGCTGCTCCTGGGCGCGGAGACGATGCGCGCCGTGCTGGGAGACGTCGGCGTTGAAGCCGAGACCGACATCCGCACCCGGTTCTCAACCCTTGCTTACGCCGGTCCGGCGAAGATCACCAAGCTGCCGAAGCGCACGGCGATCGTCGCGTTTTCGGCTGAAGAGGTCTATGCGATCGCCGAATTGCTGCGTCGGCAGAAGGGCGGGGCCGCCGTGGTCATGGGCGCGTTAAGCCCGCGGACGCGCAACGCCCAGGTCGCGCTCTACCAGGCCGGCGAGGTGGATTATCTGGTCGCCACCGATGCGATCGGGATGGGATTGAACCTCGATGTGGACCATGTCGCCTTCGCGGGGCGGTCGAAATGGGACGGGCGGCGCCGGCGGCGGCTGAGCGCTGGCGAACTCGCCCAGATCGCTGGCCGCGCCGGGCGCCACACACAGGATGGGACCTTTGGCGAAACGGGCGATTGCCCGGCCTTCGAGGAGGACATCGTCAAGCGGATCGAAGCGCACGATTTTGACGATGTCGGTCAGCTGGAATGGCGCAACAGCGACCTGGACCTCGCAAGCGTCGGCGCCTTGACCGCGAGCCTCGCGGCGCCGGCGCCGAATACGGCTCTGCGCCAAAACCCGGACGCGCTGGACGAATGGGTGCTGCGGCGCCTGACCGAGGATTCCCTGATCGGGCCGGATTATTCCGGCGAGCCGCGTGTTCGCCGATTGTGGGACCTTTGCCGCCTGCCTGATTTTCGCAAAGCCGGCCATGACGGGCATTTCGCCTTGGTGCGCGGTCTCGCCGAAAAGATCGCAGACCCCGACGCCCGGCTGCCCGATTCCTGGATGGCCGACCGGGTTGGCGCGTTGGATGTGTGCGAGGGGGATATCGGCGCGCTGCAACAAAGATTGGCGGAGATCCGAACTTGGACCTACGCCGCTTATCGCGACGATTGGCTGGCCGATCCCGACACATGGCGCGACCGGACCCGCGCCATTGAGGACAAATTGTCCGACGCCCTGCACGGCGCGCTCACGGCGCGCTTTGTCGATCGACGCACCACCGCGCTCCTTGCAAGCCTCAAGAAGGAGGACGCGCTCGTCACCGACATCACGCCGGCTGGCGAGGTCAGCGTCGAGGGGCATGTCGTCGGGCGGCTCAACGGCTTGACGTTCGAACCGGATTCGACGGCGAAGACGCTGGAGGGCCGAGCGGTTCGCAACGCCGCAAGCGCGGCCGTTCGGCCGATTCTCGAACGCCGCCTCGCGGACATCGCCACGGCGCTGCCGGCTGCGTTCGGCTTGGACGATCGCGGGCGGGTCTCATTCGACGGCGATCCGGTCGCCCACCTCGCCAAGGGGCCGCATTGGTTGTCGCCCAAGGTCGAACTTCTGGGCGGCGACGGCGCCCGTCCCGATGCGCTTGAACGGGCTCGAACCCGGATCGAGGATTGGGCGAGCGCTGAAACCGCGAGATTGCTCCCGCCCCTCGCCGCGCTCAAGGCCGACGGCGTGTCGGACCTCGACGGACCTGCGCGCGGCCTGGCGTTCCGCCTTGTGGAGAGCGGCGCGGCGATCGATTTGCGCCAGGACGAACACGACACCCGCCTCAGCAAGGAGCAACGCGAGGCCTTGAAGGCGCGCGGTGTTCGCGCTGGCCGCGCCTGCGCCCACATTCCCGATGCGCAAAAACCCGCCGCCCAGCGCCACATCGCCATTCTGCGCACCGCGTTCGACGGTGAGACGTGCCAAGTTGCGCCGACGGGGGCGGGCTCGTTTCCGCTCGACGGGTCTTGGTCGGACACCGCGCTCGCGGCGAACGGTTATCTGCGGTTTGGGGCCCGAGCGGTGCGCGCGGATCTTGCCGAACGGCTTGCGTGGGAGCTGCAGAAGCGGCGAACCGAGACAGGCGCAAACGCATTCCCCGTCGCCGCCGATCTCGCCTCGATCATCTCGTGCCCGGGCGCTGAGTTTCCAGCGGTGCTGAAAGGCTTCGGCCTGGCGCCGGCCGAACGCGATCCCGAGACCAACGAACCGACCCTGTGGCGATACTCCGCGAAAGCCCGTCCGCAGGCGAAACCTGAGAGGCCGTCGAAACAACATCGGGCGAAGGACGATGCAAAGCGGCGCCCGGCGCGGCCCGCACCACAGCGATCGAGCCGACCCGCGCCGGAGGCGTTGGCCACAAGTCCCTTCGCGGCGCTGGCGACGCTCGTCGAAACCCCGCCGCCAAAGAAACGCAAGCCGAAACGCCGCAAACCGAAACCCGCAGCCGAACCCGCCGGGGCGACCTCTGACGATCCATCGCCGGACAGCGCTTCTTGACCGACCAAATCGACAGCGCCCGACTCGACGCGTGGTTGTGGCGGGCGAGATTCTTCAAAACCCGGTCCCGGGCGGCGGAGGCGATCCAAAAGCGGGGCGTGCGGATCGACCGAACGGGGCTGGTGCGGCGGACCGACAAACCGGGAGCTTCCGTCGCGCAGGGCGATATTTTGACCTTTTCCTTGGGGAGACGTATCCAATCTGTAGAGATTGTTGCGCTGGGCGATCGCCGCGGCCCGCCGACGGAAGCCAAAGGCCTTTATCGCGAGCTCGGCGGAGACGGGTGAATGTTCGAAATGCTGAAGCGTTTGTTTGGATCGCGGCCCGCGCCGCTCAAAACCCAGATTGACCCACAGGTCGCCGCCGCGGCGCTGTTCGCCGAGGCGGCTTTGACGGATGGGATCTACGCCGACATCGAAGGCGAACGCGTCTTGGTCATTCTGATGGACGCGTTCGATCTGGATCAGGACCAGGCGCGGACGGTGATGGAGGCCGGCGAGGCGGCGGCGGAAGAGGCCATCGACGCCTACCGGTTTACGTCGCAGGTCAAGCTGCTGCCCGAAGTCCAAAGGGACAAGGTGATCGAGGGATTGTATTACATCGCCCTGGCCGACGGAGAGCGCTGCGTCTTTGAGGACGCGTTCATCCGGCATGTGGCGTCCTTGCTGCATGTGGAGGACGTTCGACGGGCCGGAGCGCGTCAACGGGCGGAGGCGCGCCACGCCTCCGATTGACATTGCGGCCCGCCGCAGCCATTTCGCCATCGCCGGAAGACTGAGAAAGACCCGTTCTGCAATGACCTACATCGTGATGGACGCCTGCATTCGCTGCAAATACATGGATTGCGTTGAGGTGTGCCCCGTAGACTGCTTCTACGAAGGCGAGAACATGCTGGTGATTCATCCCGACGAATGTATCGATTGCGGCGTGTGTGAACCGGAATGTCCTGTGGAGGCGATCAAGCCGGACACCGAAGACGACGCCGACGGGAAATGGTTGAAGCTCAACACCGACTATTCGAAGACTTGGCCGAACATCACGCGGATGAAGGAGCCGCCCGCGGATCGCGAGGAGTTTGCCAAGATTTCGGGCAAGCTGGAGCAATATTTCAGCGCGAACCCCGGCGACGGCGACTAGCCGCCACTCAATTCTAAGAAGCGGCACGTTGCTTCACGCTCGTTTTTCGTGTATTAATAAATGCTTCAGACCCAAGTCAGACGTCCTGTCACGCGTCAGCTGCGACAAACGCAGCCAACCGGACCGGACGTCTTTGCGTAGTGAAAGGACCCGGGATGACAAAAAAATCCAGCGACAAAGCCGCCTCAAGATTCGAAGTCGGGCAGAACGTTGTTTACCCCGCCCATGGGGTCGGCACCGTCACCGGCGTCGAGAAGCAAACCGTGGCGGGGATGGACCTGGAAGTTTACGTCGTCTCGTTCGATCAGGACAAAATGATCTTGCGCGTGCCCACAAATCGCGCCCAAGCGTCCGGCATGCGCGCCTTGGCGGGAACGAAGCTCGTCGACGACGCTCTGAAAACGCTCGGCGGGCGGGCGCGCATCAAGCGGACCATGTGGTCGCGCCGCGCGCAGGAATATGAAGCCAAGATCAATTCGGGCGACCTGATTTCGATCGCAGAAGTTGTTCGCGACCTTCACCGCGGCGACGACCAGCCCGAGCAATCCTATTCCGAACGTCAGCTTTACGAGAGCGCGCTTGACCGCATGGCCCGCGAACTGGCCGCGGTTGAGAAGATCGACCGCGACGCGGCGATGGAGCGTTTGTCCCAATCGCTGGCTAAGAAAAAAGCCGCCGCCTGATCCTTCTGCGGTTTGAGGTGATCCAATCGCCGCCTCCGCCCGTAAGCGCTGATGAAACAATAATCAACGCAATGGGAGGTTGGCATGGCGACTGCGGCGTGGACAAACGGTCCGGCGGATCGGCGGTTCGTTAAAAATGCGATGAAAGCGCCGCTGCTCGAGCAGGGGCGCGAGCTTGACCTCGCGCGCCGTTGGCGTGACCAGAACGATGAGCGCGCCCTCCACGAACTGACAACCGCCTATGTCCGGCTCGTAATCTCCATGGCGGCGAAGTTCCGCCATTACGGCCTGCCGATGTCGGATTTGGTTCAAGAGGGCAATGTCGGCCTGATGCAGGCCGCGGCTCGTTTTGAACCGTCGCGCGAAGTGCGCTTTTCGACCTATGCGTCCTGGTGGATCCGATCCTCCATTCAAGATTTCGTGCTCCGTAATTGGTCCATTGTGCGCACCGGCACGACGGCGGCTCAAAAATCTCTGTTCTTCAATTTGCGCCGCCTGCGCGCGCTGATCGACGATACGGGCGACGCGACGATGACGCCCGAAAACCGGGCCTGGATCGCCACCCACCTGGGCGTTGGGGAGCGAGATGTCGATACGATGGCCGCGCGCCTGTCGGCCGCCGACCGGTCTCTGAACGCGCCGCTCGCCGTCGACGGCGACGCGGAATGGCAGGACCTTCTCGAAGATGAATCTGCGACTCCCGACGAATTGTGCATGGAGAAACGCGACAATGCGCGCCGCGCCGAGTGGATCTCCAGAGCCCTCGCGGCCTTGAACGAGCGTGAGATGCTGATCATCCGCCAGCGGCGCCTTTCGGAAGAGACGGTGACGTTGGAGACGCTGGGCGATCAGCTCGGCATCTCGAAGGAGCGGGTCCGTCAGATCGAACATCAGGCCCTCGGCAAGCTGCGGAAAGCTCTCGAAGATATTGTGGGCGATCGCGACCTCGCGGGACTGATTCCGACGGCCTAAGTGTCGGGATCCAGGCGCTCTGCATTGAGGGCGTGCGCGAGGTTCATCCGACCGTCGCGGACATAGCCGCGCAATCGGACGGCGCCCGTCATCCTGCAAACCCCTACGGCGCGGGTCTCAACGTCCACCAAAAGCGATGCGTCGGACAGCTTCAGCGTGCAGGACGCGCCGGGCGGCGGCCGTCCGATGCGGCCTTCGATGTCGGCTGAGACGATCAGGAACCCGCGCGCATCCGTCGGAACATTGGCGGCCGCAGGAATGTCGAAAGAGCCTGTCCGCCAAAGTCCAAGGTCTTCGGAACGCGCTGCGTTCTCCGCCGCGATGAGGTGTTCGCCGAGCGTCGCCGTATCCGGATAAATGCGAACGCGGCCGCCGCCGCGACGGGCCATCTCCAAGTTCAGCCAATAATCCGGCCCCAGCGCGTCAATTGTTTCGACATGGGCGAGCGCGCGGTCATAACGGTCGCGGGTCAGGCCGGGATAGAATAATCGAACCTCCCGGCCGAGCGCCAAATCCTCCAGGAGCCGCGCCGCCTCTTCCGAATAGGGGTCTGCGCTGCGGTCCCCATAGGCGCGCGAGGGGGATTCGAGGCTGACCAACCGGACCGTCAAACCCGTCTCAAGCGCCAGGGAATCCCCGTCGATGATCCGGACAACGCGCCCGCGCTCGCCCGGCGTCAGCGACTCAAGCGGCGACGCGCGCCCGCACGCCGCGAGCGCCGCCACCGCCGCGATGGCCAGGATCAAAGTCTTTAGTCCGCCGCGCAATTCCGGTAAGCCTCGCTTCAGCGGTCCCGTAGCTCAGCAGGATAGAGCAACAGATTCCTAATCTGTAGGTCGCAGGTTCG
>CAZQZC010000091.1:0-10245 GCA_964597685.1 uncultured Hyphomonadaceae bacterium | reverse complement strand
CCGCCGACCTCGTCATTGCGAACGACGCGCTCTCCCAACTGAGCTATGGCCCCGGTGTCCCGGTCTTTGGGAAGCGCTGAGATGCCGATTGCCGGACATGAAGTCAAGCCGCGCTTGCGGCGGCGCGCGGCTTCGGGCAACACGGCGCGTTAAAGCCCTGGGGAGCCTTCTATGCGCGCCGTGCTCGACATCGTTCTGATCATCATCAACCTGGCGACCTGGGTGATCATCATTCACGCCATCATATCGACCCTCTTGTCGTTCAATGTGTTGAGCCGATCCAATCAGTTCGTCATGACGATTTTCCGCGGATTAGACCAAGTGTTGCAGCCGGTTTTGTCGCCGATCCGGCGGCGGCTGCCGCGCTCCAGCATCGATTTTTCGCCGCTGATTTTGATCTTGGGGCTGCTGCTGCTTGAGCGCATCATCGCTTATTACATTTATCCGAACGTCTTTTGACGGCTGCTTGGCCAAGATCTTGGGAGCGCGGGCGCAATGGCGGCTGAGTTGATCGACGGGAAAGCGATCGCTGAGACGGTCCGAACCGGCGTTGCGCGGGCCGTTGCAACGCTCCCGTCCCCGCCAAGTCTCGCGGTCGTCTTGGTTGGCGACGACCCCGCGAGCCAGGTCTATGTCCGCAATAAGGGCCGTGCGACGGAAAAGGCCGGCATGCGCTCGCTCGAGCGTCGCCTGCCGGCCAATGTTAGCCAGGCCGAGGTCGAGGCGGTGATCGCTGCGCTGAACGCCGATCCAGACGTCGACGGCATCCTGCTGCAGCTGCCTCTCCCGGCGGGCCTGGATGCCGATGCGGCGATTTCGAAGATAGATCCGACGAAGGACGTCGACGGCCTGACGGAAACGTCCGCGGGTCGCCTCGCGCTTGGAAAGCCCGGCTTGCGGCCGTGCACGCCCTCGGGCTGCGTCATCCTGGCGAAACACGCTTTGGGCGACGATTTGTCGGGCGCGAACGTCGTCGTCGTTGGCCGTTCGATCCTCGTCGGGAAGCCGGCCGCGCTCCTGTTTTTGGCTGAGAATTGTACGGTTACGATCGCCCATTCCAGAACCGCGGAGCTGCCTGCGGTCTGTCGGAGCGCCGACATTCTCGTCCCGGCGGTCGGGCGGGCCGAAATGGTCCGCGGAAATTGGGTGAAGCCTGGCGCGAGCCTAATCGATGTTGGCATCAACCGCGTGCCTGCGCCCGAGAAGGGCGAGGGCAAGACGCGGCTGGTCGGCGACGCGCACTTTGATGAATGCGCAGAAGTCGCCGCACACATCACGCCGGTTCCGGGCGGCGTCGGTCCGATGACCATCGCGTGCCTGCTTCGAAATACACTGCTCGCCGCCTGCGCTCGGCGGGGTTGGGGGCTGCCACACGGGGGCTGGGGGCCTCGCGCCTAACCCGCTTGAACCGTCTGGACGCTTTCAAGATACGAAATCAGATCGTCTATATCCGCAGGCTCGAAACGAAATTCCGGCATGTCGGGGTGGCCGACAATGATGCCTTCGGCGAGCGCTTCGCCAATAGCCTCTATTGGATAGGAGCCTGAGAGCACGCGAAAGGCGGGGGCGTCTTCATGGCGGCTCTCGCCGTCGGTTCCGACGGCGTGACACCGCGCGCAATAAGCTTCAGCGATGCGTTCTCCGCGCGCCGTTGCGCCGGGAGGCTGAGCGGTTGCGGCCGGAGCGACGAAGGCGAACGCGGCCGCTAGAACGGAACTTGCTCTCATAATCTTCACGATAACCGATTCCTAAGTTGCGGCAGCCGACGCTAGCACGATTATCAAACAGGGCGAGGGCTGATAGTCGGATGAGGCATGTCGACGCCTTTTCGCCCGCCCGCAAACGCGCGCTTCGCCGATCTTTGGGCCGCCCAAGCTGGGCGCTGCGCCCTCTGCGGGGAGCCAATGCCGGCCCATCGGTTCGAAACGGCGCACGCCACGATCTGGAAGACGCGCCGCCCGACCTTCGATCACATCCGCGCCCGCGCGCGCGGCGGCGGAGGTGGGCCGGAGAACCTCCAGCTCGCCCATGCCGATTGCAACAAAAGGAAGGGTCGAGGTCGCTAAACCGCTTGCCCCGCCGCCCAGCCGCTGGACCAGGCCCATTGAAAATTATACCCGCCGAGCCATCCCGTCACATCGACGCACTCGCCGATGAAATAGAGGCCTTCGACGTGCCGGCTTTCCATCGTTCGGGACGAGAGGCCGTCCGTGTCCACGCCGCCTGCAGTCACCTCCGCCGTGCGCCAGCCCTCCGTGCCGGACGGTTTCAGCGTCCAAGCAGATAGCTGTTTCGCCGCGGCCCGCAGCGCGTCGTGGGACAGGTCGGCCAGCTTCATGGCGCCTGGCAGCGCGTCGCGTTCCGTCAGCAAGCCTATCAATCGCTTCGGCATGCTGTCCGACAGGGCGGCGGCCAATGTGCGCCTTGGCTGATCCGCCTTCGCCCGTTTCAGGGCGTTGAACCCGTCCGTACCGGCGAGGAGGTCGATTTCGATGGAGTCGCCCGGCCGCCAATAGGAAGACGCCTGCAGGACCGCCGGCCCCGACAGGCCGCGATGGGTGAACAACATCGCCTCCTGAAACGCCGCCCCGCCAGCGCGTGCGACGACATTCGCCGCCACCCCCGACAGGCCCGCGAAATCGTCCTTGCTTTGTCCCGAAAACGTCAGCGGCACGAGGGCTGGTCGCGGTTCGATCACACCATGGCCAAAACGCCGGGCGAGGTCGTATGCGAAGCCTGTCGCGCCCATCTTTGGAATCGACAATCCGCCCGTTGCCACGACCAAGCTTTCAGCGAGTACGTCGCAATTCGCCGTTTCGACGCGGAAGCGATTATCCGGTTTGGAGACGCTGCGGATTTCTGTCTCCAGGCGGAGCGCGCCCCCGGCCTGAGATAGCTCCGTAAGCAGCATCTCGATGATCGCCGCCGAGCGGCCGTCGCAAAAGAGCTGGCCCAGCGTTTTTTCATGCCAGGCGATATCGTGCCGGCTGATAAGATCGAGAAAATCCCACTGCGTGTAGCGCGCCAGCGCGGACTTGCAGAAATGCGGATTGGCCGAGATGAAATTCTCAGGCGCGGTATGCAGATTTGTGAAATTGCAACGCCCACCGCCGGAAATACGAACCTTTTCAGCCGGTTTTGCCGCGTGGTCTAAGACCAGGACATTCCGCCCGCGCCGGGCCGCCTCCGCCCCGCAAAACAGGCCCGCCGCGCCGGCGCCCAAGATCACGACATCAATTGTGGCCGCCACGGCGCCGAAATTCCTTAACTTTTGCGTCAGCCCGCCCCTTTGGCGGCGCCTGCGAAAGGCGTAAAGGTAATGCTGAGGGGTGAAAGACGAAGGGACGTCGCATGCTCAGCTTCCGAAACTGGACCGGCGCCGCGCTCGCGGCGATTCTTACGACATTAGCTGCATGCGGCGGAGGCGGTCAGGAGGCCGGTCCTGCGCAAGAAGCCGAATTGCGCGAAGGCGAGGTCGTCCCAAGGTCGCGAAGCGATGTCCGCGACGCCGAACGCCGCGAACGGCTCCGTCAACGCGCGATCGAACAGAACGAGGCGGACTTCGCCTATCTCAGATATCGTATTGATGTCTCCGAAGCGGAACCCAAAGCCTGTTTCGTCTTTTCCGCCGCGCTTCAGTCCGAAACCGATTACGCGCCCTTTGTCGATTTCCGTCCCGCTTTCCGCCCCGCGCTCGCCGTCTCTGGTCGCGAACTTTGCGTCGGCGGTCTCGATTTTGGAACGAGCCGCACCGCCGTCGTGAAGTCCGGCCTGCCCGCTGAGGACGGCCGCGCTCTGGCGGCCTCGGAAGAGGTTCCGATCGATTTCGACGACCGGCCCGCCTATGTCGGGTTCAAGGGTGGCGGCGTCATCCTGCCGCGGATCGAATCCGACGGCCTGCCGATCGAGACCGTCAATGTTGAGCAGGTCGAGATCACGGTGTCGCGTGTGAACGATCGCGCGCTTGCGGAAAAACGGATTACGGCGGGCGAGACGGCGCAGGAGGGTCGTTACTCCTACCTCTACGGCCAGGAGAATCCCCGCGATGTCGCCGAAGAGATCTGGTCCGGCACGATGGACGTCGAGGCGCTCCAAAATGCGCCAGTGGTGACGGTCTTTCCATTCGCCAGTGTTATTGGCGACCTGGAGCCAGGCTCGTATTTCGTAGAGGTCACGGACGCTAAAGAGCTTTCCGGCCGCGACGGCCCGCCCGCCTCGGCGCGGCGCTGGATTGTCTTCACCGATTTGGCGCTGACGGCCTATCGAGGCGGGCACGGCCTTGATGCAACGCTCAGGTCGCTGCAGTCGGGCCAGGCGCTTGCGGGTGCGAAGGTTCAGCTTATCGCACGTAACAACGACGTGCTCGGCGAAGGCGCGACTGATTTGGAAGGCCGCATCGCCTTCGACAAGCCGCTGATGGCGGGAAGAGGCAATACGGCGCCGCGTCTCTTGATGGCGTTTGGCGACGCCGGCGACATTGCCGTCCTGGACCTTGAGCGCGCTCCGGTCGATCTGTCGTCGGACGCTGTCGGCGGGCGTTTTCAGGACGGCCCGATCGACGGCTACGTCTACACGGAGCGCGGCATCTACCGGCCAGGCGAGACCGTTCGTCTGACGGCGCTGCTTCGCGACACGACGGGCGTTGCGATCGCGGATCGCGCCGGGTCGGTCGTCGTCTTCCGGCCGAACGGTCTTGAGGCGGGCCGCTACAGGTTCGAACAGGTGTCGGCCGGCGGGCTTCAACAGGACTACATCCTCTCGCCCAGCGCCTCGCGCGGCCAGTGGCGCGCTGCGGTCGAGCTTGACGGATTGGGCGCAATTGGCTCTGTCGGCTTCGCGGTCGAGGACTTTGTTCCCCAGCGCATCAAGGTTGAGCTGACCGATTCGCTTGAGACGCCGATCCTGGCGGGCGACGTCCGCGACCTGGAGGTGGACGCCCGCTTCCTTTACGGCGCGCCGGGCGCCGGCCTGACGGTGAAAACGCAGGCGCGCATCGAACGCGACCCAAATCCGTTTCCGGCGTTTCCCGGGTTCCAATTCGGCCGGCATGATCGCTCGTTTGGCGGGGAAATCCTGGAATTCACCGACCAAACGGCCGACGGCGAGGGCAAGACAAGTGTGCGGATCGACCCGCGCGGACGCGGCGCCGACGCGGACGTCCCCCTTCGGGTGAACGCTGTCGTCAGCGTGCTGGAGCCGGGCGGACGGGCTGTCGCCGAAAGCGTCCGCGTCCCCTATCGTCCGCGTCCCGTCTATCTCGGCGTCAAGCGCTTTGCGGGCGAACCGGGCGACGAGGCTTTCGAAATCGCAGCAATTAATGGCGAAACCGGCGAAGGCGAGCGTGCGCGGCTGACATGGAAGGTCGTCTCCATCAACCGTCATTATGATTGGTACCGCGACGGCGGCGGCGTGTGGCGCTACCGCCAGTCGCGTACGGTGCACACCGTGAACGAGGGCGTCGACACAACGCCCGACGGAGGCTCTCTCAAGCTCGAACTCGAAAGTTTGGATTGGGGCAGCCACGAATTGATCGTCGAAGGCCCTGACGGCGTCGCCGCCAGCTACGCTTTCTGGGTCGGCTGGGGCGGCCGCGTCAGCGAAGACGGCGTCGAGGCGCCCGACCGCGTGACCCTCCGCGCGCCCGAAGAACCCGCTCGGGTTGGGCGAAACGCGGAACTGTCGATCTCGGCGCCCTATGACGGCGAAGCGCAAATCGTCGTCGCGACCGATCGGGTCCTGTCGGTCGAAACGCGCCCGGTTTCCAAGGACGGAACCCGCGTCTCATTGCCCGTGACAGAAGACTGGGGCGAAGGCGCCTATGTCATGGTCAGCGTGTTCACGCCTCGCGACCCGGTTCTGCAGGCCAAGCCGCAGCGCGCGGTTGGCGTCGCCTATGTGCCGGTCGATATCGACCAGCGCACGTTCGAGCTGGAGATCAACGCCCCCGAAGTGGTTCGGCCGCGCAGGGAGCAGCTGATCACGGTCGACATCGAGGGCGGTCCGCGCGAGCCGGTGTTTGTAACGCTCGCCGCAGTCGACGAGGGCATTTTGCGCCTCACCAAGTTCGACAGCCCGGATCCCGTCACGCATTTCTTCGGCAAGAAAGCCCTGGGCGTATCGCTCTACGACGATTACGGTCGCTTGCTCGACCCCAATCTCGGCTTGCCCGCAGACGTGCGAACGGGCGGCGACCAATTGGGCGGCGAGGGCTTGTCCGTCGTGCCGACGAAGACAGTCGCCCTGTTCTCCGGCCTGGTCGATGTCGGCCGGTCTGGCAAGGCTCAAGTCCGGTTCGATCTGCCCGACTTTAATGGCGAATTGCGCTTGATGGCGGTCGCTTGGTCTGAGAGCGGCGTCGGCGCCGTATCGAAATCGATGATCGTCCGCGATCCGGTTCCAACCGAGCTGATCCTGCCCCGCTTCATGGCGCCCGGCGACGAAGCCTTCGCGACCGCCAGTATCGACAATGTCGAGGGCGAGGCCGGCATGTTCGAAGCGTCCTTGACGGCCGACGGCGTCGTCTCGGCCGAAGGGGTCGGCACCGTGTCGCGGACGCTGGAGCAGGGGCAACGCGCCGACGAGCCGGTGAAGATCGCCGCTTCGGCGACGGGCCTCAGCAATCTGTCGCTCAACGTTGGAGGCCCTGACGGGTTTGATGTGGAGCGGTCCTACCAGATCGAGACGCGTTCGCCTTACTTGCCGGCGTCCAACATCTCCAAGGTCCTGATGCAGCCGGGGGAGACGTATGCCGCCGCGGCGGCGCTGCTCGACGGCTTCGTACCTGGCTCGGCGGATGTAACCGTCAGCTTCTCGACCTTGCCGGTGGACGGCGCGGCGCTCTACGCCTCGCTGGCGCGCTACCCCTATGGCTGCACCGAACAGATCATCAGCCGCGCCATGCCGCTCATCTACGCTGAGCAATTGCTGCCGGAGGGCGCTGAGACGGTGAAGGGCGAGGGGGCGCGGACGCGCCTTCAGGAGGCGGTTTCCGCCGTGCTCGATCGCCAGAGCGCCGACGGCGCCTTCGGTCTGTGGCGCGAGGGCGACCGCTACGCCTCGCCCTGGCTTGGGGCGTTCACGGTTGATTTCCTCTATCGCGCCAAGGCGGCGGGCTATGCCGTGCCGAACGAGGCCCTGGAGCGGGCGAACGGCGCGCTGCGCCAAGTCGCCGAGGGCGAAGCCTGGCGGATCTACGGTTACGACACCGATGTCTGGGAAAGCCGCTGGCACAGCGACACCCAGCAGAAGCTGATGGCGCGCTCGGCGCCGTTCGCGCTTTATGTGCTGGCCCGCGAGGGCGAGGCGAACGTGTCGCGGCTGCGTTATCTCCACGATCGGGATCTGTCGCGCATCGAAAGTCCGCTCGCACGCGCCCATCTCGCCGCCGCGCTCGCCCATATGGGCGACCGGTCGCGCGCCGCCAGCGCGTTCGCCGCCGCCGAAGAGGCGCTCGATTATGAGAATGACGGCGATTACTACCAAACACCGCTGCGCGACGTTGCGGGCGTTCTGGCGTTGGCGGCTGAGACCGGCTTTGCGGAAACGGTAAGCCGGTTGTCGGAGCGTATCGGCGTGGACACGCCGGACCCGTCGCGGCTGACGACGCAGGAGAAGGCCTTTCTCTTGTTGGCCCTGAATGGTCTGACGGACGGGCAGGTCGGCGTCGATGTCGCGGTGGAGGGCCTCGGCGACGGGTACGATAACGAAGCCCGCTACGTCCTGTCGGAGGCCGAGGCTGAAACGGGCGTGTCCTTCACCCTCGGCGGAGAGGCGCCGGTCTTCCGCACCGTGATCGCGCGGGGCGCGCCGGAGACCGCTCCGCCCGCCGCATCGTCCAATCTCCGCGCGGCGAAGCGCTACTACTCAGTCAGCGGCTCAGGCGTGGACCTCAGCCGTGTGACCCAGGGCGACCAGATCGTTGCGGTCCTGACGCTGAGCCCCGAGGAGCGGCGGGTGAACCCGGTCATCGTCGCCGACCTCTTGCCCGCGGGCTTCGAGATCGAAGCCATCCTCCGCCCCTCCGACGGACGCGAGGGCGAGGGGGCCTTCTCTTGGATCGGCGACATCGCCGCCGCAAAGGTGGCCGAGGCGCGCGACGATCGGTTTGTCGCGGCGGTCGACCTTCGGGAAGACAGCGTGAAGCTCGCCTACCTTGTTCGCGCGGTCACGCCAGGCGAATTCGCCATGCCCGGCGTCGTCGCCGAAGACATGTATCGGCCCGACGTGTTCGCGCGGTCGCCTGCGGCCCGTGTGACGATCACGCCGCGCACTGTCGACGCCGGCGGCATTCGGTGACGCGGCTTAAGCGCCTCGCCCTCGCGGCCTGCGCTTGTCTCGCGGCGCTCTTCGCGCTCGACCGATTGCTGCCGCCGCCAATTCACCGTGGCGAGACCCTCTCGGCCATGGTGACGGACCGGGCCGGACGCCCGCTGCGCGCCTTTCCGGCGGACGGCGGGCGCTGGCGGTTCGCGGCTGATCTCGACGCGATCGATCCGCTCTTCGTTGAGGCGCTGCTCGCCGTGGAAGACAAGCGCTTTCACGCGCATTGGGGAGTCGACTGGGCCGCCATGGTCCGCGCGGCGGCGACCTCGCTCAGGGCTGGTCGGATTGTCTCCGGCGGCTCGACGATCACCATGCAGGCTGCGCGTTTGCTCGAGCCGCGCGAACGCACCCTGGGCGCGAAGCTGATCGAAATGGTCCGCGCCACGCAATTGGAGCTGCGCCTCTCCAAGCGCGAGATCCTGGAGCTCTACCTCACGCTCACGCCTTATGGCGGCAATCTTGAGGGCGTCCGCGCGGCGAGCTGGTCTTATTTCGGCCATTCGCCAGATCGGCTGTCCGACGACGAGATCGCGCTATTGATCGCCCTGCCGCAATCGCCCGAGGTCCGCCGTCCTGACCGGAATCCGGTGGGCGCGCAGGCCGGACGCGCGGCTGTCGCGCGAAAGCTGCAGAAGGTCGGCGTGTTCAATAAGGGCAGGCTGTCGGAAACGCTCACGGCCGATCTTCCCGGCCGCCGCGCGTTTCCGGCGCGCGCCTGGCATCCCGCTGCGGCCGTGCTGAACGCCGCAGGCGGCGGCGATGCGCGCTCAACGCTCGATTCCGGCCTTCAGCGCGATTTGGAAGATTTGTTGGCGCGCGTCGCCGCCCAGCGGGAGCCTGAGGTGCAATTGGCGGCGATGGTCGTCGACGTTGAAACCCGGGCCGTGCGCGCCGCAGCCGGCTCCGCGTCGCGAAATCGGCCGGGCGGTTGGATCGACCTCACACACCGTGCGCGGTCGCCTGGCTCCACCTTGAAGCCGTTCATTTACGCCATGGCCTTTGACGACGGCGTCGCCTCGCCCGACACGCTCGTCTCCGACTTGCCGAAGCGATTCGCGTCTTATCGACCCGAGAATTTCGACCGCCAGTTCCACGGCGACGTCCGTGTCTCCGAAGCGCTGCAGCATTCGTTGAACGTCCCCGCTGTCCTGACGCTTGATCGTGTGGGGCCTGATCGGTTCGCCGCCGCACTGGCGCTGGCCGGGGCGCGGCCCAGAGTGGGCGGCGCGTCGCAAGAGCGCGCCGGGCTCGCCCTGGCGCTCGGCGGCGCAGGTTTGACGTTGCGCGACCTCGCCTTGCTCTATTCGGCGTTGGCCGATGGCGGCGTGGCCAAACCGCTTGTCTGGTTGGCCAGGGAGGAAGAGGCGTCCAAAAAGGCCAAGGGCGTGCGCTTGCTGGGCGCGTCCGGCGCTGCGCAGGTCCTAGATATCCTCCGGGCCGCCCCTGCGCCAAGCGGGCGTACGCCGGGCGCGCTGACAAGCGAGGCCCCGCACATCGCCTATAAGACGGGCACCTCCTATGGGTTTCGCGACGCCTGGGCGGCGGGCGTGTCCGGACGTCACGCCATTATTGTTTGGGTCGGCCGAGCTGACGGCGCGCCGCGGCCCGGACGGTCTGGGCGATCGGAGGCCGCGCCGGTTCTCTTTGAGCTCGCCGATCGGGTCGCGCTGCGCCTCGGCGCGGTCGACCCCGCCGCCGCACGGGTGCGGCCGCGCACCCGAATCGAGGCCGAGGGATCTCGCACACGATTGTCGCCGAACGACGCCGCGCCGGAGATCCTATTTCCGCCGAACGGCGCGGAATTGTGGGCGGGTCCGATCAATGGCGCGTCGCCGCGGCCCTTTGTCCTGGCCGGACGCGGGGCTGGCGCGTTGAAATGGTATGTCGACGGCGAGCCGCGCACCGCGGACGACGCCGGGCCGC
>CAZQZC010000090.1:0-10333 GCA_964597685.1 uncultured Hyphomonadaceae bacterium | reverse complement strand
CGTTTTAAAGACCGCGCGCGAATGGCAATCTTTTGCTTGACTGTGCGATGCGCACTGTCAATATCAATATGACTAAAGCTTCCAGTGTCGCGTGCGACTTGAGCGTGCACCGACGCTTCTGACGCGACCTCCCCAGGACCAGCAAACTAATGCCGGATACGTCTTTCGACACCACAACGCAGGTTACGCTGCGTGAACTAAAGGGGAAGTCCCCCACAGATCTAGTCGCGTACGCCGAAGACTTGGAAGTCGAGAATGCGTCATCCTTGCGAACGCAGGATCTTCTCTTTGCAATTCTGAAGGAACTCGCGGATCGCGATGTCGAAATCATCGGCGCGGGTGTTCTCGAAGTTTTGCCTGATGGGTTTGGGTTTCTGAGATCACCGGAATCGAATTACTTGCCGGGGCCGGACGACATCTATGTAAGTCCGCAATTGATCAAGAAGGTCGGATTGCGGACCGGCGATACGATTGAAGGACCAATCAAACCTCCGCGCGACGGGGAGCGCTACTTCGCTCTTGGAAGTGTTGGGCTTATAAACTTTGAAGAGCCTGAAAAAGCGCGCCATAAGGTGCACTTTGACAATCTGACGCCGCTTTATCCCGAAGAGCGGCTAACCATGGAGTCAAAGGACCCAACCGTTAAGGATCGCTCTGGTCGGGTCATCGACATTGTCGCCCCGATTGGGAAAGGCCAGCGCGCGCTGATCGTCGCGCCGCCTCGGACGGGCAAGACAGTTCTGCTCCAGAATATCGCCAAGTCGATCGAGGAAAACCATCCCGAGTGCTATCTGATTGTTCTGTTGATTGACGAGCGTCCCGAAGAAGTGACGGACATGCGGCGGACGGTGAAGGGCGAGGTCGTCGCTTCAACATTTGACGAACCGGCGAGCCGTCACGTCTCCGTTGCTGAAATGGTCATCGAGAAAGCGAAGCGACTCTCAGAACATGGGCGTGATGTCGTCATCCTGTTGGATTCAATCACGCGTCTCGGAAGGGCCTACAATACGACGGTCCCAAGTTCCGGCAAAGTGCTCACAGGCGGTGTCGACGCCAATGCGCTTCAACGGCCGAAGCGCTTCTTTGGCGCTGCCCGGAATATCGAGGGTGGCGGCTCATTGACCATCATTGCGACGGCTCTGATCGAGACAGGATCCCGGATGGACGAAGTGATCTTTGAGGAATTCAAGGGAACTGGCAATTCCGAGGTCGTCCTAGACCGCAAAGTGGCCGACAAGCGGGTTTTCCCCGCCATGGATATCTTGAAGTCCGGGACGCGGAAAGAAGAACTAATTACGCCGAAGGAGCACCTTCAGAAGGTTTATGTCCTGCGTCGAATTCTAAACCCGATGGGAACCGCGGACGCGATTGACTTCCTTCTCGATAAGCTCCGGCAAACAAAAACGAACGACGACTTTTTCCAGTCCATGAACAATTGACCGGGGCGAGCAATCCTTTGCAGCCATGTCACGCCAAGACACGATTTGCGCATTAGCGTCCGGGCCGCCGCCTGCCGCCCTGGCGATTGTCCGTGTATCCGGTCCCGGAGTTCCCGACATTTTGGACACCCTCGTGTCTGGCGATCGTCCCGAACCAAGGCGGTCGAGTCTTCGCCACATTCGAACATCAACTGGTGCGTTGATCGACACTGGATTGGTCGTTTTCATGCCGGGACCGTCGAGTTTTACGGGCGAGGACAGCCTCGAAATCACTGTCCACGGGGGCGCCGCAATCATTGAGGATCTGCTGTCCGAACTGATTAGCGGCAATTGGGCGAGATTGGCTGAACCCGGCGAGTTCACCCGGCGAGCTTTCGAGGCTGACAAGCTAGATCTTATACAAGCTGAGGGGATTGCCGATCTCATAGAATCGGAGACCTCCGCACAACGGTCGCAGGCTCTGCGCCAGTTGGGCGGTGCGTTGTCGGAGACCTATGAGACGTGGCGACTGGCGCTTCGCAGTCTGATCGCGAGCCTAGAAGCCCTGATCGATTTTCCGGACGAAGGGGACGCCCCTGACGAGGTGGACCCATTGTTTGAAGCCAAATTGCTGGACCTGACGTCGCAAATCGAGAAGACGCTTGGCGACGGTGGGGCCGGCGAGCGGCTTCGGGATGGTTTTCGCGTCGCCATTGTCGGCTCGCCCAATGCTGGCAAGTCGACACTTTTGAATGCACTGACAGAGCGGGATATGGCGATTGTCACAGACCAGGCCGGCACCACCCGGGACACGATCGAGGCGCGGATGCGTGTTGGCGGCGGCATAATTTGGCTGATCGACACGGCAGGCTTGCGTTCCACTGAAGAGAGGATCGAAGCTGAGGGCGTTAAGCGAGCTGAAGCGGCCGCGCGAGGAGCTGACCTGCGGCTCCATGTCGTCGACGGAACTGAGGAATTGGGCCTGAACTCATCTGCCGCGTTGCGCGACGAGGAAGATATCGTCGTTTGGAACAAGTGCGATTTGGTTCCGCCGCCAGCTGGCTTCGAGGGCGTCGCACTTTCGGCGCGCGAGGGCGCGGGGCTTGAGAAATTGAAGGCCGCTTTGACGATGTGGGTCGAGTCCCAAGTTCAGCGATCGGAAAGCAGTGTGATCACCCGCGCGCGCCACCGCACATCTCTGTCGCAAGCGCTCGACGCCCTAAACCGAGCCCAGAATGGACTACAGAAAGGCGTCGCGGCTGAACTCATCTCCGAAGACTTAAGAGCGGCCAACCGCGGTCTTGGCGCTGTCGTTGGAACAGTCGGCGTCGAAGACGTGCTTGGAGAAGTGTTCTCGACCTTCTGCATCGGGAAATGACCCCTACGTCTCAGCCGTATCCTGGGATATAAGGCCGATCCGCAAAGAGAATTGGTCATGGGTGATAAGCTGAATTTTGATGTCGTGGTTATCGGCGGCGGCCATGCCGGCTGCGAAGCCGCGGCTGCAGCTGCGCGCTTTGGCGCCAAGACGGCTCTGGTGACGCTCGATCGCTCCAAGATCGGCGAAATGTCCTGCAATCCCGCAATCGGCGGCTTGGGCAAAGGCCACCTGGTCCGCGAGATCGACGCTCTAGACGGGGTCATGGGGCGGATGGCTGACCAGGCTGGTATCCAATTCCGACTTTTGAATCGCTCAAAAGGGCCCGCAGTGCGCGGCCCCAGGGCTCAGATTGACCGGGCGCTCTATCGCTCGGCAATGCAACGCGAATTGCAAGACTATCCCCGACTCGCGCTGATTGAGGATTCGGCAGAGGATCTTGTGCTCGAGGACGACCGAGTCGCTGGAATCGTTGGCGGATCTGGACGGCTCTATCTGGCGGGAGCGATTGTCGTCACAACCGGGACCTTTCTAAGGGGAGAGATCCATATCGGCGACCGGCGCATCCCGGCGGGCCGCATGGGGGAGCGACCGGCAATCGCGCTGGCCGATCGGTTTTATTCTCTGGGATTCCCGATCGGGCGGCTAAAGACCGGCACGCCGCCTCGCCTCGATGGCCGAACGATCGACTGGAACGAGCTGGAGATGCAGCCGCCTGACGAGACCCCGACGCCGTTCTCGTTTTTGACCGATCGAATAGAAGTCCCCCAGATTTCGTGTGGGATCACCTGGACAAGTCCCGAGGTCCATCAAGCCATTGCGGATAATTTGGACCGCTCACCGGTCTTTTCCGGCGCGATTGCGGGTCGTGGGCCGCGATACTGTCCGTCGATAGAGGACAAAGTTGTCCGCTTTCCCGATCGTGACCGCCACCAAGTGTTCTTGGAGCCGGAGAGCCTCTCGGACGACGTGATCTACCCCAACGGGGTGAGCACAGCCCTGCCGGAAGACCTGCAAGCACGCTTCATTCGCATGATGCCGGGGTTGAAGGCAGCGCAGATTCTCCAGCCGGGATACGCAATAGAATATGACTTCATCGACCCGAGAGATCTAAAGCCCACCCTGGAAACACAGAGGGTCGAGGGATTGTACTTGGCCGGGCAGATCAACGGGACGACGGGGTATGAGGAAGCTGCGGCCCAGGGTTTGCTGGCGGGCCTCAACGCTGCGCGGAGGGCTGGCGGGCTCAGCGGGGCTGTCTTTGATCGGGCCGATGGATATCTGGGCGTTATGGTGGACGATTTGGTTACGCGCGGCGTGACAGAACCCTATCGCATGTTCACGTCGAGAGCCGAGTACCGACTGAGCTTGCGGGCGGACAATGCCGATCAACGCCTTACCCCGCTCGGGGAGGATTTGGGTTGTGTCCGTGGAGATCGCGCTGCGACGTTTCACGTGAAACAAGCGGCGCTTGAAGAGGCGCGGGCCCGCCTCAAGACCCTCTCCATGTCGCCGACGCGCGCACGGAGGCTCGGATGGGCGGTAAACCAGGATGGCCGAACCCGGTCGGCGTTCGATTATCTAGCCTACGTCGATTTGGGCTTTGAGGACTTGAAACGGGCTTGGCCGGAGCTGAGCGACGTCACTGCAGGCATCGCCCGCCAGCTTGAGATAGAAGCGCAATACACCGGATATTTGGAACGCCAGGCGGCCGATATACGAGCCTTGCGGGCGGACGAGGCGCTGAGCCTCGCCCCCGACCTCGATTACCGAAGTGTTGGCGGCTTATCGAGGGAGTTGCAGGACAAGTTGCTGCTCGTTAAACCCGCCACGCTTGGGCAAGCGTCTCGCATCGAAGGGATGACTCCCGGGGCGCTGACCGCATTGCTCGGCCATGTGCGCAAGCGGAGCAAACGGGGCGCGGCGGCGTGACGTCTATCCCGCGTGTGACGGGCCGAGAGTCGTTTGCGGCGGTGTCAGGCGTTTCACGTGAAACCCTCGTGCGGATCGACTGCATCCTTGAGACGCTTGATGCCTGGCGGTCGCGACTAAATCTGATGGGACCGCGCGACTGGGATCATGTTTGGCGCCGCCATGTGTGGGACAGCGCTCAGATCCTCGATCGCTTAAATGTCGATGACCACATCGTTGATCTGGGGTCTGGCGCCGGATTTCCCGGGCTGATCGTCGCTGCGGCCCGCGCTGATTTGGGCGGTGCGGCTCGAGTGTCGTTGATCGAAAAAAGCCCGCGTAAGGCTGCGTTTCTTCGAGCGGCTGCCGCCGGGGCGTCCCTAAATATCGATGTGTATAATGACGAAATCGCCAATGTACCGGGCGTTCAGGCCGACAGTGTCGTGTCGCGCGCCTTGGCGCCCATGCCTCGTCTTTTGGATTTAGCCGCTCCTTGGCTAGAAAACGGTGCAAAGGGCGTATTTCACAAGGGGTCAGAGTGGGGGAAGGAATTGACGGCGGCGCGTGAAAATTGGACCTTCACCCACGAAGCGATTCCGTCTCGTAGCGACGCATCGGGCGTCATACTTATCATTTCGGAGGTGCGCCGTGTCGGCTGACGCAACGCGAATTCTCGCGGTCGTAAACCAAAAAGGCGGCGTGGGGAAAACCACCACGTCGATCAATCTCGGTACCGCCCTGGCGGCCGTAGGCCGCAAGGTCCTCGTCGTCGACTTCGACGCTCAGGGCAACGCCTCAACGGGGCTCGGCGTAGACCGTGCCGACCGCGCGGTAACCAGCTATGACCTCGTCGTGGATAGGCTCCCCTTGGAGGAAACAGTCCGCGAAACCCTGGTCCCCGGGCTTGACGTTGTGCCGGGCGATGAAAACTTGTCCGGCGTTGAAACCGAGCTCGCAGATGACGCGCATCGCTCTTACCGGCTTCGAAACGCCCTGCGCACCTATTTGGACCGCGCTGCGGCCGAAGGATTGAAGCATTATGATTTCGTCCTGATCGACTGTCCGCCATCCTTGTCATCGCTGACGGTGAACGCCATGACGGCGGCGGACGCCCTATTGGTGCCTTTACAGTGCGAGTTTCTCGCGCTTGAGGGTTTGAGCCAATTGTTGCGCACCGTCGAGGTCGTGCGCAGCGGGTTGAATCCGGCCCTCGAAATTCAGGGCGTTGTGCTCACGATGTACGATCGTCGGAACAATCTCTCAGACCAGGTCGCTGACGAGGTGCGCACCTTCTTCGGCGACAAGGTTTACGAGACAGTGATCCCACGTAATGTGCGTCTGTCCGAAGCGCCGTCGTTCGGCAAGCCGGCGCTTTTGTATGATTATCGTTGTCCGGGAAGCGAAGCTTACATCAAGCTCGCCTCCGAAGTGCTGCAACGCGAACGTGACCTGAGGGCGGCGTAGGCATGGCGACGAGCAGCAAACCTAAGACGTCTCGATTGGGGAAGGGGTTGTCGGCGCTTATCGGCGAGGTTGAGGCGTCCGATCCGATTGCGTCCGCCGCCGAAGGGCCTGGCGTTGCTGACCTGCCGATCGGGAAGATTAAAGCGAACCCGTCTCAGCCGAGAAAGCACTTTGACGACGCTGAGCTCGGAGAGTTGGCGGAATCCATACGCGCCCACGGAATTTTGCAAGCGATACTCGTGCGACCGAGCCGGGCCGGCGGCGATGAGTCCTACGAAATTATCGCCGGGGAGCGCCGCTGGCGCGCGGCGAAGCGCGTTGGTTTGGCGTCGATCCCGGCCATTGTCCGGGATGTCGACGAACTTCAGCTTCTTGAACAAGGCATCATAGAGAACGTCCAGCGGACTGACCTGAACCCCATCGAAGAGGCTGAAGCCTACGAATCTTTGATGCGGCGGTTCGGACGGACTCAGGAAGGGCTCGCTGCAACCATTGGGAAGAGCCGGGTCCATATCACCAATACGCTTCGCCTGTTGAAGCTCTCGGAACGCGCGCGCGATTTGGTGAAGCGGGGCGATGTGACCGCCGGGCACGCACGCGCCGTTCTCGGCGCCCCCGATCCAGACGCTCTGCTCGAGCGGGCCGCATCTTCGGGTATGAGCGTGCGTCAAGTCGAGGCTTTGGCGCGCAGTCTGCGCGAGGATAATCCGGAGGCTGTTCGGAGCGCGGTGACGAAGATCGCCAGCAAGGACGTCGATACGGAGGCCTTGGAGGCGGACCTATCGCGCGCTTTGGGGCTGGCGGTCGATATTCGTCATTCCGGCAAAACCGGCGAGCTCAGGATAAAGTATCGTGATCTGGAGCAATTGGACGAGGTTTGCCGCCGCCTGACCGGAAAACGAAAGTCCAGTTAAACGCGGCGGACCGATCGGCACATATCGATAATCAGGGTGCGGACAAGCGCGTCGCCATGCCGTCCGGCTGTTTTCAGATCGCGTTCGCAATCGTACAGGCGCTCGATAAGTCGCGACAATTTAGCGGGCGTCCAAATCGCCATCAGATCTCGGAATGCTGGCCAGGCCGATCGAAAAACAGGCGGTCGAAGCTTCATTCCGATATCACCGCCGCTCTTGGCGTCCTGGAGCCCATGCGCGTCAAGCAGACGCTCCGCGTCACGTTGAATGGCGCGCAATATGGTGATCGGGGAGACGCCGCGGACCAGCAAGGCTGACAATGCGTGTTCAGCCTGGCTCGTGCGCCCTTTTAGAGCGGCGGCCAGCAAATCCTGTGTCGGAACGTCTGTGTCGGCTGCCCTAAGCTTTTGAACGTCGTCGACTGAAATCGATCGCTCCAACCCATGGGCGTAGAGCGCCAACTTTTCGATCTCCGCGTTGGCCAATCCCCGATGCCCCGGTAGGCCCGACAGAAGCGCGTCAAGCGCATCTGAGTCGATCGCCGCGCCCTGGTCTTCCAGCGCCTTCGCGGCAAGTGCTGACAGTGAGGCGATGTCGTCGGCAAAGAGGTGTAGCGCAGCCGCCTGTTTGGCGGTTTCGAACGTGGCGCGTGTCTTTGATCGCTTCGGCAAGCTCGGCGCGCTGATGATGAGTTTCGCTTCGAAGCGTTCGGGGTCTTCCTCTGCGGCTGAGATCGTCTCCGAAATCAGTGTACTGATTTTATCTCCGCTTACCGAGAGCTTTACGACTCTCTTTGCTCCGAGCAATGACCGCGCCTCAAGGGACTCGAACAACAGAGCCTTCTCGCGCCGTGCGTTGTCTTCGTCCAGAACGATGATTTCGGCGCCTCCGGCGCCTTCGGACCAGGCCCTGCTGAGCGCAGCGGCAGAATCGTCGACGACGCCTTCGTCGTCGCCGAATATCAATGCGGCCCAGATGTTTGATTTCGGCGTTCGGCAGAAGCGTTCTGCGTCGGCCCCGGCCAGTTTCATGAGGCGGCGTCGGCCAATTTGACGCGCATATCGGCGGTCATGCGTTGGGCCAGCAAGTCCATGGCCCGCTCGGCGGCGTCCTGCTGCGCCGTCGCATCCGAGAACGGAGCGGAGGTGTCGTCGAAAGACGCGACGACTTCGACATCGCCTGAAATCGCTGTGTCCCCCGTATCCAGGACGTATCGCCCAGACGCTGTAAAATCTGAGCGCACCGCGGAGCCTTCAACCTGCAGCGGGAGGCGGGCAAGCCGTTCGCGCAAACTCACTTTGAGCGAGCCCTCCTCGACGCCAGGGAGGCCGGCTGACAATTCGCGTACCAGCGCCTTGCGCAAAAAATGACCCGAGCGGCCGTCGATCTGCTGAATCTCAATCGATCCGGACGACGCTTGAAATCCCACTGGCGCGTAGGCGGGCTGAAAGCCGCATCCCGCGATGGCGGCCAGAACAAATAGAAGGGGCGCGAGCTGTTTCATGACGCAACGATATTCACAATCCGGCCTGGGACGACAATGACTTTCTTGATCGATTTGCCATCCAGGTGGGGCGCGACCCCCGGATCAGACAGCGCCGCACTTTCGACCATGTCCGCCGCTGCATCTTTTGCAACGACGATTTCTCCGCGCCGCTTGCCGTTAACTTGGACGGGAAGCGTAAGGCTGTCGTCGACAATTAAGCCCGAGTCGATCTTCGGCCACGGGGCGGCTGCGACCAATCCTTCGCCGCCTATCACCGCCCAGCACTCTTCCGCCAAATGCGGCATGAATGGAGCGAGGCTCTTGGCGAACATGGTCAGAGCCTCCCGGCGCGCGGCGTTGGAGAGCTCGGGATCGCTCTCGGCTTTCTTTAACGCGCCAAGCCATTCGTAGAGGGTTGCGATTGCTGAGTAGAACCTGAACTCGTCAATGGCTTTGTCGATCGCCGCGGTCGATTTGTGCGAGAGGCGACGCAGTTCCGTCGAAGCTGCGCTGGCGTCTTTGGGCTGGTCTCCTCCCGCCGCACCGTTGCGGAAGAGGGCCCAGACACGTTGCGCGAAGCGAGACGCGCCTTCGACGCCCGATTGGGACCATTCGACATCGCGTTCCGGCGGAGAATCCGACAACACGAAAAACCGCGCCACGTCCGCGCCATAGGTGTCGACGATGGCGTCGGGGTCGACCGTGTTCCGCTTCGACTTCGACATTTTTTCGATTGGGCCGACATCGACCGGCGCACCGGTCCCTTTATCGACCAGGACGTCGCCGCGCTTTTCAACTTCGTTGGGTGAGATCCAACGGCCATCGGCCGAGCGATAGGTCTCATGGGTCACCATGCCCTGGGTGAACAGGCCGGCGAAAGGTTCGCCGCTTGGCAGGTCCACGAGGCCGCAATCGCGCATCGCGCGGGTGATGAATCGGGCGTAGAGCAGGTGAAGCACCGCGTGCTCCACACCGCCGATATATTGATCGACGGGCAGCCAATGCGACCTCTCGTCCAGATCGCTCTTGCTGGCGAACCGGGCGAAGTACCAGGAGCTGTCGACAAAGGTGTCCAGCGTATCGGTCTCGCGACGGGCGGGGCCGCCGCACGAAGGGCATACGACGTTGCGCCATGTCGGGTGGCGTTCGAGGGGATTTCCCGGCTGATCGAAGGACACATCGTCCGGAAGGCGCACCGGCAAATCGGCTTCCGGAACCGGGACAACGCCGCAGGTCTCGCAATGGATCGCCGGGATCGGGCAGCCCCAATAGCGTTGACGCGACACGCCCCAGTCGCGCAGCCGGTAGTTCACCGTTGCCTCGCCGAGGCCGAGGCCGACGATTTCATCGATCGCACGTCGTTTCGCCTCTTCGATCGCCAGGCCGTCTAGAAACTCGGAATTGTAGATCCGTCCGGGCCCAGTATAGGCCTCGTCCGCGACCTCGAAGGTCGTTGGATCGGCGTCAGGCGGAAGGACGACGGGGTGCACGCGCAAATCATACTTACGCGCGAAATCAAGATCACGTTGATCGTGGCCAGGGCAGCCGAAAATTGCGCCGGTTCCGTAGCCCATGAGAACGAAGTTGGCGATCCACACGGGAAGCTCAAGCCCGTCGATAAACGGATGGGCGACACGTAGGCCCGTGTCGAGTCCCGCCTTTTCGGCGCGCTCAATCGCCTCCTCCGACGTGCCCGCGTGGGCGCATTCCGCCCGAAAATCAGCGATCGGCCGAGATCGCTTCGACAATTTCAAGGTGAGCG
>CAZQZC010000089.1:0-10549 GCA_964597685.1 uncultured Hyphomonadaceae bacterium | reverse complement strand
CCTGACCCAAAACTCCCGCGCTCAGGCGGCTCAAATTCGGATGAAAGGGCTCTAGCGCGACGCCGTAGAACTTGCGGCTGCGGCGTATTCGACCGAGGCGCCGAGATCGGTGCGGGCTGTGTCAATTGCCCGGCGCGCCTCCTGAAACTCCGCCAGGATTTCGCCTTCAAGCGTGCGCCCTGTCGGGAGCTTCAACGTCATCGCGTTGACGTGCGTGCCGTTCTTGATCACCTCGTAGTGGAGATGCGGGCCTGTGGACGCGCCTGTCGAGCCGACATACCCGATGACATCGCCCTGTCTGACGCGCTTGCCCGACCGTATCCCGGAAGCGTATCGCGACAGGTGGGCGTAGGCCGTTTTGTAGCCGTTGGCGTGCTTGATGCGGATGTATTTGCCGTATCCACCGTACCGCGAGGCGCGCTCAATTGTTCCGTTGCCCGCCGCATAGATCGGCGTGCCGGTTGGCGCAGCGAAATCGGTCCCCTTATGGAGCCGGCTATAGCCTGAGATCGGATGCCGGCGGCGTCCAAAGCTCGACGACAGCCGCGCGCCGTTGATCGGCGTCTTCATCAGAAACCGCGTGGCGCTTTTGCCCGTGCTGTCGAAATAATCGACCAACCGATCATCTTCAGGCTGGTGGCGGTAGAAGCCGCGCGACAGTGCCGCGCCATTCAGTTCAGCGTAGAGCACTTCGCCGAATTTCACCTGCCGGCCGCGTTCGTCAACCAAGGCTTCGTATAGGATTTCAAATCGATCGCCGGGGTAGATTTCACGCTGGAAGTCGACGTCATAGGCGAAGATCTGGGCGAAATCGACGACTTGCTGATCGCCGGCGCCTTGGTCCCGCGCAGCCTCGTAAAGGCTGGATTCGATGACGCCTTCGACGCGCCGGACATCGGCGCGCAAACGCGCGTTTAGCTCCGCGCCGAAATAATCGCCGTCGGGCGTCCGGGTCACGATGAGGGAGCGGCCCGCCTCCGGGCGGAGTGTGAGGCCGACCAATCGTTGCGCGTCGCCCTGGGGCTCGAAGACGGCGTCCAAAGTCAATCCGGCTTGAACCCGCCGGGGGTTGATCAATTCGGGCTCATAGAGCGCCTGCAGCGCGCCATAAGCCTCCGCGCTGTCTGCGCCGAGATCGACCAAAGTGTCGATCAGCGTCGAGTTTCGCTTCAGCTTGCCGATGCGGCGCTCCACCATCGGGGCCGGTTCGACGTCGAGCGCGTCGAAGAAAATTGTCGAGGGGGCGGGAAGGGACGTTTCGGCAATCGCGCTTGCCGGGGCCTCCGGAACGGGCTCACGATTTTCGACGACCCAGTATCCCGCCGCTCCACCCACGGCCAACATGCAAGCGAGCGCTGCTGCGCTCTTTAATCCGTTGGATATGCCTTGGCCCCGCGGACCGCTTCCATTCGGCGTCATCGTGTCACTCAACTCAAGGCTCCTGTAACGGCGCTTACGGCTTTCGCCGCTTCCCCATCTTAGCCCCAGTCCCGACCACGTATCGTTAACCTAACAAAAATACGCGGCCTGGCCGAAACATTAAATAGGCTCTCGCAAGACTCAAGCCGAGATTGATCGCCGGACGGTGGCCGTCGTGGGCGAAGCGCTTTAGACGTCTGTCACGCAAACAAGATCGGAGCGGCTAACGCCATGCTCCGCTGCAGAGAAGGATACGCCGATGATCGACCCGCTCCTGCTTGCAACACTCGTTGCGTCGCGCGTTTGCCACGACCTTTCAGCGGCGATCTCGTCGGTGACGACCGCGCTCGATTTTCTGCACGAGCCTGAATCGAGCCCCATGCGCCAAGAGGCGGACAAACTATTGAAATCGGCGGGCACAGCGGGTCCGGCCAAGGTCCTGTTCTTGCGCTACGCGTTTGGATCACAAGGGTTGTCCAACAGCGTCGCCGATCTTCATGAGGCCAAGAAGATCACGGAAGATTACGCCGCGACCCACAAGCATAGCGTCGCGTGGGACATTACCGCCGGCGCGGTTAGCTTCGCCCATGCGCGCCTGGTTATGCAGATGGCGCTTTTGGGTATCGACGCGTTGCCGCGCGGCGGCGTGCTTCACATTTCGGTGGCTGAGGACGGACCAGGGCTTGCCGTCGCCGTTCGTGCGGCCGGCGCGAAGGCGCGCCTGACGCAGGCGGTGTCCGATGGTCTGAACGGCCAACCGCCCGAAGAAGGCTGGAATGCGCGAACGATCCAGCCCCTTTTCGCACAATTGGCGGCCGAAAGCCTTGGGGGGAAAATCGGCGCGCAACAGCTGACAGATGAAGAAATCGTCTTTCAAGTCAGCGGCGTGCGCGGCGCTGATTAACCTTGGGAGCGAATTCTTAACTCCCTCTGCCTACATTGGTGGCGCGATACACGCCAACGACTGGAGCCCCGTCCAATGAAACGCTGCCTGATCGTCGATGATTCCAGGGTCGTCCGAAAAGTCGCAGGGCGGATCATCAGCGATTTGCGCTTCGATATTGCGGAAGCTGGCGACGGCGAAGAGGCGCTGCGGCATTGCCGTGCTGACATGCCGGACGCCGTTTTGTTGGATTGGAACATGCCCGTGATGAACGGGATCGACTTTTTGCGCGCTTTGCGGCGCGAGCCGGGCGGCACAAAGCCCATCGTGGTGTTTTGCTCGACAGAAAACGACGCCGATCACATCACTGAAGCTTTGCGGGCGGGCGCGGACGAATTCATCATGAAACCGTTCGACGCAGACATCATCCAAAGCAAGTTTGTGGAAGCCGGGCTCGTTTAAATGCGTTAGTATTGGCTGCGGGGACGCTTTCTGAATGCTTTGTTAAGACAAGGTGCGTCAGACTGTACGCCGATTAAGACGCCATCGGAGCCGAACGCACCATGGATACGACAGCATTTCGTGAGCTCGCAGAATTGGCTGAGCGCGAAACCGGCGTGGTTTTCCCGCCGGCGAAAGCCTATCTTCTCGAAGCTCGGCTGCAGCCGATCGCGCGGCGTGAAGGCTTCTCGTCACTCGACGAATTGACAGCCTGCCTTGGCGCCCGGCCAAATCCCGCCTTCGAACGGGAGATCGCAGCCGCCCTGACGGCGAAGACCACCAGTTTCTTTCGCGACCGCGAGGCGTTGGGGCAGATCGTCCGCCACGTCTTGCCTGCGCGCGCCGGGCAGTCTGCGGACGGCAAGGTGCGCGTCTGGTGCGCCGGAGGCGGGGGCGGGCAGGAGGCCTATTCCCTGGCCATGCTGCTCGATGAAGAGAATGCGGACTTTGCGAAGACCGCCGTCGAGATCCTGTCGACCGATCTGTGTGCTGGAACGACCGAGCGCGCACGCGCCGGCGTCTACAGCCAATTCGAAGTGCAGCGTGGGCTCTCGATCCACCGGCTATTACGCTACTTCACCCGCCTCGACGATGGATCCTGGCGCATCGCGGAGGCCTTGCGCGCCTCTGTCGGGTTCCGGCGGCAAAACCTTCTTGAGACGCCCGACGGCCTGGGCCCGTTCGACGTCGTCCTCTGCCGGAACGTTCTCACCGACATGTCCGACGGCGCGCGCCAGACGGTTGGCCGCAACATCGCTGCTCAATTGAAGCCTGGCGGCGTGGTGTTCTTCGGCGAAGGCGAGCCGATAGACTTCGACGAGCGTGATCTGAAGCTTTCGCGCGCGGTGCGCGGGGCCTACGAGGCCGTCTCCCCCGGCGCCGCTGCGGCTGCCTAATCGCGGCGGCCTTTCGAATTTGCATTACAGCTTTCATGGGTTTAGCGGCGACGCCTCATTATGCTAGGCAAACGGCCCACCTCGCTGCGTTTCGCGCGATCCTTCCCGAAAGGCCCAAAGATGACCAAAGCTCCGCCTCTCTTTCTCGTTGGGTTCCCTCGTTCGGGAACAACGGCGCTCGCCGAGGCGATTGGGCGGATCGGACCTTTTACACCCTTCCGTGGGGAGGGCCATTTCTTGTATCATTTCAAAGCTCCGTTGAGCCGCATAATGTCGGGCAAGCTAAACCCCGCGTCGGCCGTGTTTCCCGAGGAGCAGCGAAACGCCTTTTTGTCGGGGTTCGCCGATTGCGTAGATCAGTTTTACCGCAGCCGGCTACAGATTGACGATTCGGTGCGCTGGGTCGACAAGACGCCAGATTACGCGATGGTCGACGCTTTACCGCTGATCTTAAGACTATTTCCGAAGTCTCAGGCGGTGCTGATTTATCGTCATCCGATTGAATGTGTTCGATCGAGCATGGCGACGTGGCCGGATGCAAATCTCGACCCGGAAGAGGTCGCGCGCCGATGGGCGAAGACCCATGCAGCCTGGAGAACAGTCCGCGAAAGGCGCTCCGACCGGGTTCATGAGATTCACCAGCCTGAATTGTTGTCAGGCGATGAAGAGGCAATCCGCGATCTTGTGGCCTTTCTCGGAGGCCCTTCTGAGAGTGTTGAAGGCGTCCGGCATTTCTTGAGCCGGCATCAGCAGATCAATCGACCCAAAGGCGACAATCCGAAGGCCGCGACATATGAAGCTTTTTCACTGTCGCCGGATCAGATCGCCAATATCGAAACGGCGAGCCACGACGAACTTAAACACTGGCCGAAATTGTATAGTCCATTGCCGATCGAGACGTAGCGCCGGCGGCTGTAGACGATTAGCGCGTGATATTCACATTCTGTCTTGAGCGTTGCGAAGCTCAAGCCGCCTGGGCTTCGTCCCGCTTCGGCTTCGGGTCGCGCAGGACGTAGCCCCGCCCCCAAACCGTTTCGATGTGGTGGTCGCCGCCTGTGGCCGCCGCCAGCTTCTTGCGAAGCTTGCAGATGAAGACGTCGATGATCTTCAGCTCGGGCTCGTCCATGCCGCCATAGAGATGGTTGAGGAACATCTCTTTCGTCAGCGTCGTCCCTTTCCGAAGGGAAAGCAGCTCGAACATTTGATACTCTTTGCCCGTCAGATGCACCCGCTCATCGTCGACCTCAACGGTCTTCGCATCGAGATTGACGAGGATCTCGCCGGTCCGGATTACACTCTCCGCAAGCCCCTTTGAGCGGCGGACAATCGCGGTGATCCGGGCGATGAGCTCGTCCTTGTTGAAGGGCTTGGTCAGATAATCGTCGGCGCCGTATCCCAGCGTCTTGACCTTGGCTTCGATGTCGGGGTTGCCGGAAAGAATAAGCACCGGCGTATTCACTCGCGCCATGCGAAGTTGCTTCAACACTTCGTATCCAGAGATATCGGGCAGCGACAAATCTAAGATAATGATATCGTACTCGTAGATCTTTCCGAGATCCACACCCTCTTCACCTAGGTCTGTGGCGAAAATGTTGAACCCGGCCGCTTTCAACATCAACTCTATGCTTCGCGCAACCGACGTATCGTCTTCGATCAGAAGGACTCTCATGCCTCGCTCCCCGAATCAGCGATGAACCACTGTAGTCATTAACCAAGATGAACGTAAACAGTGATTATGACTGAGACGTTAAGGAATTTCACAAAGATTTAATCGTACGAATATTTGTTTCGAAGCCGAATCGTCGCGGTCCAACATTGGGTTAATGCTCGAGCCCCGCCGATGGTCTTCCGCCGATCAGCGTCTCCGCGATCGCCGTGATGTCCTTGATCGCTTGAGCGTTGGGGTCGAGCGACACGAGGGTTTTCTGACTGCGGATCGCTTCGCGAATTCGATCGTCGCGCAAGACGGTTCCGGCGGCCTGCGGTCGAAAGCCGAGAAACGTCTGGCACGCACGCGCGATGGCTTCGTGTGTGCGCTGGCCCGCGCCTCGCGATTCCGCTTGGTTAATCGCAATAACTGGTTCGACATTCGGCGCGTAGCCCCGAAGCACCTTGATGAAGGCGTATGCGTCCGTCATCGATGTCGGTTCGTCCGTGATCACCATCAGCGCTTTGTCCGCCGAGCGGGCCAATCTCATGCAATTGGCTTCAATTCCCGCCCCGAGGTCCAAGACCACGTGGTCGTATTGCAGGGCGAGGGCGGACAATCCGGCGGCCAGCCGGGCGACTTCCTCTTGCGGCAGTTCCGCAAGGGCGCCAGAGCCGGAGCGGCCTGGCAGGACGTCAAAGCCGCCGTCCGCCGCACCGCCGTCGACAGGCGTCACCGCATCGTCCAATTCAACCCAGCCGGCGACAACGGCGGCCAAATCCGTATCCGGCGCGATGCCGAGCTGGACGTCGACATTGGCCAAGCCCAAATCGCCGTCCACCAGCAAAACGCGTTTGCCGAATTGGGCCAGAACGCTTGCGAGGGTCGTGGCGATAAAGGTTTTTCCAACGCCGCCTTTCCCGGAGCCCACAGCGATGATGCTCGCCGGCTGAACCCGCGGCGGCGGAGCTGACGGGCGGTCCATGGATTTTCGAAGCATGAAGCTCATTATGCAGCTCCTTTAAAAGCGGCGCGCCCGGGCGAGTCTTCCACAAGAAGCGTTGCAAGCCGCGGGGCGGCGGGGGGGGGGGGGGCCCCGCCGGTATAGGGGGGTGGAGCCGATAGGGGGATGGGGAGAGATGGGGGGGGGTAGGGCGGGAACAAGGCCCCCGCCGATAAAGGGGGTTGCAGCCAAATGGGAAATGGCCAGTCCTGCGCCGGAAAGGGCCGCGACGGCGCCGCCGCGTCGACGTGCGACGTCAAGTTTTGTGAGGATCGCGCGCTTGACGCCAGCTTGCGCGTAGGCCCGCGCCGCTTCCGCCTGATCGTCTGGGTGCCCCTCTGCGGACATCACCAAGACCGGTTCCGCGTTGATCGCCGTCGCAAGATCGCTCAGCCGGGACAAGTCTTCGGAATCGAACGGCACGATGGCCGGCAAATCTATGACCACGCGATCATCGGCCGATTTCTCCGCGATCGTCATGCTGAACAGATCGTCCGGCGCGCCGGCGACCCTCACCAGATCGCGCTCGTCAAGGAGATAGGCTTTCAATTGCTCGCCGCCCGCCGTCGCATCGAAGTCGGCGGCGATTGGCGAGAGGCGTCCGCCGGCCACCGCGGCGCGCCGGACCAGCTTCGCGGCGGTCGATGTCCGTCCGTGTCCCGGCGGCCCGACCAAAAGCACGTCTCTATCCGGGCGCACGGTCAACGGGTCGCAGCGAACAACGGCCTCGAGCCCAATTGCGAGCGCGGCCTCTGGTTCTAGGTCGGACTGGCTTCCGCAAGCCTGCGACACACGATCTGCGAACCGACGCGGCGCTCCGTGCCAGGTCAGCATGTCTTTGATGCGCTTGCGCAGCGGCGAGGTCTCAAGATATCCCGCCGGTTCGGCGGGGCGCTTCAAGAACAGGGGTTGAGCGCTCTCGCCCAATTGCATCTTGTCGACCGCCGCGCGCACCTCAACGCCGCCGTCGACCTCGCGTTCCGACAGAATAATTGCGTCGTCGCCCATTTCCGCCGCAATCAGCGCTTTCGCCGCATCGAAACTCTCAGCGGAATACATTTTCATACGCATGGACGCGAACCTCCCGTCTCGACGACAGACTGTCGAACGCGTTGGTTAACAAAACCTCTATAAATGTTAGGGACTCGGAATATCGACCGAAAAAGCCCTATGCAGCGTCGCGCTGGTCGATGATTTCCGACAGCGTCACGCCTAATTGCCCGTCTGATACAATGAGTCGGCCACGAGCCATAAGCCGATCAGACACATAGACCTCGATTGGGTCGGTCGTGGCTTTCTCCAGCGCCACCACATCTCCCGGCGAGAGGGCGAGAAGCTCCTCGACCGGCATGCGCGCTTCGCCCAAAACGACGTCCACGCGAACGGGAACATCGGTCAGAGACCGTGCAAGCGCGGGATTGTCGAATTGGCTCATCACTCAGTCTCCGTAGTCTCCGGCTCAGTCTGGACGCTGGTTTATTTACGATCTGCGAACAGATCTCCTTGGCCGTCGATTATCCGCTGACAGACGGACTTTATCAGCGTTTTGGAACGTGATTTGGCCGCGCTGTCGACAGGCGCTGCGTCAATAGCGCCCGCAAGGTCGGCCAAGTCGCGCAATGCGGCGCGAAGATCGTCGGCGACTTGCTTCAAGCGCTTGTCATGGGCGGCGCCGAGGTCGCGACGGGTCGCATGCGCGCCCTCGGCCCGCGCTTCAGCGAGCAGGGCGGCAAGCTCTTCGGCGCGCAGGCTCACCGTGTCCGCCGCATGCGCCGACGCGTCGAAAGTCGCGCGGAACTCAAACGGCGACAGGCGAGGCGCTGGGGCTTGTGTCACGTCGACAGCTCCCGCGCGATCTGCGTCACCCTCCGACGCGCGCCCGCAACGACTGTGTCGGTGTTTGACCCCTGGAGCGCGATCTCGCCGGAAAGACTCTGCTTTCCGCGTGTGGTCAACGCGGCCATGATGTTTGATTTTACGGGGGTGTCGGGTCCTGACAGAGCCGCCGCAAGCGTCGACCGGTCGCAAAGGCTCACGAGGGTTTGAACCTGCAAGGCGTCGAAGCGGGCGATGTCTGAAAATCCGAACATCTGATTGCGAAGGCGGCGCGCAGCGTCGGGCGCTGTTTTCTCCAGCGTCGTCAGAACGCCGTCCGCGGCCTCTGGGGCGAGCTCCTCGAGAATTCTAACCGCATGATCGTCGTGCGGCGTGTCTTGCGTCAGGTCTTGATCGCTCAACCAAACCTCCAGCGCCTCGGCGAGTGATTGAACGGCGCGGGGCGACGGCGTGCGGGGCTGCGCCAGCGCTTCAACGGCTTTGGCGGCCGTCTCGCCGGGGAGACGGGCCAACGCGCCCGCGGCGCTCTCCGGCGTCAGCCGCGCGCAGATCAGCGCAATCACCTCGATCCGCTCGGCGCCGATCAGGTTCGCCAGGGCGCTTGACGGAAGCTCAGACAATCGCGCCCAAATCGTTGGATCGGCGCCTGCGTCCGCATCTGGGCTCGTTCCGCCGGAGGGCGCCGGCGTTTGGACGTCCGGGCCCGCCAAATGCGCCGCGACGATCGTGTCGCCATGCTCCGCCGATGGAGCGGCCCTGCGAAACCCGAGACCCGGCAAGCGGATTGAAGTGTGAACGCCACGCGCCATAAACCGTCTCCGCGCCGGGATCGGCCGACGCTGAAACGACAAATAAGACAGGCCCCGTAAAGGACCGTTTAACGCTCGCGAAGCCCTAGGGCGGAATCCGCCCTAGACCCGCCGGTATTGCTGCAGACGCGTGGCGCGCAGGCCTTTTGCGCCATGGCTTTTGTAGAGGTCCTGCCAGCCGTCGAATTCCTCGTCCGTCAGCGCGTAGCGCTTGATCGCGTCTTCCTTGCTCAGCAATCCGCCGGACACGGCCGCCACAACTTCCGCCTTGCGGCGCGTGACCCAGCGCTTGATGCCGGGTTTCGGCAGGTCCTCCAGGGTGAGCGGGCGGCCATCGGGCCCCCGGACGCTCATTGTGTGCGCGTTCTGCTCCATTGTCGTCCCATCCAGGTCATCTCGGAGCACTTCTTGCTCCTCATGCGGACGTTACGACACGGGACTTAAAACCGGCCTCAGCGAGACGGTGCGGTTTTTACAAGTCTGTTTGCAGTTCATTTGGAAATCTGTTCCGGACCGGTGCGATTTCGCGCAAACGTGGCGGGATCGAGGGCGCTGGACGTCGCTGCGATGAACCCGCCGCCAAGGACGCGCGAGCCGCCGTCGAAGTCGTAAAGCACGCAAGCCTGGCCCTTCGCCACGCCTTCCTCCGGCGTGTCGAACAGGACCGCCGGCTCTCCGCCCAACCAGCCGAGGCGCGCGGGGACTGGCGGGCGCGTCGACCGCACTCGGGCAAGCGCCGGCGCGCCGGCGTCGCAAGCCGCCTCCAGAGACCCGTCGCCCAGCCAATTCAGCTCCTCCATAACGAGGCCGCCGGTCAACAAAGCCTCGCGCGGCCCCACAACCACCTTGCGGTTCGGCGCGTCGATCCTGACGACAAACAGCGGCTCCCCCGTCGCCACGCCTAAGCCGCGGCGCTGGCCGATCGTGAAGTGGATGACGCCGTCGTGCTCGCCCAGCACGCGTCCGTCCAAATGAACGATTTCGCCGCCGCGCCCTGCGCCGGGGCGCAACCGCTCGACCACGCGGGCGTAGGAGCCCTCCGGCACGAAGCAGATGTCCTGGCTGTCCGGCTTCGCCGCCACGGGTAAGTCAAAACGTTCTGCGAGTTTGCGCACGTCGCTCTTCGGCAGGCCGCCGAGCGGGAAGCGCAGATAGTCGAGCTGCTCGCGGGTCGTGGCGAACAGGAAATAGGATTGATCGCGCGACGCGTCGGCGGCGCGGTGCAGCTCAGGGCCCGCGGCGCCGTCTGTGCGTCGAATGTAATGCCCCGTCGCCATGCAATCTGCGCCAAGATCCTTCGCCGTCGACAGGAGATCGGCGAACTTGACGGTTTGATTGCAACGGATGCAGGGGATTGGCGTCGAGCCCGCCAGATACGTGTCGGCGAAATCCTCCATCACCTGTTCGCGGAAGCGGCTTTCGTAGTCCAGGACATAATGGGGGATCCCGACCCGGTCGGCGACGTTGCGGGCGTCATGAATGTCTTGGCCCGCGCAGCATGCGCCCTTCTTCTGGATCGCAGCGCCGTGGTCGTAGAGCTGCAGGGTGACGCCG
>CAZQZC010000088.1:0-10637 GCA_964597685.1 uncultured Hyphomonadaceae bacterium | reverse complement strand
AAAACCAATCTCGCGCCTTTATTCAGGTGCAAAACGGCTGCGACCATCGCTGCACCTTCTGCATCATCCCCTATGGCCGCGGCAATTCCCGTTCGGTCCCGGCGGGAGAGATCGTCGAGCAGGTCAAGCGTCTGGCGGACGCAGGCCATTATGAGCTTGTGCTGACCGGGGTCGACCTCACCTCATGGGGCGGCGACCTGCCGGGGACGCCGAAGCTTGGGAATCTCGTGCAGCGCATTTTGAAACTTGTTCCCGGCCTTCACCAATTGCGCCTGTCGTCGATCGACGCGATCGAGATTGACGACGCACTGCTCGAAGCGGTCTCGGACGCGCGCCTTGCGCCCTACATGCATCTATCGCTGCAGCATGGCGACGACCTGATCCTGAAGCGGATGAAGCGCCGGCATTCGCGGGCCGACGCACTCGCCCTGATCGATCGCCTTCGCAAAGCGCGTCCAGACATAGCCCTCGGCGCGGACCTCATCGCCGGCTTCCCGACGGAGACCGAAGCCGCGTTCGACAACCTCATCACCCTGGTCGACGACGCCGATCTCGCTTTCGTCCACGCGTTTCCCTATTCGCCGCGCCCCGGCACGCCGGCGGCGAAGATGCCGCAGGTCGCCCCCGCAACGATCAATGCTCGCGCCGCCCGCCTGCGCGCCGCGGCGGATCAAGCCCTCGCCCGCCACCTTGACCGCCATATCGGACACGTGCGCGAGGCTTTGGTGGAAAAGGGCGCGACCGCCCGTTTGGCCGACTTCACCCCTGTCGTCCTGGATGTCGCAGAGGCCCCGCCGACTGGACGCCCGGTGAGGGTGCGGATAACCGGATGTGATCGCGCGCGTTTAACAGGTGTCCCTGCATGATCCTCTGGTTCGGGAAAAAAAAGAAAAAACAAGAACTCTTGGACGCTGGCGACGCCATGGCGGCGGAAGACGCCGCCGTCGAAGGGGAGCCAGAGACGTCTACAATTGAAGCTGACCTCGTTGCGCCGCTTGAGCCAGCGCCAGAGCCCGAACCCGAGCCGGATGCAGAACTCGATCAGACCGAGGCCCTGCCCGCCGAGCCTGAGCCAGAGCCAGAGCTCGAGCCCGAACCGCTCGCCGAAACGAAGAAGCCTGGCTTCCTCTCCCGTTTGGCGAGCGGCCTGAAACGCTCCTCTTCGAAACTGTCCGACGGCATCACCGGCGTCTTCACAAAGAAGAAGCTCGACGAAGAGACGTTGGAGGAGCTTGAGGAGCTTCTAATCACCGCAGATCTCGGCGCCGGCGTCGCCGCACGGGTGACCGAGGCGGTCGCCAAAGGACGGTTCGACAAGGAGGTCAGCGAGCAAGAGATCAAAACCGCGCTCTCCGAAGAGATCGCCGCCATCCTCGAAAAGCGCGAAGAGGTCGTCGATTTCTCGGACGGCCCGCGCCCCCGCATCGTTCTCTTTGTCGGCGTCAATGGGTCGGGGAAGACCACAACGATCGGCAAGATCGCCTCAAAGCTCACCGAACAAGGGGCCAAGGCCCTGCTCGTCGCCGGAGACACGTTCCGCGCCGCCGCCATCGAACAGCTCCAGGTGTGGGGCGAACGGGCGGGCATCCCCGTGCTCGCCAAGGCGCCTGGGGCCGACCCCGCGGCGGTCGTCTATGAAGCCATCGACCAAGCGCGGCGCGAGGATCTCGACCTGGTGCTCGTCGATACGGCTGGCCGGTTGCAGAACAAGACCGAATTGATGGCGGAGCTTGCGAAAGTTATCCGCGTCGCCCGTAAGCTCGACCCCGACGCCCCGCATGACGTGATCCTGGTGCTCGACGCCACCGTGGGCCAGAACGCCCTGTCCCAGGTCGAGGCGTTCCGCCATTCAGCCGAGGTGACAGGCCTGGTGATGACCAAGCTCGACGGCACGGCCAAGGGCGGCGTCCTGGTCGCCATCGCTGACGCCTACGACCTGCCCATCCACTTCGTCGGCGTCGGCGAACGGGCCGAAGACCTGCAGCCCTTCTCCGCGGACGCATTTGCGAAGGCGCTGGTAGGGGTCGACGGCGCGTGAGTTCAGCGGTTGCGGCGCGCCGGATCGATCGATTCTGGTTGTTTTTGCGCGGGTCCGCCCCGGCGGCGCCAGCCCACGCAGCGTCAGCCTTCGCGTCCTAATCCAAGAACCGCAAACCCACATCGTAGCCCTCGCGTCGGACGACTTCTGCGGGGCGGTCGAGACCGATCTTGGATGCGGCGATCCGGACTTGGCCAGGAATGGTCGTGCGACGCCGAAAGCGAACGCGCGCGCCGGTTTCAGATACGTCGAGCAAGATGCCTTCAATTCGCACATTGGGCAGCCACGACAATGTGCAGATGGTCCAGGTCGCCCTGCGGTCCGCGCGCGGCATGTGAACGCGCGGCGGGGCTTTGGGCTCCATAATTGGAAGCGGCGCCGGAGGCTTCAATGCTGTGGACATCCGGTCCACCGATATCGAGCTTTTCTTCGATTTAATCATTTATAATCAAAGCCTTAATTTCCAAACTATCATAAAACCTAAAGACGAAAAATTTATAAAATATTATTTTGGTTGCATTTTGGCGCGCGCTCGCCTGCCGCGGGCACTCGGGCGCCGAAGAGGCTCTCGGAGAGATGATCGCCCTCCCATTCAAGATTGCGCCCGACGGCCTCAATCCCGCCACGAAGTCGCCCAATGTCTTGAAGCGCTGGCGGGGATTTCGATCCCGCTTTTATCGTTCCGTCATCGCCGCGGCGTTGTAATGGCGCGGCGTCCGGCGCGCGCGGCGGGCCGGTCTGGTGTAGAGGAGGAGTTCGCCATGGCGCAGACCCAGGGCAATCGGGAATCGCTGATATGGGGCGCGGCTGAGCCGCCAAACGACGACGGATTGCGGCCCCTTGCGCGCCTGGCCCCGGCGCCGGACGCTTTCGACCCGCGCCAGGATTACGTCGTCGCCCGCGTCCTCTCGCACCCGCCAGCGCGGCCGACCGGCGGGCTCGCCGGCGCTGCGCCGTCCTTTCCAGCGATCCATGCGCGCCTGTCGGCTGGGATTCCAGGCCATGAAGACCTCGATCGACGCAGCTTCGTCGCGCCGCGCCTGCTCGGCCAATATGCGTCCGACCGCCTCAACCGCGTCCTGCGACGCGACCTCCTCAAGCTCGGCCCCGTCCCGTTCCGCAACGATCTGCACCTGAGCCTCGCCTTGTTCTCCGTGCGCAGCGAGGAGCGCCTGTCGGGCGCGCTCGGCATTTTGAACCAACTCGCCGAGAACGCTGCGCAACCCTATACGAGCCAAGCCCTGCCCTTCGCCAAGGCGCTGGGCGACGCGCTCAACCTCGCGCTCGGCTTCGACGACGGGCTGCGCACAGAAGTCGGGTTGTCCCAGAACATCGCCGCCGACGCTGGCGAGGGCGTGTTCGTGGTCGCTTACAATCGCGGCGCCAGCTATTCGCTCGACCGATTGGCGCTGCGTGCGGACGATGACGTCCTTGTCGATCGGAAAACGGGCAAGCCCTTCCCCGGCGCGCACATTGTCTACAGCGTCGACGCCGTACGCGGGCGCAGCGATTGGGCGCAGATCCCCGAGCTGAAAGAGGCTTGGAGCGAGGTGCGGGCCGCCGCGCGATCCGGCGCAGGGACATCCGGCTTCATCGAAGCGATCCGACGCTTCCAACGCGTCGCCTTCGCCAGCGAGGACCTGGTCGAGGCCGACGCCCGCCGCATTGCCGAAAAGGCGGAGACGTTCGCCGGCGAAGTCACGGCGTCCTTCGAGGCCGCCGACGGGGGCGGGCTCGCCGATCCCGGGCCGCTCGAGGGCGCGCTGTCGGACACCCAGGCGCCGGGACAGGTCGCCGTCGAGACGGACGCCCAGGCCGACAGCCCGCAGGAGGAGGCCGACACGTTCCGCCGTGCGGCGGAGTATCCCAAGCCGTTCAGGGACGCGATGAGCTTCGTGTTCGGCGAAGAGGCCGGCTTTATCGGCGAGGACCACGACTTCGAAGGCCCCACGGCGTTGCCGGTCGGCCAAGACGCCTACAATGCGTGGCGCGACTCCATCGCATTGCCGCGCCAGCATACGTCGAAGATGCGCCATGCGGAGGCCGTGGGGCATTATTACGAAACGCTGTGGCTCGGCGCAGCCTGCGACCGCTACGACAATGCGGACTTGGCGCTCGCCATGTTCGACACATGCGTCCTCTTCGGCCCGGCGCGGACAAAGCGGTTCCTGCAACTCGCGCTGACGCGCCACGCAGACCAACCTGTGAATGCGCGTTTCCTACGCCGGTTCATTGACGGCTATGTCGGGCCGCGCACCCTCGATACGTTACGGCTGGCGACCCAAGGCGAGGCGGGTGTGAAGCCGTTGATCGGAGCGATCCTGTCGCTTCGCGCCGGCTATCACCGCGCCCGCGTGATTCAAGAGGTGAAGGGCCGCCACCAGGGCGAGCATCTGATCGGCTGGATGGACCGCCTTGCCCGTCTCCACCACAAAACGACGGGCGAGAAGCCCGCCCCTGGCGCCTATTCCGTCGCTGGACCGGCCGGCGAACCGGCGCCCGCAATGGCGACGGCGCTGACGGCCTGACCCAACGTCGCCCATTGCCGGCCTAGCGCGCGCCGCCTAGTCGAGGGAGCTCGTCGCCCTCGCCGAAACGGACCGCGCCATGCCGGATTCAACGCTTCCCATCGCGCTCGGTCTGTTCTCCGCTGTAACCCTGGCCGTCGCCAATGTGGCGGTGAAGCGCGGCGGCGACATTCTGGTCGGTCGCGCCGTGCTGTCGTGTTCGTCGGCGCTGATCATGGTTCCGTTCGCCTTTGTCGTCCCGCCGCCCAACGCGGCAACGTGGGGCGCGCTGGCGCTCTCGATGCCGGCCCACCTCGCCTACCAAGGCGCTCTCGTGCGAGCGATGCACCGGGGGGACTTGTCGCTCGTCTTCCCGGTCATGCGGGGCCTTGCGCCACTGTTTGTCGCGTTCACCGCCTTCCTGATCCTCGGCGAGGAACTGAGCCTCCTGTCGATTGCAGGCCTTGTGATCGCCACCGGCGCGGTCATCGTCTTCGCCACGCCGCAAGGGGCCGATCCAACCCAGTTGCGCGCCAATCGCGGCGCGCTCGCCTGGGCGGGCCTGACGGCGGCGGGCGTCGCGCTCTACACGACGATGGATGCGCGCGGCATGCGCATCTCGCCGAACCCGTTCACGTTCATCGTCTGGCTGTTCCTGCTGGACTGGGTGGGGATGACCTCGGCGGCTGTCGCAGCGCGCGGAAAGCGGGTTTGGGCCGATGCGCGGGCCAATCTCCGCTTCGGCGTGACGGCGGGAACACTGTCCATCCTGTCCTTCGGGGCGGCGCTCTACGCCCTCACGCTGACCCAAGCGGTGATGGTGTCCGCATTGCGCGAGACCGCCGTGGTGTTCGGCGCCTTGCTCGGCTGGCTGTTTCTGAAAGAGGGCTTTGGCCTTCGCCGCACGCTCGCCGCCCTGGTGCTCGCAGGCGGCCTCGTCATGATGCAGGTGGGCGCTCTGGGGGCCGATTCCCTTTGACGTGGCCGCGGGCCGGGCTTAGCCCAGACCGATGAAAGGCGCGGACATTCCCAGCGAACAGGAGCCAGAGCCAGCCAGGTCGGCCAGTCGCCTGTCGCAATTGGACCTGTTCCTCCTGGCCGCCGCCAGCGCGGTCGTCACCGCCAACGCCTATTACATCCATCCCATCATCGCTCGCGTCGCCGCCGACTTTGAGGTCAGCGCGTCCCTGATCGGGATCGTTCCGGGGCTCAACCAATTGGCGCTGGCCCTTGGCATCCTTCTGCTGCTGCCGCTCGGCGACAGGGTCAGCAATCGCCGTCTCGTCGCCATTTTCGTCGCCGGCCAATTCACAGCCATCGCCCTGATGGCGTTTGCGCAGAGTTTTCCGCTCTTCGTGGCGGCCTCGGCCATGCTGGGCTTCTTCACCATCGCGCCCTATTTGCTGCCCGCCTATGTCTCCAAACGAGTGACGCCGGATCGGCTTGGCCATGCGACCGCGGTGCTGACAACCGGCATAATCGCCGGAATCCTGGTGGCGCGCGCCGGCGCCGGGTTGATCGGCGAGCATGTGGGTTGGCGCGCCGTTTACGTGATCGCAGCGGGGCTGATGCTGGCGGTCACCTTCTTGCTGCCGTTGATCATGGACGAACGCGAGCGGGTTGACGACGCGCAGCCCCGGCAGAGCTATCCCCGCCTGATCCTGTCGATCCTGCCAATCGTTCGCGGCCACCCTGAAATTCTTCTGTCCGGGGCGATCCAAGCGCTCAGCTTCGGGATCTTTCTGGCGGTCTGGCTGGGCCTCGGCCTTCACCTCACCAGCCCGGACATGGGATACGGCGTCGATACGGTCGGCTACCTCGCAATTTTCGCCATCGTCAATCTCGCCGCCACGCCCCGCCTCGGCGCCTGGGCGGATCGTGTTGGCGCGCGCCGCGCCCGCCTCGCGGTGGCGGGCGTCCAACTCGTCGGCGTTTCGTTGCTCATGGTGTTCGGGCACAGCCTCTGGCTGCTGATGATCCCAATCGTGATCACCAATGTCTCGGGTCCGACAGTCGACATCACCAACCGCATGACCTTTCTAAGCGAGGCGCCGGAGATCCGCACACGGTTGATGACGGTCTACATCGTCATGATGTTCGTCGGCGGCGGGCTCGCCAGTTGGGCCGGCACGACGGCCTACGACCTCGCAGGCTGGACGGGGACCGCGCTGTTGGCGCTTGTCATGTCGACGTTTGTGTTCACCCTGTGCCTTTGGAGCTGGCGCATGCATAACCGCCGCACGTCAATGGCTTGAGGCCGGTTCGGTCACCGCAGCCGGGGTTGACGGTCCAACCCATTGCGCCGCCAACCGGCGCGAACCGCCGCCGCAGGCGCGCCTTGGGGAGACCGCGGATCGGCTCCCTGCCCCATGAGCAAATTGAACTGGTCGTCGAGGGCCTCGTAATCCGGGTTCGACGTCGGCCATCGAAACGCCGCCCAATTCACTCCGGCCGCCTCGCAGGCCGCAATCCGCGCCTCCCAGTAACGCCCCCGGTCCGGCGCCCAACGCACCGCGCCAAACTCGCCAAGATAGACCGGCGCGCCGAACCGGCCGGCCGCCGCCAAGCCGACAGCGAAGGCGTCAGCGTCGTCCCGAGCCAGGGAGACCTGTGGCCCGCCGCGCGGCTGGTGGGTGTAGGCGTCGGGCGTGTAGTCGTGGACTTCCCAAACCAGTCCCGAAACGGGCGGACGCCCCATGAGCGGCAACCACCCTATCCGCGCGAATCCCGCCGGCGAGAGAAGGATCGGCAGCTCCGGAGCGGCGTCACGCACAGAAGCGGCGAGTTTCGGCGCCCATGCGGCCCAATTCGACACGGGTGCGGCGCGCCTTTCGTACGTTTGCGGATTGTACTCGCTCAGAATATTCCCGTCCTGATCGAACCCGGCGACATGTGGATCAGGTTCGACCAGGGGATTGAAGCCGACCACTTCTGGCCGGCCTGACAGAATGCGGGCCGCCCTAACGCACATGGCTTGCCAGGCGTCCTGCAGTTCGCGGTCATGCCAGACTCTGTCGATCACCAGAGATTCCGGGAACCAGCTTCCCGCCGCCGCGCGATGAAACACGAATTCGGACCGTCCGGGACCGGAGCGGAATCCAAGCGTCGCGTAAAGGCCCGCTGCGCGCACGGCGTCCAGGAATTTCTCTGTAATCTCAACAAGTTCGGACTCATCCAGACCGAAGGGCGGCGTCGCAGACCAGATCCCGGGCCAGGATAGATTGATCAGGTTAGCGCCAGCCTCTGCGAGTCTCTCAAGGTCCGAGGAGCGATATTCGGGCGTCAGCGCGCCATATCCCGTCGCCCGATTGCCAGCTCCGTCCACGGAGGGGACGCGCCTGCGCCGCACAAGGGTCGCGCCACGCAAGACCGGCGGCCCGGCCATAGGCCAGAACCGCGACATCGCCGACGGCTCGGCGCCCGCTGCGCCCGGCAAGGCCAACGCGGCGCCAGCTGTCAAAATTTGTCGACGATTCAGAGTGATACCAACCTCCAGCATGCCTGTTGGCATCGCGTATGCTTGAGACCTGTCGTCTACTTCGCCACGCCGTCCGCCGCCATGCCAATCCCACGCCACCTTATCGTCTACGCCCCGCCCGCGTTCGCAGCGGCGCTCGCGAGCTTTGGCGGCGTCTATGTCTTCACCCGGCTCTTGGGACCTGAGGATTACGGGCGATACGCGCTATTGTTGTCGGTGCTGGCGCTGGTCCATACCGCCTCGCTGACCGCTTCGGAAGCCGCGGCCTACCGCTTCGCTGGCGCAGCGCGCACCCCGGCGGACAAACGCAATCATGCTGCGACGATCCTTAGCCTACACTGGCGCGGAGCCCTGGCGGCTTGGGGCCTGATCTTGGCGCTCGCCTGGGTGTTCCGCGATGCGCCCGCTTATTTGGCGGCAATTCCTTGGATCGCCCTTGTGATTCCGCTGAACGGGCTTGTCCAATCGGCATTGGAGACCCATCGCGCCGAACGCCGCGTCGGGCGCTACAGCCTTGTTTCAACGACGCGGGCGCTTGTCGGTTTCGCACTCGGCGCCGCGCTCGCCGCAAAAAGCGGGCTCGGCCCCGCGGCGCCCTTTGCAGGTCTTGCGGCGGCGGGCTTGCTCGCTGCTTTCAGCGAAGGCGCCTGGCTTGCCAAACGGGCGCGTGGCGGGACGGCGTCCCCGGAACGTCGACGGGCCTGGATCGGCTATGGGGCGCCCTTGGCGGCTGCGCTGATCCTCGACCTTGTACTGTCGGCGAGCGACCGCTTTCTCATCGCCTGGTTCCTGGATGAGGCCGCTGTCGGCGCCTATGCGGCGGGTTATGGCGTCGCCGACAAGACTGTTCTCATGATTTGCGCCTGGGCGGCCATGGGAGCCTCGCCGCTCCTGCTCGCAGCATATGAACGCGGAGGCGCGGCGGCGGCTGAGGCCCCGGCGCGACGCTTGATCCACACTTTGCTGGCCTTTGGGGTTCCGGCGGCGACGGGTTTGGCGCTCGTCGCCGAACCGCTCGCAGACGCAATGATCGCCGCCCCATTGCGCGACGAGGCGGCGCAGATCATTCCCTGGATCGCCTTTGCGGGGCTCCTGAACGGTTTAATGATCCACTATGCGTCTGAAGCCTTTTTGTTGACGCAGCGCACAGGTCTTCGCGCAGGCTTAATGGTTGTGCCCGCCGGCGCGAACGTGGCGCTTAATCTGGCGCTTATCCCCGCCTTCGGCTTACCCGGCGCCGTGACGGCGACGCTCGTGAGCTATCTCATCGGACTGGTTGTGCTTGGCGGGTTTGGGCGGACGCTCGTGCGTTTGCCGCTGGCGTCGTTCGGGTTACTCAGGATTCTCGCCGCATCGCTGGCCATGTGGCCGGCAATTCTCGTGGTCCCAAACCTCGGCGGCTGGCTCGAGCTCATCGCAAAGACGCTTGTGGGAGCGCTGGTCTACAGTGCGGTCGCCATCGGCTTGGATATTCTCGGCCTTAGATCTGCGATCTTGCGCATCTTTCACTGGTCCGATCGGCGTCGTCCGGCGTAGGAAACAGCATGAGCGAACAGAAATCAGACGCCGCCGTCGCGGCCGGCAAGGCGGGCAGCCTCTGGGCGGAGGTCGGCCCGGCGGTCGCCTTCGTCATTGTTTACAATGTGCTTCTCCGGTTTCCGGAGACCGGATTGTTCTCCAAGGATACCGCGCTCTATTGGGCGACGGGCATTCTGATGGCGGCGACGTTCGCAGCCGTGACAGTCAAGCTGGTGAACAAACAGCCCGTTCCGCCGCTCCTGATCATCTCAAGCGTGATCATCGGCGGCTTCGGCGCAGCCGGAATATTTCTGCAGAGCAAGTTGTTCCTGTTTATAAAACCAACAATCGTAAATCTCGTTTATGCCAGCGTGATCTTCGGCGGGCTCGCTGTCGGGCGCAATATTTGGAAGATGCTTCTCAAGAATGCATTCGACCTTCCCGACCACGCCTGGAACACGTTGGCCATTCGTTGGGGCTGCTTTTTCGTTTTCATGGCGGCTTGGAACGAGTTTCTATGGCGAAACTTCTCAGAGGCGACGTGGGCCAATTGGAAAGTCGGCAATTTCGCCTTCGTCGTCGTCTTCATGTTGGCCAACACGCCGTATACGTTGAAACACTTGCGCGACGCTGAGCCGGCTCCGGCCGATTAGAGCCCTTTCATCCGAATTTGAGTCGGCTGATGGCCTCTCGGGTTCGTGCTGGCAAGGAGCATACCGCAGGGCGATGCGGGCATCGGCCGAGGATTGCGACGCCGCCCTGGCGCAAAAGGCCAGTGCTCAGGCGGCTCAAATTCGGATGAAAGGGCTCTAGCAACGCAATGCAGCATCCATGAATTGGACTGATGAAGCCCTCATCCTCGGCGGTCGGCGCTTTGGCGAGAGCGGCTTGATCCTCGACGTCCTGACAAAGACGCGCGGACGGCGGGCGGGGCTTGTCTATGGCGGCGCGTCGCGGAAGAAGCGCGCTCAATTTGAGGCGGGCAACACGCTGGAGGTCGCCTGGTCCGGGCGGCTGGAGGAGCAGCTTGGTCGCTTCGAGGTTGCTGAAGCGGTCAATGAGCGGGCGTCCGGTTATCTCGACGACGCCGAAGCGC
>CAZQZC010000087.1:0-10675 GCA_964597685.1 uncultured Hyphomonadaceae bacterium | reverse complement strand
CCGAGATGGCGGAGACAACGCGTGTGTCGGCTGGGGCTTTTGAATACCCCAATGAGTTCAGCCCGCCCGCAGGGGCGGCGGCGCTTGTGTTCATTGTTCTCCTCCAGCCGGGGTCAAGACCCGGCGCAGGTTGTGCGCGCGAAAGATAGGCGGGGCGGCGACGGTGCGCAAATGGTTGATTATATCGCGCTTGCGGAGGGACTTGCCTGGGCCCCGGTTTCTGTCGGCTCACCGTTCTGCAGGCTCAGGGTTGGGGTGGTTAGGCCGAGACCGGCTTGGCGAGGTCGAGCGCTGCGCGCGCCTCGTCGACCTCGTCCAGCTTTGTATCGAAGGCGGACCAATCGTCCTCGTCCGCGATCCGGGCCCAGAGCGCTTCGATCTCGTCGATCAATAGGGTCGCCGGCGACGGACGGGCGAAGTATGGCGCCTCCAGCCGGTCCGGCCGATCGGGTGCGCGCGCCTCAAGCCCGTCGCGGACGGGGGCGAACGCCGCCGCCTCATAGCGCGTCTTCAGCGGCCCGTTGAGCGCCCGGTCCGAGCTGACCGCGCCTCCGAACCAATCGAAGAAGACCTGCGCCCAGGGCGCGGCCGTATCGGTCATCCAAGCGAAGAGTTCGGAGAGGAAAGCGAGGTCTCGCTCCAGGCCCAGCGGCTGCAGGCCGAGCAGAGCAAGCGTGTGCCCGGCGAAGCTTTCCTGGTAGGCTGGTTCGTAGGCTTTCAGCGCGCCGACAAGCCCATCGGTCTCCGCAATCGGCGTCAGCGCGGAGGCCAGCTGCTGCAGCGCCCAGAGGCCTTGCGTGGGCTGTCGGCCGAAGCGGTAAAGCCCCGTCTGGTCAAAATAGGCGGCCGTGAAATTCGGATCCGAATAGGGCAGGACGCGGAACGGGCCGAAATCGAACGTCTCGCCCGTGACATTGAAATTGTCCGTATTCATCACCCCGTGGACAAAGCCGGCGGCCATCCACTGGCCCACCATGCGGGCCGTCGCCTCGGTAACACGCTCCAGGAGGGCCGCTGCGCGCCGATCCATATCGGGGTCGTCGGCCTCGGGATGATAGGTCGAGACGCAATGGTCGATCAGAGCTGCGAGCCCCTCCCGGTCGTCGAGATAGGCCGCGCGTTGAAACGCGCCGAAGCGGATGTGGCTGTGCTGGAGCCGGACGAGGACGGCGGACCGCGTCGGAGACGGTTCGTCGTTGCGGTGCAATTGTTCGCCCGTCTCCACCAGCGAGAAAGCCTTGGAGGTGTTCACCCCGAGCGCCTCAAGATAAACGCTCGCCAGCACCTCCCGCACCCCGCCTTTGAGCGTCAGCCGGCCATCGCCGAACCGCGAATAGGGCGTCTGGCCGGTGCCCTTTGTGCCGAGGTCGAGCCAACGGCCGTCCCGGGCCTTGATCTGGGCGTAGAGAAAGCCGCGCCCGTCGCCGATATCTGGATTGTACGCGCCGAATTGATGGCCGTGATAGCGCAGCGCGAGCGGTCGCGGCAGATTATCGGCGAGGGCTGGAAACCGCGTGAAGCGCTGGGTCCAATCTGTGTCGCTCAGGTCGGACAGGCCCACGGCGCGGTCCCAGCGCCGGTTGCGGAAGCGCAGCGTGGCGGCGGGAAAGTCCGCAGGGTCGACCGGGTCGGCGACATGGTCGGCGATCGAGAGAATGGGCGGCGTCGTCATCGAGGCGCGCTGTTCAGCCAAGACACGCAATCGACCACCGCGCCGATCAACCGGTCGAGATCCGCTTCGGCGATGGTGAATGCAGGGGTGAGATAGATCACACGGCCGAGCGGGCGGACGAAGACGCCTTGGTCGATGAACCAGGCTCGTGCGGCGTCAATGCTGAAATCCCTGTCCATCTCCACCGCCGCCACGGCGCCGAGCCAGCGCGCATCGCGCACGCCGGGTGTATCCCGCAATGGCGCCAGCGCCGCTTCAAACTGCCGTTCAAGGCGGAGCGCCTGTTCCAGCCGCGGTTCTTCGTCGAACAGATCGAGCGAGGCGTTCGCGACGGCGCAGCCCACCGCATGCCCGGTATAGGTCGGCCCGTGCATGAGGGCCTTGCCGGGGTCCTCGTCGTGGAACGCCGAATACACCCGCTCCGACGCCAAGGTCGCGGCGAGGGGCGTGACGCCGCCGGTGAGCGCTTTGCCGAGCGTCATGATATCCGGCGCGACCCCCGCTCTATCTGCGGCGAAAAGCGCGCCGGTCCGCCCAAATCCCGTGAAGATCTCGTCGAAGATCAGCAAGGCGTCGTGTCTGTCCGCCAGCCGGCGAAGGGCTTGGAGCACGCCCGCATCATGCATCCGCATGCCGCCCGCGCCCTGGATCAGAGGCTCCACGATGATCGCCGCGATATCGCCGTGTCGCGCAAGGAGGGCGTCCAGCTGCGCCTCATCTTCCGGCGTGCTGGGGAGATCGATCACATGCTGTTCGGCCAGAGCGCCGGCGAACAAGGCGTGCATCCCCTCTTCCGGGTCGCAGACCGACATGGTGGCGAATGTGTCGCCGTGATAGCCGCCTTTGAACGAGACGAATTTGGTTCGGCGCGCGCCGTGGGCGTTTCGCCAGTACTGAACGGCGATCTTCATGGCGACTTCGACGGCGACAGATCCAGACTCGCTCAAGAAGACCCGCGATAGATCCCCAGGCGTCAACGCAGCCAGCCTGGCGGCCAGCCTGCAGGCCTGCTCGTGAACCAACCCTCCCAACATGACATGCGGCATGGGCTCGAGCTGGGCGCGGGCCGCCGCCAGGAGCTTGGGATGATTGTAGCCGTGGACGGAGGTCCACCAGGAGCCGACCCCGTCGATCAGCTCGCGCCCATCGGCGAGCCGGATGCGCGATCCGTCGGTGCGCTCGACCGCTGTGGGACGCGGCGCGGTTTTCATCTGGGCGTAGGGGAGCCAGATATGCTCAAGTCCAGAAGCCAGCCAGGCCGGGTGCGTCATAATGAGGACCTCCTTGCGCCTGACCGGCCGCACGGCTTAGGTCAGGGAGACAAGCTAGGAGGTCGCCGCAGCATATGGCAAGCCAGTCCGACGACATTGCCCGTTACGCTCACGGCGTCCTGGACCGGCTGGAGGCGGACGGACTTCGACGACAGATGGCGGTGACGCGCCGCGCGCCCGGCGGATCGGCCGTGCGCGACGGCAAGACGATGGTCTGTTTCTGCGATAATGATTATCTGGGCTTAAGCCAGCACCCAAGGGTGATCGCAGCCGCACGCGACGCCGCCGCGGCGTTTGGCGCGGGGGCGGGCGCGTCCAGACTTGTTGCGGGAAATGCGCCATTGAACGAGGCGCTGGAGTCGCGGATTGCGACGCTGAAAGGCCTGGAGGCGGCGAGGGTCTTCGGCTCAGGCTATCTCGCCAATATTGGCGCGATCCCAGTTCTCGCCGGTCGAGGCGACGTCATTGTCCTGGATGAGCTGTCGCACGCGTGTATGAGGGCCGGCGCGCAATTGTCGGGCGCCGAGACCGAGATCTTCAAGCACAACGATCTCGAGGACGCCGAAGCGAAGCTGCGCCAGGCTGCGAAAGGCGACGGCCGGACCTTGGTGCTTGCCGAGACGGTCTATTCGATGGATGGCGACCTCGCCCCGCTCGCCGGCCTGAACGCGCTTTGCGACGCGTATGGAGCCTGGCTGATGACCGACGACGCGCACGGGTTCGGCGTGGTCGACCAGGCCAATCCCGCCCCAATCCAGATGGGCACGCTGTCGAAAGCCTGCGGCGCCTATGGCGGTTACGTGGCGGGGCCCAAGCCCTTTGTCGATCTTCTGACCTCGCGCGCCCGGAGTCTCGTGTTCACCACGGGCCTGCCGCCAGCTATCCTGGGGGCTGCGCTTGCGGCGCTGGACGTCATGGCGGACGAGCCTTGGCGGCGCGCCCGTGCGCTCGACAATGCGGCGCTGTTCTGTCGCGAGGTCGGGTTGCCCGCTCCGGAGAGCGCCATTGTTCCGCTGATCCTTGGCGATCCCGCTGCGACACTTGCCGCCTCAGCAAGACTAGAGGCTGCAGGCTTCCTGGTGACGGCCATTCGCCCGCCAACCGTGCCGCGGGGCACATCGCGGCTACGGATCACCTTTTCGGCGGATCACGATCCGGCGGATGTCGTTCGGCTCGCTCGTTTGGTGGGCGAGGCGACCGATGGAATTCGCGTTGAGGCGGCGGAATGAGAGCTTACTTCGTAACCGCGATCGGCACGGAAATCGGGAAAACCCATGTGGCTTCGGCGCTGCTGCGCGCTTGGGCGCGCGCCGGTCGCGAGGTGTCGGCCCTGAAGCCTCTGATGAGCGGTTTTTCGCCAGACGCCTTGGAGGAGTCCGACGCTGGCCGCTTGCTCCAAGCTTGCGGTCGTCCTGTGACGGCGGACACGGTTGCTGGAATCTGCGCCTTCCAGTTCGAAGCGCCGTTGGCGCCCAATGTCGCCGCCCGTCGCGAGGGGCTGGCGCTCAACTACGCCAATGTGCGGGCCTTCGCTGAAGCGCGGCTCGCCGCAATGACCGTCGACCGGGCGCTCGTCGAAGGGGCGGGCGGCGTCATGTCGCCGGTCACCGATGATCGTCTGCATGTCCACCTGATGGCGGATCTGGGGCGTCCCGCCATCCTGGTCGCCGCGCCCTATCTCGGCGCGATAAGCCACACGCTGACGGCCTGCGCCGCCCTGGACGCTGCAAAGATCCAGATCTCCGCCATCGTTGTGTCCCAGCCGGATCCGGCGTCGCCCCCTCCGGAAGACCTGATCCACGAGCTTCGCGCGTGGCGGGCGGAGCCCTTCGTCGCGCTGCCCCACGGCGCCGCCGACGCCTCCCAACTCGCAGAAATTCTGGAAAGCAGCGGCTGAGCACAAGCCTATTCCGTGTGCTCCAGCGCGCCCAGCGTGCGGCCGAGCACCTTGCCGGCGTCGCGGATCGCGTCGCGGGCGCCGAGGGAGACCGCGGTCAGATTCATAAAGCCGTGCACCATCCCCGGATGCTCGCGGATGCTGACTGGAACCCCCGAATGGGCGAGCTTGTCGGCGTAGGCCCGGCCTTCGTCGCGCAGGGGGTCCCACCCGCAGAGAATCACATGGGCCGGCGGCAGTCCGCGAAAATCCTCGTCCGGCGCAAGCAAGGGCGACACGCGCCGATCCATCCGGTCGGCCGCTTGTGCGATATAGGCGTCGCGGAAATAGTCGAACATGTTGGGCGAGATGAAGAAGCCGCTTTCCTGGAACGACATCTTTTTCGTCCGGATGTCGACGAATTGCACCAGCGGATAAAGCAGAAGCTGGAAGGCGGGCGGGGGGCCGTCTGTCCGGTTCATTTCCTGGGCCACGAAGGCCGACAAGTTTCCGCCGGCGCTGTCGCCGCCCACCGCCAGTCGCTCCGGATCGATCATCAGCGTGTCGGCGCGTTCGACAATCCAGCGCCACGACGCCTCGGCGTCGGCGTGGGCGACCGGGAATTTGTGCTCCGGCGCCAGGCGATAGCCGACGGACACGATCCGGCAGCGTGAGGCGGCGGCGAGGCGGCGGCACACCATGTCATGGCTGTCGAGATCGCCGAGGACGAAGCCCCCGCCATGGAAAAAGACGAGCCCCGCTCCGGCTCCCAGGCCGACGCCGAGCGGGGTGTAGACCCGCGCCTGAAGCGCGCCGTCGGCGCCGTCCACAGCGATCGTGGACACCTCCGCCAGCTCCGGCGCGTCGGGTTCGATCGACCGGGTGGCGCGATAGAAGCTCCTGCGCAATTGGTGAGCGACTTGGGTCAAGCTGAGACCGGAGAAGTCCTGCAGCGTGAAGTCGGGAAGCCCAAACCCCATTTTATCGACCAGCGCTTTGAACGGATTTTCAGCCATGATCACAGGATGACGCGCTTCCTGCGTCATGCCAATCTGTTCCCAGCTGCTTCAGAAGAGATTTCATATGGCCGTCATTGACGTGTTTTGGTCGTTTCGCAGTCCCTATTCGTATCTGGCCACCAAACGCCTGAGGGCGCTGGAGCAGACCTGGGACATCCCGGTTCGCCCGCGGCCGGTCTATCCCATCGCCATACGCACGCCGGAATTCTTTCAGGAGATCCGGCCGCAATGGACGCCCTATTTGATGCGCGACGTGTTCCGGTTGGCGCAATATCTCGGCCTGCCGTTCGGTCCGCCGCGTCCCGACCCCGTCATTATGGACATGGCGACCCGCGAAATCGCCGCCGACCAGCCCTACATCCATCGCCTGACGCGCTTGGGCCTCTTGGCCTGCGAACGCGGGGACGCGGAGGGGTGGGCGTTTCTCGACGAGGTCTCGACCTTGATCTGGTCGGGGCAAGTCGACTGGACCGCAGGCGACCACCTGTCCGACGCGGCGGCCCGCGCGGGCTTCGACCTCGCCGAACTCGACGCCCGTCAAGAGGCGGAGACGGATCGGCTGATGGATATGCTCAACGCCAACCAAGCCCAGCAAGACAAGCATCATTGGGGCGTGCCGCTCATGGTGCTCAATGACGACGAGGCGTTCTTTGGTCAGGACCGGATCGATCTCTTGGAATGGCGGCTGGCGGAGATGGGCGTCGCGAAAGCGGCTTAGCGCGCGCCATAACGGCTGAGGTCTTTCATGTCGCCGCTCATGGCCTGCGCCCACAGGCGGCCCTTGGTCGCTTGGGGCAGGGTCTTGACCGCCGACACCAGCGTGCCGCCGATTTTACAGATGTCTAGGTCGTTCAGCGCTGCGGAGCCGCCGCGCTGGGCGGCCATCATCGCCTTCATGATTTCCTGGTCGCCCATCAGGGAGAAGACCAGGCCCTGCATCGCCGCTTCGTCGGTTGAATTCAGCGCGCCATAGCGCTTCGGATTGGTGCGGCCGTCGCTCGCGGCGTCCACGACGACCTTCATGAAATCGATGCTGTACTCGTAGATCTCGTCCGAGGCGGCGAGTTGCGTGCTGAGCCGGCGCATCTCCCGCTCGCTCATCGCCTCCACGCCTTGATAGAACGCCCCCTTGCAGAAGCGAGAGCGGCCAGATGAGGCTTGCCGCAGCCCGCGCTGCGCCAGGGTCAGCATGTTGTCGAAGTATCTGACGTCCGACCGGCTGATGTCGCGCTGATTGTCGATCATGATGTCTGCGCTGTGTTGAAGAATGGCGTCGCGGCGGGCCGCTTTGTCGCCCGCGCTGGCGACGCGCTGCTCCAGTTCCGCATAGCTCCTGGCGTCGTAGTCTTTCAGCGCGGCGAGGTAGTTTCGCGTGCGTTTGTCGCGAAACGCCTTGGCCAACGAGCCCGAGAGCGCATCGCCGCTGTCGGATGCGGATACGACCCGCTCCGCATCGTCGCTGGACAACATGCGCGGCGCTGCGAAGCCGGCGAAGAACGCGGCCGCGACAACGACGACCACGACGACAAAGAACAAGGCGTCGCCCGATGCGGAGAATCGATTGTCGTTCCGTGCGTCGTACACGCGCCGCCCTCCAGACAAGCCCTTTCCGACACGCTAGGTGTAAAGTCCTGACAAAGGGTTTTGCAGACGGCTTTAGAGCTGAACGACGTTCGGCCTCGGCTCCGATGCGAACAAGGCGTCGACGAGGTCTGATCTGCGATCTTGGACGCAGCGCTGGTTCACATAGCCCTTGTCCGTAATCTCCCCCGCATCGATGGAAGGCGGCTCGGTCATGACCATCAGGCGCTTGATCCGCCGCGAGGAGCCCGGCTCGCCCGCATTGAAGGCGCTGGCCTTTTCAGCCAGATCTCGATGGAAGGCCGCGAAGGCCGCAGCCTGATCGCCGCCGGCGGCTTTGACATAGCCTTCGATCGTCGCAGGCGACGGCCAGACCAACGCTCCGGCGAAATTCTTATCCTGGCCGCAAATCACGGCGTCGAAGATGAGAGGTGAGCACGCGGCCACGAAATCTGGCCGTAAGACGCCGACGCTGACCCATGTGCCTGAAGACAATTTGAAATCCTCGCCCACGCGTCCGTCGAAGATCACGCCCTGGTTCGGATCGTCTTCATCCACGAATTTGGCTGCGTCTCCCAGGCAGTAATAGCCCTCCTCGTCAAAGACTTCAGCGTTCTTCTCCGGCAGGCCGTGATAGCCCGGCATGACCGTCGGACCTTTCACCCGGACTTCCAATTTCGCGCCGTTTGGCGCGAGCTTCAGCGAGAGGCCCGGCAGGGGGAGGCCGATCAGGCCGACGCGCTCGGCCTCCCAGTGAACGACTGTGATCCCCTGGGTTTCGGTCGCCCCGTACATCGTGACAATCGGAATGCGCCGGCCCGTTGCGCGCACCGCCAGCGCCTGAAGCCTGTCGTAGAGGTCGTCGGAGAGGGTCGCGCCGCCATAGCCGACCTGTCTCATATTCTTGAAGAACGCCTGCAGGAGCTCTTCGTCATGCTCCATGGCGTCGGCCAGCATGGCGAGTGCGATCGGCGCTGTGCCGAACGTCTGCGGATTGCAATCGCGGATGTTTCGAATCGTCTCGCCGAACAAGGCGGGCGTTGGCTTGCCCCCGTCGATCCAGAACGTTCCGCCGTCCCATAGAACGCCATTGAAGTTCACATTGGAGCCGGAGATGTGGTTCCAGGGCAGCCAATCGAGAAACTGAACCACTTCGTCCGGATCATAGTCCGGGTCGCGCGCATCATCGCGCAGGCCTTCCTGACCTGCGATCATGGAGCACATGGCGCCTTGGGTGGTCGGCACGGGCTTCGGCATGCCCGTTGAGCCCGATGTGAAAAGGTACTTGCCCACCGAATCGTCTGTCAGCCGGTTCATCGCCGCAGACACAGCATCGGTCGGCGGCGTTGCCATCAGCTCCTCGAAGGCGCGCGCGCCTGGCGCTGGATCGCCTGTGATCACAGTGCAGCCATGGTCGCCGAGAGCGGTCAACGCGGCTTCAAACGGCGCCTGGCGCTCCGCAAACAGGATGGCGGGGCGCACGGCTTGGAAGCAATGCTTCAACTTGGCGAAGTCCGACGACATGGTCGAATAGGGAACCGAAATCGGCGCCGCCGGCGCACCGATCTTCTGCGCCGCGAGGATCGCGACCGCCGAGCGGATCGAGTTGCCGGACAGGATCATGACCGGTGCGTCGGGTCCTGCGCCCATGTCCAGAAAAGCCTGCGCGAGACTGTCCGTCGCGGCCTTCGCTTCGCCGTAGCTCATGGAGATCCAAGCGTCCGTTTCCGGATCGCGCTGCTTCAGGAACACGCGCTCTGGATGCGCTGCGGCCCGCTCGTCGAGGCAATGGGGAATAGTCCGCGGGCGGGCCCGGGCGCGTGTCGCTGGGAGAGGTAGATGACGCCGCCTGTCCCAACACGCCGTTCGATGTCCGGCGGTTTTTGTCCAAGTTTGCGGAACGGCGCCGTAGCGTGCCCGTCGGCCATTTTATCCTCCCGGGTATCTTATCGATCTTCACCTCACACTAACCCGTCGGGCTTTGGTTCCAAGACGCTAAGACAGCTTTCAAGCCGAACGAATTCGGAATATCTATCTTGTGATGAGACGGCTCTATCAGTGGCCCCTGGACCCCGCGGCGCGGGCGATCCGCCTAGCGCTCGGCGAAAAGCGGGTCGAGGCTGAACTTGTGGACTCGCCGGCTTGGAAGCCGCATCCCGATCTCGCGAAGCTTGCGCCCGGGGCGGCCGCGCCGGCTCTGTTGGATCAGGGCGGGCATGGTCGTGTCGTCGCGATCGGAACGTCTGCGATCTTGGAGTATCTCGACGAAAACGGGACGGCCCCGAAGCTCTTGCCCGGCATCGCGCAAGAGAAAGCTGAGGCGCGACGGATCTGGCAATGGGTGGAGACCGGATTTCACGAGGTCGCCAATTCCCTCGTAGCTGAGCGCGTCGCACAATGGACGCGGCGAGAGCGGGAGCCGGATCCCGCCGCCCTGCGCGCCGGGGCGCATGCGCTGCGGGGCCGCATGACCTTTCTCAACGCGCTCTGCGAGAGCCGGCCTTTTTTGGCCGGTCGGTCTCTCTCGGTCGCTGACCTGGTCGCCGCCGCCCATTTGTCGTCTGCGGATTATTTTGGCGACGTGCCCTGGGATTTGGCCCCAGACCTGCGCGCCTGGTACGCGCGAATGAAATCGCGGCCCGCGTTCCGCCCGCTGCTCGCCGATCGGATCGACGGCGCGCGTCCGGCGAAGCATTACGCCGACCTCGATTTTTAGCCCGGCCATGGCCTCTCTGGCAGACACGATAAAGGCCGATGCGACGGCGCTCGGCTTCGATGCATGCTGCATCGCGCGGGCGGACGAGGCTTGGGCCGCCGGGGGGCGTCTTGCGGAATTCGTCGCTGCGGGCCGCCACGGCTCGATGGACTGGATGGAGACGACGCTCGAGCGCCGCGCGCATCCCAATGCAATGTGGCCCGCAGCGCGCTCAGCTGTTGTGGTGGCTATGAATTACGGCCCGGCCGCGGACCCGCTGACGGCGCTGGAGCGGCGGTCGGAGGGGGTGATCTCGGTCTACGCCCAAGGCGGCGACTACCACGACGTGCTGAAGAAGCGCCTGAAACAGCTCGCCCGCAGCTTCGCCGGCGCTACGGGCGCGGACGTCAAGGTCTTTGTCGACACGGCCCCCCTGATGGAGAAGCCTTTGGCGGAGCGGGCTGGCTTGGGTTGGCAGGGCAAGCACACCAATCTTGTCAGCCGCGTTCACGGTTCCTGGCTGTTCCTTGGCGTCATGCTGACCGATGCGGACCTCCCTCC
>CAZQZC010000086.1:0-10690 GCA_964597685.1 uncultured Hyphomonadaceae bacterium | reverse complement strand
GGCCGGGCGCAGGGCGCCGCCGCGCCAGCGGCGATCAGCGCCCGAGCAAAACAAAAACAACCACGCCCGCGCAGAACAAGCCCAACAATCATCACTCGGCTTGCTCCCATCCGCCCGATGGTTCATTTGCGAGGAAAACGGATCTGGAGGCTCCCATGACACGCAGTTTCGCCGCGCTCGCCGCCCTCGCGCTCCTCGCGCCCGCCGCCGGATCGGCGCAGGACCGCATCGTCCCCGAGGAATGGCGCCAAACCTATGAGACCTTCCATTACGCGCCCGCGGTGCGCGCGGGCGAACTGGTCTTCCTGTCCGGCGTCGTGGCGAGCTTGCAAGGCGACGAGACCGAGGCCGACATGGAGGCGGCCTTCGACCGCGCCTTCGCTCAGATCGAAGGGATCCTGAACGAGGCCGGCGCGAGCTGGGCCGACGTGGTCGAGATGACGACCTACCACACCGAGCTGATCCCCCAGGCCGAAACCTTCATCGCCGTGAAGGACAAATGGGCGAAAGCGCCCTATCCCGCCTGGACCGCGATCGATGTCGACAGGCTGTATCCCGAGCGCGGCCTCGTGGAGATCAAAGTCATCGCGCACGCGCCCAAAGCGGCCGCCGACGCGGACTAAGCGCCGGGCGAGCCCCTTGACGCGCCGCCGAAAAACCTGTTTCTGCGCCGCTTCTATGACGGGATGGTGCGGAGCCGCCGTTGAGATCGCTGCGCCACAAACGCGCGCAGCCGGCCCGCGTCGACAATGAGGTAATACATGTCGCGTCGTCATTCGGCGAAGTACAAGATCGACCGCCGTGTCGGTGAAAATATCTGGGGCCGCCCCAAGTCTCCGGTCAACAAACGTCAAACCCGTCCTGGTCAGCACGGCGCCGGCCGGCGCGGCAAGACGTCGGATTTCGGCCTGCAGCTCATGGCGAAGCAGAAGCTGAAATTCCACTACGGCGACATCACCGAGAAGCAGTTCAAGAAGGCCTATGAAGAGGCCGCCCGCCGGAAGGGCAACACGGCCGAGCTTCTGATCGGCCTGCTCGAAAGCCGGCTCGACGCCTTTGTCTACCGGTCGAAGTTTACGCCGACGATTTTCTCCGCACGGCAATTCGTCAATCACGGCCACGTCAAGGTGAACGGCGTCAAGACGAACATTCCGTCCTATCGCCTGAAGCCGGGCGACGTGGTGGAGGTCCGCGAACGCTCGCGCAATATGGCGCTGGTGCTTGAAGCGCTGGGCTCCGGCGAGCGCGATCTGCCTGATTATGTCGAGGTCGATCCGAAGGCGATGACGTCGACCTATGTCCGGATGCCGGAACTGTCGGACGTGCCCTACGCGGTGAAAATGGAGCCGAACCTGGTGGTCGAGTATTACTCGTCCTGATCCGGTGTTCGCTTTCTCCAACTTGAGACGCCGCGCGGAAGCCCCCGCGCGGCGTTTCGCATTTCCGGGAGCCCGACATGGCCAAACCCTCGATTAAAGAGGTCCGCAAGGCGCTCACGGCAAAGCCGGGGTCAAAGATCGACCTGTCCGAATGGCCGACGCGCCACCCCGATCTGTTCGAAGACAAGAAGGACGCGCTGGCGAGCCTTAAGTCGGACGCAGCCGCCATCGACGCGTTGCAAGACCGCCTCTACGCGGATCGGTCGCGAGCGCTGCTCGTCGTGCTGCAGGGCATGGATACGGCCGGAAAGAGCGGAGTGATCCGCTCGGTCTTCGCCGACACCTCGCCGCTCGGCATGCAGGTAACCGCCTTCAAGGCGCCGACGCGCGAGGAGCTGGCTCGCGACTTTCTGTGGCGCATCCACAAGGCTGTCCCGCCGCGGGGCCATATCGGCGTCTTCGACCGGTCCCATTACGAGGACGTCTTGGTGGTCAAGGTCCGAGGCCTTGCGCCGCCTGAGACAGTTGAGCGTCGGTATGATGAGATCAACGCCTTCGAGAAACACCTGACGGACAACGGGACCACGGTCGTGAAATTCATGCTGCACATGTCGTATGACGTCCAAGGCGAGCGTCTAAAGGATAGGTTGGTGGAGCCGCACAAACGCTGGAAGTTCAATCCGGGCGATCTTGAGGATCGAAAGCTTTGGCCTGACTTCATGGACGCCTACCGGGACGCCGCCGCGCGATGCTCCACACCGCATGCGCCGTGGCATATCGTGCCGTCGGACTCGAAAACCCGGCGCAACGCCATGATTGCGCGGATTGTACGCGGCGCCCTAGAGGACATGGATCCCGGCTATCCCGATCCAGGCTGGCGGGCCGACGATTACGATTTCGCCTGATCCCGCCAGTCGGAGACATTTGTGCGCTAGGTGGCTGATTTCACCGTGACGTCGCCGCCGCTCGACTTCGTGACGTCGAGGTCGCCAGGTTCGCCGTAGATATCAACGTCGCCGCTGGAGGAGACGCGCGCTCGAACAGAATCCGCCGCTGCAATATTGATGTCGCCGCTAGAGCTCGCTTTCACATCAACACCCTCGCAGACCAGGGTCTTCGCATCGATGTCGCCGCTGGAGGAGGCCGCCGCCTCAAAGGTCCCACAGGTTCCGGTCAGCTTGATATCGCCGCTGGAGCTGGCCTCGGCCAAAACGTCGCCGCCGGAGATCGCCGCGGAAACGCCGCCGCTGGACGAGACGTCGATGTCCGCGGTCTCGCAGGTCAGGTCTGGCGCGACGAGGTCGCCGCTGGAACTCGCACCAGCTTCAAGGCGGCCGCAGACGCCTTCGGCTTTGATATCTCCGCTGGAACTGGCCTTTACGGTTAGCCGCGCCACGTCAATGCCCGAGGCTTCTAGGTCGGCGCTGCTTGAAGCTCTAAGCTCGAGACTGTCGCCCGTTAGGGTGTCCGCCGTCGCACGGGCGCTCGAACTCGCTTTGAGCCGGACGAGCTCCGGTGAGGAGACGTAAACAGTGATCTCCGGAACGCGCTTGCCATTGTAGGTGATCCGCCGTCCGTCGCCGCGATTCTTGATCGATAAATTGTCGCTGCCGAACAAGCCGCGGGGCTTCGGCCGCGTGATCTTCAAGGTCCGCCCGTCGACCTCCATATCGAGGGCGTCGAAGTCGCCGTCATCGATTTCGACGGAGACGCTCTGAGCGGTTCCGCCCGTATAAACAACATCGACGGCCTTCGACACCTCGATGGCGTTGAAGCCGTCCATGTCATATGTGCGGGTCTCCGCCCAAACGGGCGAGGCGAGGACAGTTGCGGCCGAGGCGGCCAAGATTGTGCGCAGCATGCGAGTGGCCTCCTTAGCCCTTTACAGAGACAGACGCGCCGCTGGACGTGTCCTTGTCGACATCGCTCGGCGAGCCGTGAACGCTAACCGACGCGCCGCTCGATCCGTCGGCGCTAGCCGATTCGGACGCGTAAACGCTGATCGACGAGCCCGACGACGCGTCGACCATTGCGGACGCGCATTTTAAGTCACGCGCTGACACGCTGGAGCCGGAAGACGCGTCGACCGCAATGCGATTGCAATCGCCCGAAACAACGACGGAGGCGCCGCTGGAGACGCCGATATCCAGATCGCCCGCACGGAGGCCCTTGCCGGCGAAGCTGGCGCCCGAGGAGGCGTCGATGCTGCTTAATTCGGGACCGGTGACGTAGACTGTCAGCTTTGGTCCCCGCGCGCCCCAATTGAAGGATCGCGCACGTTTAACGATCAACTCGCCGTCTTCGACCTTGATCGTGACGTCGTCCCAATCGCCGCGCTCGAGCTTGGCTTCAACCGATTGAACTGCGCCATATTCGTACTCGACCGACAGGCCGGTCGCGACATCGATCCCGTCAAAGTCCGGCAGGTCGAATGTACGGGTCTCATCGGCGAACGCCGCTGCGGCCCAAAACGCCGAAGCGACTGCTCCGGCGGTGAACATTCGGATCATAAGCGCCTCCCTGATTTCGCCGATTGACTATGTCGTATCGAAAGTCGATAAGTCAATATATCGATTGTCAATAACGGAGAAAAGTCTATGAAAACAGCGTTGACGGGGCTGGCGGCGGCTGGCGCGATTCTATCAGGGGGATGCGTCGTCGCCATCGGCAACGGCGAGCCGAAAGACAATTATACGGTCGGCTTCTCGAACGGCGACGGCTGGGGGACGGTGTACGGCGCGGACGTCCATACCGACTCACTGGTCCTGACGGTCAGCGATAATGGCTGCACGACAAAGGACTTCTTCGACGTCGAGGTGCGCCGAGAAGACGACGACGAGTTCGAAGTCGGCTTTGTGCGTACGCGCGAGGATTTTTGCGGTGAATCGAACCCTGACGGCGCAGCGCTGGTCTGGTCGTTCTCGGAGCTTGGCGTCCCTGCAGGCGCGGATGTGACCATCCTGAACCGCGTTCGGCGCTAAGCCCTAAGCCGGCTCCCCGTAGAGATCATATTCGTCGGCGTCGAGGATTCGCGCCGAAATGATCTCGCCGGGGCGCAGGTGGTCAGCGTACCGGAGGTGAACGACAGCGTCGACCTCCGGCGCGTCGGCAGTCGAGCGAGCCAATGTCTCGCCGACCTCTTCGCCGGAGCCGTCGATAATCACTTTCTGGACGGACCCGACCTGGGCGGCGGCGCGCGCCGCGGATATCCCAGCTTGAGCCTCCATAAAGCGGCTCCAACGCTCCTCTTTCACCTCTTCCGGGACATGGCTTGGCAAGTCCCGCGCGTCGGCGTGGGCGACATTTTCATATTTGAAACAGCCGGCGCGATCGATTTTCGCCTCACGGATGAAGTCGAGAAGGACCTCAAAGTCCTCGTCCGTCTCGCCCGGAAAGCCAACAATGAAAGTCGAACGAATGGCCAAATCCGGTACGTTGCGACGCCAAGCGGCGATGCGCTCCAGCACCCTGTCCTGCTTCGCGGGACGTTTCATCGCCTTCAAGATAGGCGCTGAGGCGTGCTGAAATGGAATGTCGAGATAGGGAAGGATCGCCCCCTCGGCCATTAACGGAATGACCTCGTCTACGTGCGGATAAGGGTAGACATAGTGGAGCCGTGTCCAGACGCCGAACTCGCCCAAGCCTTTTACGAGATCCAGAAATCGGGTCTGACGCTCCACTCCGCGCCAAATCTCCGGCTTGTATCGCACGTCCAGACCGTAGGCGGACGTGTCCTGGCTGATGACCAAAAGCTCTTTCACACCCGCGCGAACAAGCTGCTCGGCCTCGGTCAGGACATGGTGGATAGGACGCGAAACGAGGTCGCCGCGCAATTTGGGAATAATGCAAAACGAACAGCGATTGTTGCACCCCTCTGAGATCTTCAGATAGGCGTAATGACGCGGCGTCAGGCGCAGGCCGCTTTCGGGAACCAGGTCGCGATAGGGGTCGTGCGGCGGTGTGAGATGGGTATGGACGGCGTCCATGACCTGCTCGTATTGGTGCGGCCCAGTGATCGCGAGAACGCTCGGATGCGCTGCTTCGATAACGTCGGGCTCAGCGCCGAGGCAACCCGTGACGATAACCTTGCCGTTCGCTTCGATCGCCTCGCCGATGGCGTCGAGGCTCTCGTCGCGAGCCGAATCGAGAAAGCCGCACGTGTTTACGAGCACAAGATCCGCGCCCGCATAATCAGGCGATATAGCGTAGCCTTCGGCCCGCAAGCGCGTCATGATCCGCTCGGAGTCGACCAGCGCCTTCGGGCAGCCGAGGGATACGACGCCGACTTTCGGCGCTTTGATCTGGGGCAAGGTTTCAGACATGCGCGGCGATGTAGACCGCGCGAGCCGACAAGGAAAGCGGCTCAGCCGATCTCAACCGCATCGACGCGCTGGCTGTACGCCGCCAGGTGGTCCTTGATCGCCGCGACGGCCGGGAGCGGATCTTCGTAAGTCCAGAGCGCATTTTCGATCAGGGAGCCGTCCGCCTTGCGTATATGGAAGTAGCTGGCCTCCCCCTTATAGGGACACCACGTCGTATGGTCGGACCGCACCAGCTTCGCCATGTCCGCGCAATCGCGCGGGAGATAGGCGACGGCGGGATAAGACGCTTCACGCAGCTCAAGAAACCGCGGCGCGTCGATTACGGACGAGCCGCCGGCCTGAACGCGCGCCGGCGTTTCCACCGGCTCGACGCTAATCGGGTGATTGGGCCCAGGCTCTAGGCGGCGGCGCATCAGGCGTCCGCCGGCAGAACGCCCTTCTCGGCGAGGAAATCCTTCAGCTCGCCCTGCTCGAACATTTCCTTGACGATGTCGCAGCCGCCGACGAATTCGCCCTTGACATAGAGCTGCGGAATGGTCGGCCAATTGGAATAGGCCTTGATCCCCTCGCGGATCGACTGGTCCTCCAACACGTTGGCCGTTTGGTAGTCGACGCCCAGATAGTCGAGGATTTGAACGACAACCGAAGAGAAGCCGCATTGCGGGAAGGTCGGCGTCCCCTTCATGTACAAAAAGACGTCGTTCGACTTGACAGTTTGGTCGATCGAATCGTGCGCAATGGTCGCTTCGGTCATCTTAGGTCGCTCCAACAAGGCCATATCGGCATGTGTGACTGCGCCGGTTCCCCGTCAAGCCGCCTTCTCGGTTTCGGCCCAAACGCGTGTTGATCCGGACACCAGATCCTTAACCGCGTTTTCGGTTTCATTAACCATCCGATGCAAAATAGGCGTGTATTGCGTCTTGTGGACGCGCCTGGCGCGTCTGTTTGGCGCCGCGTTACGTTTGCGAATCACCCCAATATGGGGTGTCGCGTCCGGGAGTATGGCTATGGATCCTCTTCAATTGACCCAAGCATCTGGGACCGTCGAACCAGAAACGCGCACTCCCGTTGCGACCAGTAAGCGGCCCGACGTCCTGCAGCTTGCGTTTTGGGTCATGATCGGCGTCGCCGTCGCCACAGCGATCGTTGCGATCGGCTGGCCAGAGGCCGGCGGCATGACCGCGCCAATCACGCTGATCGCGCTCGCCATGTTCTTTATGGTGTCGCTGCTCTGGATTCTCCGCGGCGCCGGGCGGAGGCTGGGTTTGTTTCCTCAGCGGGGCGCGGCAGCGGAAGCAATCCAAACAAACGCGCCGAGATTCGCCTGGATCGACGCGCTCGACGAAGCGGTTCTGGTGTCCGAACGCGGCGGCGCGCCGATCGCAGCGAACTCAGCTTATCGCGCGCTCGTGGAGCAAGCCGTTGGCGCCCCTCAGGATCAGGGCCGCCCCATGTCCCCGGATCGTGCGCTGGGCGGCTACAACGGTTTGGCCGCACCGATCTATCGCATGTCAAAGGCCGTCAAAGGCGGCGCGGCCCGGCGCGAAACTCTGCCGGCCATCACATTCGGGCCGGACGCGCTTCCAGCGCAGTTCGAGGCTCATGCGGCTCCATTGGCCGGCGGTCGGGCGCTGTGGCGCTTTCGTCGGATCACAGGATCCGAAACATCGACCGGCGCGGCGGATATGCGGGGACTTTACGTTGAAGACGCGCCGCTGGGCTTCTTTGCGGCGAGGCCTGACGGCACGCTCACTTATGCGAACGCCTGGCTGCGCGACCTGATCGGACTGGCTGAAAATCACGCCCCCGTTCGGATTGACGACATCATGCGGCCCGAATTCGTTAAACTCCTTCGCCGCGACAAAAAGAAGAACGGAACCTCTCGGGCCGACATCACGATCCGCGGGCGAGACGGGGTGGATACGCCGGTTCAGGCCATCACGACATGGAGTGGACGCGGCATAGAAGCCAATGGTCGGACTCTCATCCTGCCGCAACGAAGCGGCCTCGACGAGACAAGTTCAGGCGGCGCGCAGGTCGCATCGTCAGACCCGATGTTCAAAGACGCGCCATTCGGCGTGGTTCGGCTCGAGGGCGAAGCGGTCGATCAGGCCGTCATCTTAGACGCAAACCCGGCGCTGATGGATATGACGGGGGGCCGGTCTGCTCCCGGTGAAGCGTTTGCGGACATATTCTCCGCGCCGGACGGACGCGACACACTGCAAGCGAAGGTGGCCGACGCCGTCGACCGGCCGGTCGCTCTGGTCCTGGCGGGCGACGTGACACGAAACGTCAACGTCTTCGTCACCTTGGACAAGCTGGGGCGCCCCCAGGCGGCCTATGTCATCGACATCACCGAGCAAAAGGAGCTTGAGACCCGATTGGCGCACGGGGAAAAGATGCAGGCGATCGGCCAACTGGCCGGCGGTGTCGCGCACGATTTCAACAATCTCCTGACGGCGATCATGCTGCGTACGGATGCGCTGTTAACCCGCCACCCCGTTGGCGATCCGTCGTATCCTGAGCTTAAAGAGATCCACGAGCAGGCGGTGCGCGCAGCGGAGTTCGTGCGCAGTCTTGTCGCCTATTCCCGGAAGCAGACCTTTCGACAGGAAGTCCTCGACGCAACGAACGTTATCGCAGACCTTCGCCGAATCCTGGAACAGCTGCTGGATGAGCGGGTGCGTCTCGACGTCGTACATGGCCGCGATCTGCCTCGGGTGCGGGCCGACGAACGCCAGCTCCAGACATGCATCTTGAACCTCGCCACCAATGCGCGCGACGCCATGCTCGCCAATGGGCGCGGCGGATCATTGACCATCAAGACAAGCCGGTCGAACGCTGAGGAAGCCCATGCGCTTGGCTATGGCTACGTCGAAGGCGGAGACTATCTCCTAATCGAGGTGATCGACACCGGCCACGGCATGCCGCATGACGTGATGGAGAAGATCTTCGAGCCTTTCTTCACCACAAAGGATCAAGGGCAAGGCACAGGCCTCGGCTTGGCCACCGTTTATGGGATCATCAAACAGTCGGGCGGATACATCTGCGTATCCAGCAAAGTGGGCAAAGGCTCGACCTTCCGCATCTATTTGCCGGCGCTCTCCGCCGACGAAGTTCCGGAACCCGTCGAGCACGAAGCCGACGCGACTGAAGCTGGCCCTGCCGACCTAGCGGGACGCGGGCGTATTTTGCTGGTCGAGGATGAAGACGGTGTCCGGGGCATCACAGCCCAGCTTCTCACGGCGCGCGGTTACGATGTCGAGCAAGCGCCCGACGGGGAAGAAGCGCTCGAGATCATCCAAGAGGCCGACACGCCGTTCGACCTGGTTATCTCCGATGTCGTTATGCCGGGCATGGACGGCCCAGCCATGATCAAGGAAGCCAGACCCTATCTTAAATCAACACGGATCATCTTCATTTCGGGCTACGCCGAGCGCGACCTCGCCAAGACGCTGGACGAAGAACAAGAGATCTCTTTCCTCCCGAAGCCCTTCACCGTCGTGCAATTGGCCGAACGCGTGAAACAGGAGCTCGCGAAAAAGAAGGAAGCGGCCTAAAGGCCCATCTGCGCGCGCCAAGCGCCGATCACCGGGCGAAAGTCCTCAGGTTGGCGCGGAAACGCCAAATCGACGTGATCGAAACGACGCGTGGTCTGGGCGCTATCGGTCCAGATGGCGGCGGCTGGCGCAACCCATGACGCATCGTCAAGCGTGCCCGCTCGCAGCGTGATCGCCGGCCCTGTTCCAGGCGGCTCGGTATAGATGCGTGTCCCGCACTGTGCGCAGAAGCGTTGGGGGATGCGGTTTCCAGATTCAGCGGTGCGCACCCAAGTCGCCAAAGCGCCCTGGGTAATCTCGAATGCGTCACGCAGCGCGGGCATAGCCAGGCTGAACGCCGACCCCGTGATCTTTTGGCAGGCTCCGCAATAGCATTCGACTACAGCCAACGGCGGCGCGGTCAGCCGATATCTCACTGCGCCGCACGCGCAGCCGCCTTTGACGGGAAATACTGGCAAGCTCGACATGAGGCGAAGATGCGCCTCTGGCACGACCCATGCAACTTCCTAGTCAAACGTAAACGGGGAGTTGCGAATTGGCCTCTTACCGCCCGAAGACCCTGACGGAGACATTATCCGCCGCACACGTCATTCAGCGCCGCCTGCTCATCGGAGCCGGCTTGTTCTTCGCCTTGGCGGCCGCTGCTCCGGGAATCGCAACGCTACGCGCGTGCGCAAAAGCGTTTAGCGCGCTCTAATCGGCCCAGTGTGCCTTCAAATGAGTTGCCGCCTCGGCCGGTCGCTCGATGAGGGCCCAGTGTCCAGCGCCTTCAATTTGGCGGAGAGGCGTCCCTGTTCGCGCACAAAACCGCGTCGCCGTTTCGAGGGGAACATAAGGGTCTTGATCGCCCCAGATCACCAATCCACGCTTAGGCAGCGCCTTTAGACTGTCTGTCCATTCGCTTTGGACAGCCTTTGCGGACCTATACAGTTTGAGAATACAGCGGCGCATGGACGCCGACCAGGCCGCGCCTTCATGTCTCGCAATGTCCGCTGGCATGCCTTGGGCCGCAAGCGCCTTCGCCATTCGGTCTCCGCCGCCCCGGCTTAACCCCATAAGCACCTCGCCCAGGATCGGTGTTTGCCAAATGCGCGCCATGCGGTGCCAGCGGTAATCTGGCTCCGGTACAGCGTTGGAGACCGCCCAGGTACGAACGAGGTCAGGCCGGACGCTGGCCAACCGGACGCTCAGGATCGCGCCCCAATCGTGACCAATAAGGTCAACCGGACCCGCAGCTTCAGCCAGGCGCTCTAATTCACCAATCAGCCAAGAAAGATACGCCTCCTTACTCGCCGTAAAACCAGCCGGCTCAGGCTCCACAAAGCCCGGTAAAGCAAGGGTGACGGCTTCACTCTCGATAAGGCCCAGGACGCCCAGAAGCGGTTGCCACATGGCCGGCGTATCCGGAACGCCATGGACAAACACCTTC
>CAZQZC010000085.1:0-10704 GCA_964597685.1 uncultured Hyphomonadaceae bacterium | reverse complement strand
CCTCCTACCTTGGAAACACCGACCTGAACCGGGATATCCGAGGCCATCTCAACGGCAACGCGGTTTATCGAGCCGGATCGGCGAAGTTTCAGGCGTTTCTGAGCGATGTTTGGGCGCGGCGCTTGATGCATCATGTGGAGGTCTTGCCAAATCTCGCCTATGATTGCTGGTGGGCGCTGGAAAACGAGCTGGCCAATCCAAGTTCAAAGAACGAGTCTTGGGATCTCGTTCAGCGATACGGCAGCCGGTTTCGCGACATTCCCTATATCCTGAATATGCCGAATCCGGGAGATTCCGCCCGTGTCATTGTGGATCGGTATGATTTCCTATGTGGAGAAGGATTGCGGCCCATCTTTCTGCACGGTCGGTCAGCCATGGCGTTTGGCGCGCGCGCGCTGAACTCCGATAAGGCGACGATCATGACGATCGTGCGCCGCGACGCGGAGACCGACGAAGGCGGCGCGCTGGAGCGGCGCTTTTCGGATCAAACCACCGAAGACGATACGCACTTGCTGCTTCAAAGGGATCTCCACCCCACCCTCCGGCTGAAATCGGGCTTCAACGAGATCGAAGGCCCTTACGACGAATTGGGGATTCCAAACCGAATTGTTTGGACGTGCGAAACCGAGTTCGAGCTGGAATGCGTTCGCAAGGGGCGACCAAACACCCTGCCTTTGCACTTCAAAGCTCGAGGGCCTGGCCAGTACGACTTTACAATAAAGAAGAGCGAATCCGATCCAATAATTATCTCAGCGCACATCGAGGAGCCCGCGCAAATTCACGAAATAGAAATCGACTTAATCGACCTTTTGGACGGAGATACACTGTCAATATATTGCTCAGCGGCACTAATTGAAGAAGAAAGTGGATCTCGAAGGACACTTGGCATACAAATCCACGAGCAAGATGTGAATTTTTCAGTTTAAATGCGAAAACTTATCAAAATAAAAACCAACATCCCTATAAAAAATCGAGCCTTGATATGAATGTAGAACTCCCCGCCACGATTCGGCTTTCACTCCCGAAAGCGAGCAATTACAATCTTCAGAATTTGTATATTTTCAACATGTACCGCTCAGCCAGTTCTTTAACCGAGGCGATTGCACAAGCTTTGGCCAGCGTCAGCGGACGCGTCGGATATCCGCTCATGAACACCCTGGCAGACCTTGGCGTCAGCATCGTCGACCCGCAGACCTTCGCCAGGAACACCATGTTCATTGCGAAAGACGGCGAAGACCTGGTGAAGTTATGTAATTTTGGCGGTTACGTCATGTTCGGGTTCCGCGAAGTGCCAATCGGGTTCGCACGTCGTTTCACCCATGTCGGCGCCGCTGTAATCGCCGTCCGCGACCCCCGCGACATCGGAATATCGCAGTATTACGCGGTTAAGAATCATATCGCTCTCGACAATCCCGTCGGGGACCACATACGGGATCTACGCAATACAACCGAGAGCGAAGGGTTGGACGAATTCCTCCTGTCCGACGAAACGATCAATTTCTTGACGCGAATTTCGATGGCTTATGCGCCGCTTGTTCGAAAGGGCGTGCAAGTCATTCGCTACGAGGAGTCTACGGAAGACGGAGAACACTTTTCCCAGAATATCTTCATGTCTCGATTTTGGTATCGCTTTGAAAACTACGTCGATAAATCGTTCAAGTACTCGGATTTCAAGGACGCCGTCGACGCGCGCATTGAAAAGAGCGATCAATTAAAGGGACACGCCACATCGGGCCGGATCAACACCTATCGCGATCTGCCGCGAGACACGCTTCGCACCTACACGCGCGCGCTGGCCCAACCGCTTAGAATTTTGGGGTACCTGTAGGCGCATGGCATTCCGCCGAACCCTCGCGGCCATTGCGCGCCCTGCCAGACGTCTAACATCAACTCGGAGGATGACGCGTTGAAGCGCTTCGTATTCACAACCCACAAGGCCGCCTCGACCCTCCTTGTCCAGGTTTGCCGCGCGACCAGCAAAGCCGTCGAAGCAAACTGGCGGACCGCCAATACAAACACCGAGAATCGGTTGAGCGAACCCTGGCGGCCGGAAGACGCCGAGCAATTCTCGGCCGACGACACGCTCTACGGTCCGCTTCGGTACCCCCTGTCGAGCGATATCATCAAAGGCTCGCCGACGGTCCTTCATCTGCGCGACCCGCGCGACGTCCTCGTTTCCTTGTATTTCTCCGAGGCGTTCAGTCACGTGAACAGGGACGAAGCAAGCCGCCAAGCAATCCAATCCCAGGGCGTGGACGCCTTTGTTCTCGAACGGGCTAACCAATTCGTCCAACGCTATAGGACATATCTCGCCCGGATGATGGGCGACGCGCCGGTCACGTTGCTCTCATATGAAGATCTGATCGAAACACCCGAACGCTGGTGTGCGCAATATGTCGCCGGAATCGCCCCGGATCTGCCTTTTGGGCGCAAGAAGGCGCTCGCGGGGCGCTTGGTCGATATCGTTAACCCAACAGACACACCCGATTCAGCCACTGAGGACGTCACCAAGCATGTGAGGAAACGCACGCCAGGCGACCATCGGGAGAAACTCAAGCCGGAGACGATCGCAGCGCTAGAAACGGACTTCGCCGAAACGCTGACATTTCTGGGCTATACGTCGTCTGCACAACCCTAAAACGCGGCGTCGACACGGATCGTCAAATCTCAGATGCGACGTTGACGGACGGGCGCGAAGAGGCATTCAGTCGCCCTAAGAGTCCAGCTTGCGCGAACAAAGCAAGGCGCATCCACAGGGAAAGTGAATGAAAGCCGCACTTGTAGGACATCCTTACCACAAAAAAACTCGATCTTCAGACTTTTTCACGCAAGTATTGGAAGATTCCGGAGTTTCGGTTGAAGTTTTTCACGATGACTTCTTCTACACGAATGGCTCGTCCAGTTTACCTGAGCTTCTGGACGGCGATCACGACGTAATATTTCTTTGGCAAACAGAGTATCTTGCACCAAAACTCGTCGGCGCGCGTAAGCGTGTTGTTGTGATACCTATGTATGATGCAGCGCGCCAACATCATCCGGACTTCTGGAGCGCCCTAACTCTGGTTCGGGTGATCTCGTTCAGTCGAACGATGCATAACGAACTTCAGGAAAAATCTCTGGACACCAACTACTTCCAGTTCTTTCCAGACCCGGCGAAGTTCGAAATCCCTGATGAGGACGCGCGCATCGGGCGTGCCCGGCGCGGCTTTGCATGGCTGCGCCGCCCCTGGGATGGCTTGGACTGGCCGAAGGCCGAAGCGCTGTTCAAGGCGATGCAGCTTGAAGGCGGCCACATTCATCTGGCTTATGACGACGATAACAAGGCCGCCCTAAAAGAAGCGCCTTTGCCCGAAATTGAGTCGTTGGGCCTAACCACGTCAAAATGGTTCGAGACCAAACAGATCTACCTCGACGCGATCCAGGCGTGCGGGCTTTATTTCGCGCCGCGCTACTTCGAAGGGATTGGTTTCTCTTTCTTAGAAGCGATGGCGATGGGGCTCTGCCCGGTCGCATCAACGACGCCGACCATGGATGAATACATCGTCGATGGTGAAAACGGATTGCTTTACGATGTCGGATCGGAAGCGAAACAAGCTGCTTTGACTGCCGATGATTACGCTCGGCTGGGTCTCGAGGCGCGTCGATCGATTGAGCGCGGCTTCGAGCGCTGGACGCTCGACCGTGAGAGATTGCTGGACCGCGCGTTGAACCTCTCACGTCCGCCGGCCAGGCGTCCCGATTTTTCGGCCCATCTTCGGAATGCGCCAGATGCGGCGATCGGTCGATCGCGCAACGGCCAACCCGCCCTGTCGGTGGTCACCGTTGTGAAGGACGACCCCGACGGATTGTCTAAGACGGCGGCCAGCTTGAAGCGCCAGGCGGGCCTCGACTTTGAGTACGTCGTCATCGACGGGGCGAGCGGGCCGGAGACCCAGGCTGAAATCGCCAAGCTTCGGGACTTCGCCGACACCGTCGTCTCCGAGCCCGACGAAGGCCCCTACGACGCCATGCAGAAGGGGGCGGAGACGGCCAAGGGCGAGTATGTCCTGTTCCTGAACGCGGGCGATGAATTGTTCGCGGCCGACACGTTGGCGCGGGCCATGACGAAGGCCGACACAAATCCGGATTTCATCGTCGGGGACCATGTCTGGGCGCGGAAGAACGGACAAAAACTGCACCATCCCGCGCCGAACTTCGAGTTCACATGGGCCAAGCTTCAAACCGGTTGGATTGATCAAAAATGGCTATCGGGCATCCCTGCGCACCAGGCCACGATCACACGACGCAAACTGATCGTCGACGACAAATACGACCTACGCTTCCAGATCGCCGCCGACCACGAATTCATGTTCCGCCAACGGGCGAAGGGCGCTCAATTCCGCCATGCGCAGGAGACGATCGCCGTCTATTACGAAGGCGGCGTCTCGTCCGAGAGGTTCCGCCGCTGCCAGGCCGAATGGTACGAGATCGCCAATATGTACGGCGAAGGCATTGGTATTCATCACTTCTACGCGCCGATATTGGGGTACGATCTTCGCGTGTCTGGCCTGGTCGGGCGTGAACAGGAAAAAGCGCGCGCCGACATTGACGCGAGCAGCCGTCGCGACCGACTGGCGGAGTTTCGCGGCGCCTTCGTTGGTGTGTTGAAACGCGTCCCGCCAGTCTACAATATAAGTCGATCAGCTTGGCGCGGCCTTCGCGGTAGCCGCACGTAACGCGCTAGGCGAACTCTACGCGTTCTTGGGAGAAGAAGAACAGCGACTCTGTTTCGCGATCGATCGAGGCGGTGTCGGCGAGAAGCAAGGTTCGCATGGCGCGTTTGCGGTCTTCAAGTCCGTGCTCAAAGTCCAATTCGATCAAGCGGTTCACGCCGGACGACGCCATGCGGTCCTTGATCGATCCGTACAATTCAACAGAGCCTGCAATGAAGAGGGATTCATAAGCGATTTTGCTGGCGATCTTCTCATGAATGTCGCTGTAATGGAGTTGTTCGAACATGGTCGCTCGACTTTTGACGACATAGTCCACCTCCTGACGGTAATCCGGGTGGCGCAGGTAGTAGCTTTTATGTCGGGCGACCCCCGCGTCGATCGCGGCGGCGTGCTCGTCTTCCAAACCGTCATGGACGATCACGATGTCGATGTCGGAGCCCGACACCATCTCGCCGACGGACGCAACCTCCCGCGGCTCGTTATGCCCCAGGAAATAGGTCAGATCGCCCGCCACAAAAGCGCAAAGGCGGTCATGGCGATCCCTTGGAACCGTCGCCAAGACCGACTTCAAGATCTCTGAGGCGATCCCGATCTTCCACATGCTGATCTCGCGATGAGCGTTGCTCAACACCGCTTGGCGTTCGATCACTTGATCGCGCTGGCCTGCGAGGGAAACGAGCGTAAAGGAGAGAAAATCGCGAAGTATAGAAGGGCTGAGCCGCACCTGGTCTTCGCGCGTAATGTCATAGCGCAGATAGTATCGCGAGAAGAACGACAATTGAAATTGCGGATCGGAGAAGCACGCCTGCCAGAGTGCGAGATAGGGATGTCCCCGCACGGCGAGGGCGATCTCCTTGCCCAGCAACGGTCCCATCTCCTTGAGCTTGGTCGCGATCAGCGCGCTGGTGTCTGTCACCGTTCAAACCCCTTTTTCGATCCGTCACATAGCCCGGAAATCCAATCGATTTCCATCCTTGTCAGGCCCGTGCGCCTGCGGTCTAAGGGCGGTCGGACATTGGAGGATAAGCCATGCTTCCCGCGCCGCGCGCCGACATCGCTGCGAACACGCTCGAGTTCGAAACGCTACCCCTCGTCAAACCCACGGGATTTCGGGAATACGACGCTCGGTGGTGGTTCAACGGGATCGGCCACCCAAAGCCGCCGGAGCTCAACCTTAAGGGCGTTCAAGCGCTCGGCCTCGGCATGGCGACCCTGTTTCACGAGCTTGGCGTCGAACCGAAAGTGGTGACCGGACATGATTTCCGCTCCATTTCGCAATCGATCAAGACCGCGCTGACCCTTGGGCTTGTCCAGGGGGGCTGCCAGGTTCTGGATATCGGCCTCGCGCTCAGCCCGATGGTGTATTGGTCTCAGTTCGAGCTTGACGCGCCCTGCTGCGCCATGGTGACGGCCAGCCACAACGAAAACGGCTGGACCGGTGTGAAGATGGGCGCCAATCGCCCGCTGACATTCGGCCCCGATGAAATGGGCCGGCTGAAAGAGATCGTGCTCTCCGGCGCCTTCCAGCCCCGCGCCGGAGGCGGCGGATTCCAGGTCGACGGAATCCGAGAAAAATACATCGCCGCCGCGGCCGAAGGCTTGAAGCTCAGCCGCCCCCTCAAAGTCATTGCGGCCTGTGGCAATGGCACGGCGGGGGTGTTCGCGCCGGACGCCCTGCGCGCGATGGGCGCGGATGTGATTGAGATGGATTGCGATCTCGATTGGGCGTTTCCGAAGTACAATCCAAACCCCGAAGACGCCGACATGCTCCACGCCATGGCCGCGGCGGTCAAAGAGCACGGCGCGGACGTGGCGCTCGGCTTTGACGGAGACGGCGACCGCTGCGGCGTGGTCGACAATACGGGCGAGGAGATCTTCGCCGACAAGATCGGCCTGATGCTGGCGCGGGACCTTTCACGACAGCACCCGAACACAACCTTCGTCGTCGACGTGAAATCGACCGGTCTCTACAAGACCGATCCCGTGCTTCGCGAAAACGGGGCCCGTGTCGACTATTTCAAAACCGGCCATTCCTATATCAAACGGCGCACGACAGACCTCGACGCGCTGGCCGGTTTCGAAAAGTCGGGACACTTCTTCTTCCGCCCGCCAATCGGCCTCGGCTACGATGACGGGCTGGTCGCGGCGAAGGCTGTGCTCGCCATGCTCGACCGCAATCCCAACAAGACCCTCGCCGATCTGAAGTCCGAGCTTGGCGTCGCCTATACGTCCCTCACCATGTCGCCCCATTGCGGCGACGAGGTTAAGTACGACGTCATCAAGCGTATTGTCGCGGAATATGAAGGCCTCAACGGCGCTGAGGTCCTGGGCCGAAAGGTTGTCGACGTGAATACGGTCAACGGCGCGCGGGTGACGCTGGAGGACGGCTCCTGGGTCCTGGCCCGCGCCTCGTCCAACAAGCCAGAACTCGTGGTGGTCGTCGAAAGCATGCGCAGCGAAGAGGATATGCGCGACCTCTTCCACAAGGAGGTGAAGCCGCGCCTTGCACAGCACGCTGAGGTCGGCGAGTACAATCAGGAAATCTGATTTCGTCAGCCACCGGACATTCGTCTCCACCTCGCCATGAGCCTCGCTTTCGATCTGGCGCTCGTCGCCGCGCTTTTGGCGACTTTGGCGAGCGGCCGCGCGCCTGCGCCTGCGGCGTTTCTCGCCTTCATCCTCGCCGTCGTCGCAACGGGGCGCAGCGACTTCGAGCACGTGCTGAAACTGGCCGCGCATCCCGCTTTGGTCGCCGTGATCAGCCTTGTCGTCTTCTCCTCGGTTCTGTCGCGGATCGCCTGGCTGCGCCGCATGCTGTTCGCGCGAAACCCGCAAGGCTTGCGTCGAACGCTGGCTCGTTTCCTGGGCGCTGTCGGGCTCGTCTCGTCTGTGGTGCCGAACACCGCAGTCGTAGGCGCGTTTATCGGTCCAGCGTCGAACCGACAGGACACTTCGGCGCATGATCTTCTGATGCCGCTCTCTTACATGGCCCTCGCCGGCGGCTTGCTGACGCCGTTCGGGACGTCGGCCAGCCTTCTCGTGGTCGAAGCCGCACGTGGATCCGGGGTGAACCTCGATGTCGGCCACTTCGCCTCGGCCGGGATTTTCGTCGTCGCAGCCGTTTTCACAGCTCTGTTTCTCTTCGCGCCGCGTATCTTGAAACGGCCGCAAGAACCAGCGAGCGACGATACGGAGGATTACCACGTTGAGGCGAAGGTTGATCCGGGCTCGCCGCTTGTTGGACGATCGATCGCGCAGAACCGGATCCGCGACCTGCAAGGCTTTTACCTGGCGGAGATCGTGCGTGGGAAACGCGTGATCGCACCGGTGTCTCCGGACGAGGTGATCGAAGCCGGCGATGTCCTGATCTTCGTCGGCGACGGACGTCAGATCGATGAAATAATGAATTTCCAAGGCCTCACAATTGAGACGCTTCCGGGTCCGGGACGCGATGCGAACCTCTACCGCGCGGTTGTGTCGGCCGACTCGATCTTGGCGGGGCGGACCTTGAAAACGGCTGGGTTTCGCGCGCGCTTCAATGCATCCGTCCTCGCAATCAGGCGCGGGCAAGAGCGCCTCTCAGGCAAGCTCGGCTCGATTACGTTGCGGTCCGGCGATCTCTTGTTGCTCGCCGGCGGGCCGGACTTTGCGAAGCGGGACAATGTGAAGCCCAACCTTCATGTTCTAGAAGCCGGCGCGCCCACATCGCGCGACCTGACGGGCCGTGAAGCCATCTTCGCGACGGGTGCGTTTCTGGTTTTTGTCGTCCTCGCCCTAAGCCAGGCGGCGTCGTTCGCCTTGCTCGCATTTCTTTTGGCTGTTTCCAGTGTCGTCTTTGGCTGGCTGTCGCCGAACCACGTGGCGCGAAACTTCCCCTTCACCCTTGGCATTGCGTTGTGGGGCGCTCTGACCCTGTCGGACCATCTGGTCTCCTCAGGCGTCGCGGACTTGATCGCGGGCTTCATCGGCGCCGCTGCGAACGGGGCGACGCCAATTGTTGCGCTTGCGCTGATCTTCGGCCTGGCGTGGCTTCTGACCGAATTGACGTCGAACGCCGCCGCCGCGCTCGCCGCTTTGCCCATCGGACTCGCCACCGCGGCGCAGGTTGGCGCGCCGCCGGAAGCCTTCGCCCTCGCGGTCGCCTATGGCGCGTCGGCGAGCTTCCTGATGCCGTTCGGCTACCAAACCCACCTTTTGGTCATGTCTCCAGGGGATTACACGTTTGGCGACTTCCTGCGGCTCGGCGGAGTCGTACTCGTTTTCTACGCCGCAGCGGCGTTATCGGCGATCAGCCTTCTTCACCTTTAACCGACATAGCCATTGGAACGCAGGAAGGCGATCACTTGATCGGCGAGCTCTTCCGGCGAGCCGCTTGTCGTATCGAGGCGCAGATCGGGCGTCTCGGGCGACTCATACGGCGAGTCGAAGCCCGTGAAGTTTTTGATCTCGCCGGCTTGGGCTTTCTTGTACAGTCCCTTCGGATCGCGCTCGATGCAAACCTCCAAGGGCGCGTCGACGAAGATCTCAACGAATTCCTCAGCGTCAACAAGATCGCGCACCAATTGCCGCTCAGCCCGGAAAGGCGAGATGAACGAACAGGTCACGATGAGGCCGGCGTCGACGAACAATTTGCCAACCTCGCCAATCCGGCGGATGTTCTCCACCCTGTCAGCGTCCGTGAAGCCCAAATCCTTGTTGATGCCGTGGCGGACATTGTCGCCGTCGAGGGAGTAGGTGTGCAGGCCCTGCTCGGTCAGCTTCGCTTCGACCAGGTTCGCCACCGTCGACTTGCCGGCGCCCGACAGCCCGGTGAACCAGAGGATGCAGGGCTTCTGCCCCTTCATCACGGCACGTCGCGACTTTGAGACATCCATGTGGTGATGATGGATGTTCGACGCGCGACGCAGGCCAAACTCGATCATGCCCGCGCCGGCGGTTTGGTTGGTGAACCGGTCAATCAGGACAAACGCGCCCAATTCCCGCACATCGCCATAGGGATCGAAAGCGATGGGCTGGGCGACCTCAAGATTGCAGAGCGCGATCTCATTCATGGCGAGCGTGCGGCCAGGCTTCTCGTCCAGGCTGTTCACGTCGATCTTGTGCTTCAGCAGGGTGATCGTCGCGGGAACCGTCTGGCCGGCGAGCTTCAGAAGATAAGGCCGCCCGGGCTTCATCTCGTCCTCGTCCATCCAGATGACATTGGCGGCGAATTGCGTTGAAACTTCCGGCCGGCTCTGGGCGTCGACCAGGATGTCGCCGCGCGAGATGTCGATCTCATCGTTCAGCGTCAGGGTGACGGCGTCGCCCGCTTCGGCCCGGTCGCGATCGCCGTCAGCCGTGACGATCGCCTTAATGGTCGATTGCTGTCCCGATTTTGCAACGATGACAGGATCGCCGACCTTGGCCGCGCCGGAGACGAGGGTCCCGGAAAATCCCCGAAAGTCGAGGTGCGGGCGGTTGACCCATTGAACGGGAAAGCGGAACGCGCCCGAAGCGTGGTCCCGCTCAAGGGGAACCGCCTCCAGATGCTCCAGAAGCGTCGGCCCCGTGAACCAATCCATCTTTTCAGACCGATGGGTCAGGTTCTCGCCATATCGAGCCGACAAGGGAATCGGCGTTATCGTCTCGAAGCCCAGCGTCTCCGCGACACGCAAATAATCCGCCGTGATCTCATGGAAACGCGACCGAGAATGGTCGACCAGATCCATCTTGTTCACCGCGACGACCACGTGGGGAATACCCAGGAGGTGGCAGATATAGGTGTGGCGCAAGGTCTGCGGCAGCACGCCCCTGCGGGAATCGACCAGGATCACGGCCAAGTCGGCGGTGGACGCCCCCGTCGCCATGTTGCGGGTGTATTGCTCGTGGCCGGGCGTGTCGGCGACGATGAATTTGCGTTTCTCAGTGGCGAAGAACCGGTAGGCGACGTCGATCGTGATGCCTTGTTCCCGTTCAGCCTCAAGGCCGTCGAGCAGCAGGGCGAAATCAGGCT
>CAZQZC010000084.1:0-10856 GCA_964597685.1 uncultured Hyphomonadaceae bacterium | reverse complement strand
GGCGAAAGCCAGGCAGTCAGTTCGGCGTCGGCCAATGCGCCCCCGCCCTTGTTCTAGACCCGGAGGCTCGCAAGGCTGGCCGGGCGGATGTGCTGAAGGCTTTACACCTGCGGCCTCGGCCCGTAAGCGCGCCCTCTCCGTCAGGACCCCGCCATGATCGCCAGTCTCGATATCGTTTCGGAATCTCCAGCCGACCATTCGGACGCCATCGAGGCGCTTTACGATTCCACCTTCGGGCCCGGCCACTTCGCCAAGACCGCCGAGCGCCTGCGGGAGTTCAACGCCTCCCTGCCGGATTTGAACCGCGTGGCCCTGTCGGACGGCCGCGTGGTCGGCGTGGTCCGGCTCTGGCCCTTGGTCGTCGAGAGCGGCCACCGCGCCGTCTTTGTCGGCCCCGTCGCCGTCGCCCACGCCCATCGCGGCGCGCGCCTGTCGGTCGAGCTGACGCGCCGGGCTCTGTCGGCGGCCGGTCAAGCGGGGTGGGAGGCGGCTTTGCTGGTCGGCGCGCCGACCCTGTTTGGCGAAGCGGGCTTTCGCCGCGCGCAGCCCGGTCGATTGCGCCTGCCTGGGCCGGTCGACGCGGCGCGCCTCTTGATCGCGGATCTCATAGGCGACGCCGACGCCATGGCGGGCTCGGTCAGCGCCCCTCGCGCCGCCACGCCAGGATCGCGAAGCCAAGCGCCAGAATGACAGCGAGCCATCCCGGCAGGAGCGTCTGGCTGCGGCTGTCGCGCACGGCATACGCGCCGCGTTCGCGAAGGCCGAGCCAATTGGCGCCGGCGGCGGTCGTGCGCCGGCCGACGCGGCGGATATCCGGCAAGCCGCCCCCATCGGCGCGCAGACGGAACACGCCGCCGCCGGTGGACGCCGTCAGCGGCTCCAAGACCTCGGTGGTGGAGCGCAAATCGGCGTATTCGCGGGGATTGGCCGGACCGTTCAGTGCGACGGTCTCCAGCCCCGCAGCCCGAGCGCGGTACAGTCCCAACCCATCGGCCGCGGCGTCGGCGACGAAGAGACCCGGACCCGCCTCGGCCCATCGCGGCGTTACGACCTCGCCCTCGGGCGTTTCAAACGCCAAATCGGGCGGCGTGTCGGCCAATGTGCGCAGGGCGATCCGGGCTTCGCCCTGGTCCAGTACAAGATCGAGGCGGCGCTCTTCCAGTTCAGGCTCCTTCATAAGCCAATGGACAAGCCGTCGGATCAGCTCCGCAAAAGGCCCCCCGCCGTCATGCCCGCGGGCCCAAAGCCAGATCTGGTCGGACAAGAGCTGGCCCACGCGGCCATCGCCGACACGGTCGACAACCAAAAGCGGCGCGCCGTTCGGGCCGGACATCAGCGTATCGCCGACCGTCGCTTCGGCCTCGATGAAGCGTTTCCATCCGCCCCAGCTCCGTCCGTCCAAGGGCGCTGTGACGGAATGGCGGCGCCCCTGGGCGGTGAGCGCTGGCGTGAAATCCGTCACGCCGATATCCCCGGTCGGTTGGGCTGGGAGCACAGCGGCGAGCGGCGTGCGAGACAGGCTGGCCGGGCCTGCGAAGGGTTCGCCCGCCGCGATCAAGAGCGCGCCGCCCTCGTCGACGTAACGCGCCATATTGTCGAGGTATGCAGACGTGACAACGCCCCGTCGTTCGTACTGGTCAAAGATAATCAGGTCGAATCCGCTCAGTTTCTCCTCAAACAATTCCGTCGTCGGAAACGGGATCAAGGCCAGTTCCTCAATCGGCGTGAAATCGAGCTTGTTGGGCGGGCGCAGGATCGTGAAGTGGACAAGGTCCACCGACGGATCGGACTTCAGCAGATCCCGCCAGACGCGACCGGCCGCGTTGGGGCGGCCCGTGATTAATAGGACGCGCAATCGGTCGCGCACGCCGGAGACGATGGCGGCCGTGGAATTGTTGGCGAGCGTCAATTCTTCAGGGCCTGGCGGCGCTTCAACGACAAGGATGTTCTCGCCGCGGCGTTCGATCTCGACCGGAAGCGCGGTCGTCTCGCCGGCCTTTACCTGGAGTGTGCGCAGAAATTCACCGTTGAGCGAGATTGACAGCGCGACCTCGCCGCCTCCCGGATCGTCCACCCGCACGGCGAAAGGGGCGTTTTCGCCCACGATGCCGAAGCTCGGCGCATTGACGATTTCGACGCGCCGGTCGCCGCGGTCGGGATCGCCTACGATCAAAGCATGGATCGGGCCGATATCGCCGGACGGTCGATCGTGCACCTGACCGTCGGTCACGATAATCGCGCCAGCGATCTGGTCGCGCGGCACGTCGGAGAGCGCGCCGTTTACGCTGGCGAACAGCGTCGAGCCGTCGGCGTCTGGATCCGTCTCCACAAGGCGCAGCTCCAGAGACGGATCGGCCTCCAGGCGCTCGCGCACCGTTTCGAAGGCGGCGGCCGCCGCTTGTCCACGGTCGCCGAATCCCATGCTCTCCGACCGATCGAGCACGATGGCCGCAACCGACGCCAAGGGCTCGCGCTCCTCCTGCACGACGGCGGGGTTCGACAGGGCGAGCGTCAAGACGGTCAAGGCGACGCCGCGCGTGAGCCAGGCCCGGCCGCGGAAGATGAGATACGCGGCCCACGCCGCAAGCGCGAGCCCCGCCAGGATGTAGACGAGCAGCCATGGCACAAGCGGTTCGAAGCCGAGGCGGGTAATGTCCTCCATCAGGGGATCGCCTCCGGCTCCGGCTCAGCCTCGTCGGCGTCTTCACCGTTCAAGCGCTCCAGAAGGGCGGGCAAGTGAACTTGGTCGTCCTTGTAGCTGCCGGTCAAAACGTACATGACCAGGTTCACCCCAAACCGCAGCGCAATTTCGCGTTGCCGCTCACCGCCGTCCACGGAGACGATGGGCCGGCCCCGTCCATCGGTGGCCCAGGCGGCGGCCCAGTCCGCGTCGCCGATGAACAGGCGGGACACGCCGTCGCCGCGGCTTTCAGCGTTCGCTGCGGCTGCTGGCGCTTCGATCCAGAGCCGCCGACCGGAATAGCGGCCCGGAAAATCGTCGAGCAAGTAGAAACTGCGGGACAGGACATGGTCCGTCGGCGTCGGGGTCAGCGGCGGGGCGTCGAGGCCCTGGAGCAAGGCTTCCAATCCGCTGATGTCGCCAGAGCGCGCGGGATCGTCGCCGCTGCGCGTGTCGATCACCAGCGCGCCGCCAGAGCGGAGATATTGATTAAGGCGCCCGACGGCCTGCGGGCTGAGAGGCTCCGGCGTCTCGGGCACGGCGAAGTAGATCAGCGGATAAAGCTCCAGGGGGTCTTCTTCGAGGTCAAGCCCGTCCGGCATGATGGGTTCGACGGAGGTCCGGAGATACAGGATGCGCGTCAGACCGCGCAGGCCGGCCAGGGTCAGCTCGTCGAGCTCGGCGTCGCCCGTTTCGATAAAGGCGAGGCGGAATTCCAACGCCGGATCGCTCGCGTCGTCGCGCGAGGCCGTTCTCGGATCTATCTGGCGGAAATCGTCGCTGAAGAATTGCGCTTCCGCACGCCCCGCCGACACAACAATCCCTGCGAAAACGAAGCCTGCGGCGGCGCGGCCCAAGGCGGGAAACCTACCGGCGGCGACGAGGGCGACGAACAAATCGACGGCCAGCAGCGCCAAAGCGAGTCCTATCAGCGCGCCGGCCAAGGGAAAGGCCCGCGATTCGGCGTCGCCCAAAAGCGTTGCGCTCGCCGGCCAATCGGTGATCGGGACGGCGTCAAAGTCCGCGGCGACATTGATCGCACGCGTCCCAGAGGCGCCTTGATAGAGGCCTGGAGGATGGCGTTCCGAGGGCGTGGCGGTGGCGAAATCCGCCGCCTGCAAGGGCGCGGCCGTGTCTTGCGGGGCGCGCAGCCGACCAAATCCGTCAAGCGCCAGCTGAGGAATGAAGAGCCCGGTCTCGTCTTCGGCGATTTGACCTTGGCCGGCCGCCACCGCGCGCCGCAGCATGTCGACGAAGACGCCGGTAAACGGCAGGTCAGACCAATCCGGCCCCGCCGTGACATGGAACAATACAATCGTTCCGTCGCCTCGTCGGTCCGCCGTCACGACGGGCGAACCGTCCGCAAGCCGCGCCCATGTCTTTCGGTCAAGTTCGGGCGTCGGGCGGGCGAGAACTTGCTGGCGAACCTTCGCGTCAGCCGGCGGCGTAAGGCCGAGGAATGGCGAGGAGGTCGGAAATGCCGCAATATCTTGCGGTTCGTCCCATGCAAGGGCCCCGCCCAGCGAGCGGGACGCGCGCCGAAGCGGCGTCGGCGTCAACGTGTCGCCCTGGGAGGCCAGGCGCGGGCCGGCGAAGCGGATCAGCGCGCCGCCGTCCTGCACCCAGGTTTCGAGCGCTGCGGCCTGGGCGTCGGGCAAACGTCCGACATCCGTCAGGACGATCGCGTCGGGCTGTGCGAGCAGAAGTGTGTCCAAGTCGCCCTCCTGCAGGATCGCAAAGGGCTCCAAGGCGCGGCGTACATAGTGGAGGTCCGACAGGAGGGGCTGGGCGGCCTCTCCGGTCGAGACCAACCCGACGCGCTGTCGACGGGAGGCGCTGTCCCAGAGGAAAACCGCGCCGGCGCTTTCGGCGCCTGCCAGCCGAAACCTCTGGGCCCTGGCCAGCGCGGCGGGCGGAATGTCGAAACGGGCTTCGGCCTCAGTCGCGCCTCTGGCAAAAACCGCTTCGGCGGTCGCAAGCGCCGTTCCATCCTCAGAGAGGGCGGAGACGAAGACTTGTCCCGGCGTATTGTCCTCGGTCCGCGCCACGCGCAGCGTAGCGCCCGAATTGTCGGCCGACAGAGCGGTCAGCGCAGCTGCTCCGCGCGGCGGGGCCGCATAGATCGACAGCGGCGCGATATTGGCGAGCTCGCCGGCGAAATCCTCGCCGTCTGCTGGGGCCAGCCCATCGGTCGCCCACAATATGCGCGCCGGCCGCAGACCCGCAGTGGTCAAACGGGACAGCGCGTCTGCGCGGTCGGGGGCCCAAGCCTGGGGATCGAGCGACGCGAGCCGACGGGCCATGTCTTGCCGCGACAGGCGCTCGGCGGGATCGATCGGCCTCTCCCGCGGGGCGGTGAGAAGAAGATGGGTCGCCGTGTCTCGGTCCGCCGTGTCGAGGGCGGCGTTCGCCGCGGAGATCAATTCGCTCCACCGCGCGGCCGAGCGCCAGCCGTCGTCGACGATGATCAGCAGCGGTCCGTCGTCGCCTTCGGTTTGAGCGCCGGGCGCGTAGATCGGTTGGGCGAGGCCGAGGGCCGCGAGCCCGGCGGCCGACAGACGCAACACAAGGATCCACCACGGCGTTCTCGCCGGCGTTTCCTCCGTTGGGTCGACATCATCCAGAAGGCGCAGGGAGGGCAGCTCCGCCTCTCGCGGCATCGGCGGCGTGGCGCGCAGCAGCCACCAGATCACGGGCAATGCGAGAAGACCCAAAAGCGCAAGCGGGGCTGCGAAAAGAAACGGGCCGACAACCATATCGCTTATCTAACCCTGCGGCCCCAGACTTTCGACCGCGGCGCGCAGCGCGCCCGCGCCGGCGAGGGCGGATTGTGCGGTTTCATGCTGCGCGAAACGCCAGCCGAAGTTCGCGGCGATATCGCGGACGGCGCGCCGGCGGGCGGCGAAGCGTTCGTCGTAGGCGGTTTTCAGCGCTTCGGCCCGGCCCAAGACCCGCGGGTCCGCATCGCCGGGACGGGACAGTTTGACGCGGCCGGCGAAGGGGAAGGCGATCTCCGTCGGGTCGCTGACCGCCAACAATACGCCGTCCCGGCACTTTGTGTTCAACCGGGCGAGGCGGTCCCGCCAAACCTCGGGCGGGTCATAAAAGTCGCTGGCGATGATGGCGGTGGCGACGCGTTTGGGCGCCGGCGGGAAGGCGGCGCGCTCTCGGGCGAGGTCGTCGCAAAGGCGGTCGAGCGCTTTGCGCCCGAAGCCGGCGGGCCGGTCCGCGCCCAGCACGCCCACCCGCTCACCCTCTCGCGAAAGAAGCGCGGCGACGGCCATCAGAATGACCCGCGCCCGCTCCGCCTTGGTCGGCCGATCCGCTCCGCCGCGCCAATCAAACCCCGCATGCGGATCGGACCAGAAGAGGAAGGTGCGCGCAGTTTCAAGCTCGGTTTCCCGGACATAGAGATTGTCGCCCCGCGCCGAGCGTCGCCAGTCGATGCGCTGGGCTGCATCCTCCTGGGCGTAGCGGCGATACTGCCAGAAATCTTCGCCAACGCCGGGCTTACGCCGCCCGGCGGAGCCGAGATGAGCGGCTTCGGACGCCTGCGTCTTGGCGGCGAGGCGCGGGAGCGCGCGGGCGAGCGCCTCGGCCTCGGCGCGGAGGGGGGCTGAGGTGGTCAAGGGCGCGCCCTCACGCAGCCTTCTGGGCCAGGTCGTTAATCAAGTCCGTCAGTCCGGGCGCTTCGCCGCTTGGATCGTAGCGCATGGCCATGCGGTGGCCGAGCGCCGGTTCGGCGAGCGCCTCCACGTCCTCAAGCGACGGTGCAAACCGTCCGCGCAACAGGGCGCGCGAGCGGGCGGCCAACATCAAGGCCTGGCCCGCGCGCGGGCTGGGCCCCCAATCGACGAGCGATTTCACGCGGTCGTCGCTGGATTGCTCCGGCCGAGCTTCGCGGACCAGCCGCAAAATCGCATCGAGAACCTTTTCGCCCACCGGCATTTTCCGAACCAGCGCCTGCAGCGCGATCAGCTTTTCGCCGTCGAGGGCGGCCTGGGGCGCGTCGTCGGCCAGGCCCGTCGTCTCCACCAGGATGCGGCGTTCGGTGTCGAGGTCTGGATAATCGACGTCGATCTTCAACAGGAACCGGTCGAGCTGAGCTTCCGGCAGGGGATAGGTGCCTTCCTGCTCGATGGGGTTCTGGGTCGCGAGCACATGGAAGGGACGCGGCAGATCATGTCGAACACCAGCGATCGAGACATGCTTTTCCTGCATCGCCTGCAGCAGGGCCGATTGAGTCCGCGGGCTGGCCCGATTGATCTCGTCGGCCATCAGAAGCTGGGTGAAGATCGGTCCGCGGATAAAGCGGAAGCTGCGCTCGCCGGCGGCGCTCTCATCAAGCACTTCAGAGCCCAGAATGTCCGACGGCATGAGGTCGGGCGTGAACTGAATTCGATTCGATTGCAGCCCAAGGGCCGCCGACATGGCTTCGACCAAGCGGGTCTTCGCCAGGCCCGGCGCGCCGATCAGCAAGGCGTGGCCGCCTGCGAGGATCGCCGAGAGGGCGAGTTCGATCACGCGCTCCTGGCCGAACACGGCCTTGGCGATCTCGGCCTTCACCGCTGCGAGGGTTTCGCCAGCTTTCTCAGCTTCGGAGACGATTGTTTGATCCGTTTCGCTCATACGCGTTCCTGCTTCACTTTCAGACGCCGTCGCCCTAAGTCCTAACGAGATCATGGCGAACCCCGACACGAAATCCACCCCTGGACAGCTTGCGTCCGTAGAGGAGACGCTGCGGGCGATCCTCGGCGATGGATCGGAGCCGCGGCGATTGCCGCCAGTCCATCTCTGGAATCCCGACCATTGCGGCGACATCGGCATGGAGATCCGCGCCGACGGTTCGTGGTGGCATGACGGCGTTCGAATCACACGTGAAAAGCTTGTGAGACTCTTTTCAACGATCCTTCGAAAGGACCCGGACGGGCTGACATATCTCGTCACACCCTATGAGAAAGTGATCGTACACGTCGCCGACGCGCCCTTCATCGCCGTGCGGGTCGACCGGGCCGGCGAGCCGGGCCCGGCCCAAACCTTGGCGTTTTCGACCAATCTTGGCGACGTCACGCTGGCGGGACCTGAGGCGCCGATCCGCGTCGAAACGGATCCTGAGACGCTTGAGCCTTCGCCGTATGTTATGGTTCGCGGGGCGTTGGAGGCGAAATTGTCGCGGCCTGTCTTTTACGAATTGGCGGATATGGCGACGCCAAACCCTAACAATGGCGGCGCGACGCTTGGCGTTTGGAGCCGAGGCGCCTTTTTCGACATCGGACCCGCCGCTGGGGAATGACCATGTCGACTAGAGCTTGGGCTGGCCTCGACGATTTCCTCGACCGAGCGCGGATCCGGCTGGATCCCGTCCGGGGCGCGGAAAGCCTGCCGGAAGGCGGCGATCTTGACTTCGTGCCGCCTGAAAAGGTCGACGCCGTGCGGCCGGCCGGTGTCTTGGTCTCCGTGATCCCGCGACCGGAGGGGCCGACCACGCTCCTGACCCTGCGTCCCGACACGATGCCGACGCATGCCGGCCAAGTGGCCTTTCCCGGTGGGAAGATGGAGCCGCGCGACGCCGACGAGGTCGACGCCGCCTTGCGGGAAGCCGACGAAGAAGTGGGTGTCGCGCGCAGCCAAGCCGAGCTTATCGCCCGCAGCGCGCCATATATCACGGGCACGGCGTTTCGGATTGTTCCGGTGCTTGCGGTCCTGCCTGCCGATTTCGAGCCCGATCCGCATCCGACGGAGGTGGCCGATGTGTTTGAGACGCCCCTGGAATTTCTCATGAACCCCACAAATCACATCGCCCAGACCGGAGTTTGGCGCGGTCAAGAGCGGCGCTATTACGCCATGCCGCACAATGGCCGGCGCATTTGGGGCGTGACTGCGGGCATTATCCGCGCCTTATATGTCAGGCTTTACGGCTTCCAGGGCGGGTAGAATGGCAATTCGCATCCTTTTTGAAATCGGGCTGTTTCTGCTGCCGTTTGCAGTGTTCGGCGTCTACCGCATGCTAACCGTCGGCGCTGAGGCCGAGGGGCGGAAGACGTGGCCGATCACCAGCCTGTTCGCCGTCGGCGCCGCCTTGGCGGCGGGCGTGTGGATCTACATAGTCGTGCGCGAGGATAGTGATACGGCTGTGTGCCGAGAGCCGGCAAGGTTTGAGGACGGGGTCTTGATCCCCGCCCGTGAATACCCGTGCGATCCCAGGATCGAAGACGTCGGCGTACCGCGCCCTGAGACGCAGGCCGAGGAGCCGACGGAGCCGAACGGCGACACGGGAGCCGATGGTTAAGTTCATCGGCGAGCCGGATTGGATCATCCGCCCGGCGACGCGCGCTGTGATCAATGCGCTTGAGGCGGCGCGACCCGCCGCGTCGCGCTTTGTCGGCGGATGCGTGCGCAACACGCTCATGGAGCGCGATGTCGATGATATTGACATCGCAACCCAACTTACACCGCAGCGCGTAATGGACGCGCTGGACGCCGCCGGCGTCCGCGCCATTCCAACGGGGATCGACCACGGCACGGTGACCGCGATCAGCGGCGGCGCGCCCTACGAGATCACGACGTTACGGCGGGACGTGGAGACCGACGGCCGACGCGCAGTGGTGGCGTTCACCGAAGACTGGTCCGAAGACGCGCAGCGGCGGGATTTTCGCCTGAATGCGCTTTACGCCGAGCCGGACGGGCGCGTGCACGACCCAATTGCCGGCGGCCTCGCCGACGCGCTGGCCGGGCGGGTGATCTTCATCGGGGATGCGGATGATCGTCTGCGGGAGGATTACCTTCGTATCTTGAGGTTCTTCAGGTTCAACGCCTGGTATGGCGCAGGGATCGATCCAGAAGGGTTGGCGGCGTGCGGGCGCCAAAAGGCGGGGCTGGAGAAAATCGCTGCAGAGCGGATTTGGAAGGAGTTTCGACGCTTGCTCGCCGCGCCGCAGCCGGCCGATGCGTTGTCGGCGATGGCTGATTCGGGCGTGTTGGAGATCACACTGCCGGGCGTTCGTGTCCGAGGCGTTGAACGGGTGACGCGTCTGGTCGGAATTGAGCTGGTCGAAAGCCTGCCGCCTGATCCGATGCGGCGTCTCATGGCGCTTCTTCCTCGTGATTCGGGCGTTGTCCGCGAAACGTCCTCTCGTTTGCGGCTGTCGAACGCCGAACGCGACCGTTTGACCGCTGGGGTCGGCGATTCGGCGGATGTGATGTCGGATCTGACGGATCGCGCCGCCCGAGCCCGCCTCTATCGGATCGGTGCGCAGGCCTTCATCGATCGCGTCGTATGGGAATCGGCGCAAAGCGGCGGCCCCCTCGACGCCCGCCTGCGCGCATTGATCGACGTGGCGGAGCGATGGACGCGGCCGGAATTTTCCATAGGCGGCGCAGAGGTCGCCGCGGCTGGCATTCCGCCTGGGCCGTTGACCGGTGAAATTCTGAGAGAGCTTGAAGACTGGTGGATAGAGGGCGACTTCGCCGCCGATCGCCTGCAATTGACCGACAAGTTGACGGACCTGGTGCGGAGGCGCTCCGGCGACATCCCGAGCCCCTAGTTCAGAGATGCGATCTCTGCGTTCAGAAAACCGACAAACGCCGAGACCGCCAGTGCTGGGGCCATCAACCAGGCGGCTGGCCTCGACCATCGGGAGAACGCCCGGATTGTTAGGACGATCAAAATGCACGCGCCAATGGCGACGGCAAGCGCCGCCGTCCAGTCGCGGAATTCAAAGAAAACGAGCGACCATGCCAGCATCATGGAAAGTTGGGTGAAATAAAGGCCGAGCGCCGCGCTGGACGCCTCAAAGCTGCCCGCGCGCACTCGGACTAAGATAGCTGCGGCCGCCATGGTGGCGAACAGAAACAGCCAGATGAACGGGTAAGCCCCAGGCGGCGGGGTGAGCGACGGCGTGGCCAAGCCAGCGCGCCACTCCGGACCGTGGCGCAGCGCGGCCCTCAACCCAAGGATTGCGACGGCAGCCGTGTGCGTCGCCACGACGCCCGCCATGCGCCACGGAAAACCAGCCGTCCCACCCATCTAAGTCAGATACCACGAATGCTGCGCTGCAGCGATGATGAATCGGCCCGATTACAGTGTGTTTTTCATCGCGACATGTCTGGAGCCGGCAGAGCCTAGGGCCATTTCACGATTGGCGGCATGCTGGACAGGATGCTCTCGACATTGCCG
>CAZQZC010000083.1:0-10874 GCA_964597685.1 uncultured Hyphomonadaceae bacterium | reverse complement strand
GATCACGTCGACCGACGGGCGCTGGGTCGCGGTGATCAGATGGATGCCGGCTGCGCGCGCCATTTGCGCCAGGCGTTGCACGCAGGCCTCGATCTCCTTGCCGGCCACCATCATGAGATCGGCCATCTCGTCGATCACGACGACGATGTTCGGAATCTGGTCCAGGGGCAGGATTTCCGTTTCGTGGATCGGCTTGCCGTGCTCGTCGAACCCGGTCTGGACCTCGCGCACCATCTGACGGCCTTCGGCGGTGTATTGGGCGGCCTTGGCGTTGAACCCAGCGAGATTGCGGACGCCCGCTTTCGACATCAATTCGTAGCGGCTCTCCATCTCGCGCACGGCCCATTTCAGCGCGTTGACCGCCTTCTTCGGGTCCGTGACGACGGGGGCCAGCAAATGCGGCACGCCGTCATAGACCGACAATTCCAGCATTTTGGGATCGATCATGATGAAGCGGACCTGCTCCGGCGGGAGGCGGAACATCAGCGACAGGATCATGGCGTTGACGCCGACCGACTTGCCCGACCCCGTGGTCCCGGCGATCAGGAGGTGCGGCATCTTCGCAAGCTCGACCACGGTCGGTCGTCCCCCGATATCTTCGCCCAGCGCCATGGGCAGCGTGGCCTTCGAGGTCTGATAGGCGTTCGAATCGAGCAGGGACCGGAAATAGACGGTCTCCCGACTATCGTTCGGCAGTTCGATGCCGATCGCGTTCTTGCCGGGGATAACAGCGATACGAGCCGATTCGGCGCTCATCGAGCGGGCGATGTCGTCGGCCAGGGCGATGACGCGGGCGGATTTCACGCCGGCCGCAGGTTCAAGCTCGAACAGCGTCACGACGGGACCCGGGCGAACTTCGCGGATGTGGCCGCGAACGCCGAATTCGGCCAGCACGTCGGTGAGTTTGCCGGCCGTGTCGATCAGCGCTTCTTCGTCGAAGCCGGCGTTTCGCGTCGGCGGCGTTTGCAACAGGTCGAGCGGCGGCAGCGCCGCCAGGCGCGCCTGGGGTCTACCACGCGGCGCGGGCGCCTGGCGCGCGGTCCGCGGGCGCGGCGCCGGTGCGGGATCTGCGTCGGCCGCGCCGCTCTCAGTTTCTGGCGCGGCGGGTTCGGGCAGGCTGATAAAATCGCTCGGCGCTGCTGACTCGTCGAATGTCTCGGCGGTCCGGCGCTGCGCGCGCGCGACCCGCAGCCGTTCGATCAGACCCGCGACCAAGCCGGTCGCGCCCCGGGCGCCCTCGGCTGCGCGCCGCGTTTCGCGATAGGCCGCGTTCTGAAGCGCCACGGCGTCGCGACGCCGGAAGCCAAGCGCCGAGAACGCGCACCACAGCGCGCCAGCGCCCAAGACCTGCCCGGCCAGCATTTCCGGCATCGGCAGCATCAGAGCCTTGAAAGGAATAACGGCGAGCCCGAACAGGGCGTCTCCAAACAATCCGCCAAGTCCAGCGGCGAGCGGCCAGGACGCGGGCACCGGCCAAGCTGCGAAGCATGCCGCCGACAGCGGAACCGACAAGGCGCCGAACAGCCAGCGCCGCACGCGCGGCTCGCCGATCAGGACTGCGCGCATGGCCCCGCCCACCATGGTGGCGAGCCCCGTGGTCCACGCCGACCAGCCGAGCGTTTGGCGCGCAATGTCTGCAAACACGGCGCCCGGCGCCCCGAACAGGTTCTGGACCGCCGCATCCGTGGCCGCATTCCAGGATGGATCGGTCTGGGCGTAGGAGCCGACGCTGCCGCAAACAAAAACGCCGAGGCCGAACGCGGCCGATCCGGTGAGGATCCGCCAGACGGGATCGCTCGCCTCGCGCCGGGCGGCGGCGTGGTGGTGAAACGTATCGTATTCGGCTCTGACCTGGACCATGACGCCTCTCGTTACTGCACGCGATTGTGTCGCGCGGCAGGCTTAACGGCGGGCAAACAGCGGCGAAGAAAAAACCCCGGCCACGCGCGCGGCCGGGGTTTGGTCTCAAGTGTGTGTGTCGAGCGGTTAGGCGGCGAATTCGGGATAGGCTTCCAGCCCGATCTCGCCCTTGTCGAGGCCGTCGAACTCCTCCTCTTCGCTGACACGAACGCCGATCGTGTATTTCAGCGCGAGCCAGACGACGGCGGAGGCCGCCGACACGAAGACCCCCGTCGCAACAACACCGATGGCCTGGACCCCCAATTGCTCGACAACGCTCAACGTCCGGTCGCCGACCTCGGATTGGGTGTTCAGCGCGACGACAAGCGTGCCCCAAATCCCGCAGACAAGGTGGGCCGGGATGGCGCCGACGACATCGTCGATCTTGAGGCGATCGAGCAGCGGCACCGTCAAGACGACCAACACCCCGCCAACGCCGCCGATGAGCAGCGATTCCAACATGGACGGGGCCAGGGGCTCCGCCGTGATCGACACAAGTCCGCCGATCGCGCCGTTGAAGACGAGCGTGGCGTCCATTCGCTTGTAAAGAAGCGAGGTCAAGGCCATGGAGGCGAGCACGCCGCCGGCCGCCGCAGTGTTCGTGTTGGCGAAAATGATGGAGACGGCGTTGATGTCGGCCGCCGAACCGGCCGCCAATTGCGACGCGCCGTTGAACCCGAACCAGCCGAACCAAAGAATGAACGTGCCGAGCGCGGCGAGCGGGATGTTGGAGCCCGGCAGCGGGTTCACCTTGCCGTCGACGAACTTGCCCAAGCGAGGGCCGATGACAATCGCCCCCACGAGAGCGGCCCAACCTCCTGTCGAGTGGACAAGGGTCGAGCCCGCGAAATCTGAGAAGCCCATATCGTCAAGGGCGCCCGTTCCCCATTCCCAAGAGGCGACGATCGGATAGATAAACGCTGTCAAAACTGCGGTGAAGGCCAGGAACGACCAGAGCTTCACGCGCTCCGCCACCGTTCCCGAGACAATCGAGGCGGCCGTGGCGACAAAAACCATCTGGAAGAACCAGTCCGACGCAGGCGCGTAGGTCGGCGCGCCGTCGTCGTCGGTGGCCATGACGCTGGGATCGCCGAAATCGATCGGACCAGGCGAGGTTCCAATCCACTCGCCAAGCGCCCAGCTGCCTGGATAGGCCATGTTGTAACCGACGAGCCAAAACATGATCCCGGCGACCGAGAACAGCGCGACATTCTTCGTCGCCTGCATGGCGGCGTTCTTTTGGCGCACCAGGCCCGTCTCGAGGCAACAGAAGCCCGCCGCCATGAACATGACGATCAATCCGCCAATGAGGAAGAGATACGAATTATCGACATATCCGCTCGCATTCGCCTCCAACGCCGCAAGACGCTCCTCAACGCTTTGTCCGAAGGCCGGTAGCGCAACCGCAATCGCCAGAACGGCGAGCCCAGCGCCGCGCGCGGCCATATTTTGGAAAGACTTCATTTCCCTCTCCGTTCGAGCCCAAAAAAATCTGAGATCGCCCCTCGATCCCACGCGTCGGATTTTGCAGATGCCGAATTCTCGCGCAGCGGCCGGACTCCTGGTCAGATGCGTTGGCTCGACATTGACCGGAATCCAGGCGCCCTGCGACGCAAACGCCCAAAAGCGCGCCAGTGCTGGACGCTGGAACGCCATGGGACTAGGTCGAAGGCATGTCCGAAAGCGCCCTCAGTCCTGAGCAGGTTGACATCGCCATTGTCGGCGCCGGACCCGCCGGGTCCTCCCTCGCCCTCTTGATGGCGCAGCAGGGTTTTCAGACGGTTCTGATCGATGCGCGCGACCCCAAGGCGGCGGCGCGCCCGGATGGCCGAAACTTCGCCATCGTCCGTGGCTCCTGGCGCTTGCTCCAGGCCGCCGGCGTCGCCGACGCGCTGATCGACGACGCGCAGCCGCTGCGAGGGCTCGAGGCCGTGGACGGCGGAACGCACATCTTCGACGCACCCCACGCCCTGTTCACCGACAAGGACCTCGACGACAGCGAAGATGGGCCGCTCGGTTTCATGGTTGAGGCGCCTCGCCTTCAGGCGGCGCTCGATGCGGCGGTCGCCGGCCAGTCTGAGCTTACCGTCCTCGCGCCGGCGCTCTTCGACACCTACCGCGTCGACGGCGGGCAAGCCCGCATAGGCCTGCAAGACGGACGCGACCTGTCGGCAGGCCTGCTCGTCGGCTGCGACGGCGTCCAGTCGCCGGTTCGACGCGCCGCCGGGATCGAAACCGAAGGCCGCGATTACGGCGTATCGGTGCTCGCGGCGAACGTTCGATTGTCGCGCGCCCACGACGGGGTCGCGCGGCAATTGTTCACGCCCGAAGGCCCGTTCGCCACATTGCCCCTGACCGGCGACCGCGCAAACCTCGCCTGGTACATGAAACGCGGCGCCGCCGAAGCGCTGGCCGCCCTGCCCCGCGCTGACATCGAGGCGGAGCTCAACGCCCGCTTCGAAGACTTCGCGGGCCGTATGGAGATCATTGGCGACCCTTACGCTTACCCGTTGACGCTTCAGATCGCAGAGCGCATGGCCGGCGTGCGCGCGGCGCTCGTCGGCGATGCGGCGCGGCGGATCAATCCCCTCGCCGGCCAGGGTTTGAACCTCGGGTTCAAGGACGTCGCCGCCCTTGTGGAGGTTGCAACCGACGCGCGCGCTGTTGGCCTCGACGTCGGCGCGCCGGCGACCTTGGAGCGCTATGAATCTTGGCGCCGGTTTGATGCGGCGGCGACGGCGCTCGCCCTGGATGGCGTGGAGCGCCTGTTCTCGAACGACAACGATCTTCTCAAGCCGTTGCGCGGCTTGGCCCTGACCGTCGCAAACCGTGTCCCGCCAGTGCGGCGCGCCCTCGCCCGGCAAGCGAGCGCTGACCAGCCCAGCCTGCCGAAATTGATGCGCGGCGTCGCGATCGAATAGGACGCGCCAGCGTCGCCGCGGGTTCGCGAGTCCCGCCCATGAAGGGAGCTTGCATTGGCCCAGCCCTACGCCTCGCCGTGCGATGCAGCTTTGATCGACGCCGAGGCCTGTCCAGACAAAATGGGCCGCGCCGCGCCCCCTGCGCAACGGCGATGGGTGTTGGCGGCCTGCATTCTCGCCTCGTCGATGGCGTTCATCGACGGCTCGGCCCTGACGGTCGCCTTGCCGGCCATGCGTGAAGACTTGAACGCCGATCTCGTGGCCATTCAATGGGTGCTTAACGCCTATGTCCTGGCGCTTGCGGCGCTGACGCTGATCGGCGGCGCGTTGGCCGACGTGTTCGGCAAGGCCCGCATGACAGCCCTCGGATGCCTCTTGTTCGGCGCGGCGTCAGCGGCCTGCGCGCTGGCCCCGGACGTCGGCTGGCTGATTGCGGCGCGTGTCGGCCAAGGCGTCGCCGCGGCTATTTTGACGCCCGCAAGCCTCGCTTTAATCGGCGCGACCTATCCGAAATCCCAACGCGGCGCGGCGATCGGCGCCTGGGCGTCGGCGTCGGCGTTGACGACGATGGGCGGACCAATCCTCGGCGGCTGGCTGACGGAGACGTTTGGCTGGCAGGCGGTGTTCTGGATCAATCCGCCCGTCGCCGCCCTTGCGATCGGCGTCCTGGCGAAAGCGGCGCCGGCGGATTACCGAGAACCGCGCCGGTTCGACCTGGTCGGCGCCGGTGTGATCGCAACCGCGCTTGCGCTTGGCGCGTTCGCGCTAAGCCAGCTCGGCGAGGGCGCCGCGTCCGCGACCACGCTCGCCGCCGCCGCCGGAGCGGTCGTCGGATTGGGCGTCTATATCGGCTGGGAATTGCGCACCGAACATCCGATGACGCCGCCGCACCTTTTTGCGAACAGGCCGTTTCGGGATCTGAACGCGGCCACCTTTGTGCTCTACGCCGCGCTGTCGGCGATGTTCTTCCTCCTTCCGTTCCATTTGATTGAAGATCGCGGCCTCTCGGCGACACAAGCCGGTCTGGTCTTCCTGCCGTTCACGCTGGCCGTCGGGCTGCTCTCAGGCGTCTTCGGCGGATTGGCGGAGAAGGTCGGGGCGAAGCGCATGATGAGCCTCGGCGCCGGCGGCGGCGCTGTGGCCTACGCCGCGATGGCGTTCGGATTGAACGCAGATCTGGCCCTCGGCGTCTTGGCCCCGATGACGCTGCTCGGTGTCTCGTTCGCCATGATCGTCGCGCCACTTACGGCCACGGTCATGTCGAGCGTGGGTGAAGCGGAGGAAGGCTTGGCGTCGGGCGTCAACAACGCCGCCAGCCGGATCGCTCAATTGGTCGGCGTGGCCGCCGCTGCGGCGTTCGCCGTTCAGGCCGGCGGGCAGCAGGCCGGGCTCGCCGTCGCGGCTGCTGGGTCTGCGCTCGGCGCGCTTATGATTGCGCTGGGCGCGCCGACGGGGTCAAACCAGGCCGAGACGGCGTAACAAGGGCCAGGTGTAAAGCCCCGTCGCATGGCCGTCCGAAAAAACGATCCGAACGGCGTAGCGCCCCACCGGTTCGGCCGCCGTCACGGAGATGTCGTCCGGTATCGGCGGCTGGGGCGGCGGCGGGCCGTCGCCATGCCCCTTGTTCTCCGCCGACGGGCTCTCCCGCCGCAGCGTCGTATAGGGGATCTCGAACACCGCCCCGTCGTCGAACGCGATATGCAGCCGTCGGGCGGCGTTTTGAAAGCGCAACTCGGTCGGCCACGGCTCCCCGCTCACAGGGGCCGAGCCTCATCCTCCAGCATGATCGGGACGCCGTCGCGAATGGGATAGGCGAGCCCGGCCTTGCGCGAGATCAACTCGTCCCGCTCGCGGTCGTATTCGAGCGGCGCGCGGGTCACCGGACAAACGAGGATCTCCAAGAGTTTGGGGTCCACGCCGGAATGCGGTTTTGGGTTTGAAGCGTCGTCAGTCATTGCAGACGGCTAACATCGCCTCCGGGGACGTCCATATCAAGAAGGGCGATCAACGTTTCGCACCTGGCCTTCAGATCGTCCGCCTCAAGCAGGGCCTGCTTCTCCGCAGGGCTGAACGGACAGCCGGCGGCGAGCGCATTGACCAGGGTTTCGACGGGCGCGTCGTGAACGGTGGACCAATCGGCTTTCATGTCGTTGCGCTCGATGTAGGTCTCCAGCGCGCCGATGAGCCGCTCCCGGCTCGGCAGAGCCGTGACGTCGACCGGAGCGAGGTCTCTGGCGAACCGCGCATAATCCACCCGCGCGCGTCGGTACGGCGTCCCGGACGCGAGCTCCGCATCGATCTCGTATCGTGCGACACCTGACAACGTGATCAAGTATCGTCCGTCCTCGGTCTCGGAATATGACGTTATCCTGCCGACGCATCCGACATTCATGAGGTCGGGATTGTCTTTGGGGCCGCCGCAGGACTGCACCATGCCGATGAGCCGGTCGCCGGACATGGCGTCGTCCACCATGTTCAGATAACGCGGCTCAAAGATATTCAGAGGCAGCTGCCAATTGGGGAACAACAGGGCCCCAGGCAGAGGAAAAACCGGTAGATCGTCCGGCAGGTCGGTGATTTTGCGATATACAGGGGCGGCCACGCGCCGTCTCCTTGGTCCATTGTCGGACGGGAGATGGAGCGCGCGACCGCCAAGTCGAGCCCGGGAGGCCCTAGGCGAACATCAGCGACGACAATTTGCGCCGCCCTTCCACAGTTATCGGATCCTTGGCGCCGGCCGCTTCGAAGATCTTCATCAGCGTCTCCTTCGCCTTCCCCTCGTTCCATGCGAGGTCGGCCTGAAGGATCTTCAAGAGATGGTCGACCGCGTCGCGGTTGCGGCCTGCGGCGGCGAGCTTTTCGGCGAGATCAAAGCGCGCGGTATGGTCTTCAGGCGCGGCCTCGACGGCGCGCATCGCGTCGGCGAATTCATCTGCGTCCGGGGCGTCCGCCGTCAATTCGATCGCCATCAGGACGCTTTTGATTTCGGGCGCGGATTTCTCATCGTCCGGCGCCATGTCCAACGTCGCCTTCGCCCGGCCGACGTCGCCATTGGCGAGATAGCAGCGCGCAAGGCCCGCAATCGCCTCCACATTCGTCGGTTCGGCGTTGACGATCGAGGCGTAGATCTGCGCAGCCGTCGCCAGATCGCCGGCGCGCAGGGCGTCTCCCGCCTGCTCGAGCGCGGCTTCGATCTCCTTCGCCGTATCCGTCCCCGACAGGAGCTTCTGAATAAACCCCTTCACCTGGCCTTCCGGCAGCGCGCCTTGGAACGCGTCGACCGGTCGGCCGTCCTGGAACGCGAACACGGTGGGGATCGATCGCACGCCCAATTGGCCGGCGATGGCCTGGTGCTCTTCAGTGTTGATCTTGACCAGCTTCACCTTTCCGTTCTCGGCCGCCACGGAGCGTTCTAGCGTGGGGGTCAATTGCCGGCAGGGACCGCACCAAGGGGCCCAGAAATCGACCAGCACCGGCTGGGACTTCGAGGCTTCGACGACATCGGCCATGAAGCCTTGGTCTGAGCCCTCTTTGATGTGCGGCGAAGCGGCGGCGTGTGCGTCTGACATGGCGAGTCTTTCGTGTCTCTGGTCCGGGCCGAATGTGGTGGCGGCGAGGGCCGCCTGCAACGTCTCAAGAGAGCGTTGAAAAGTCGATCGTTTCAAGCCGCCGGCCGGTCGAGGCGACAAAGCGTTCAAAATCCGCGCGGCTGATCGCCGTCGTCGCCGTGTTCGCGAGCGGGTGGAAGTTCAAGGGGTCATGGCGAAGGAGCGCCGCGTCCAGGATAAAACGGACCCGCGCCGCGCTGTCGCTCATCAGAGCGAACGCGGTAACGGATCCCGGCGCAACGCCCAGCGCCGCCTGCATCGTCTCCGCGTCGGCGAAGGACAAGCGCTTCACGCCCAGCGCGCGGTGAAGGCGGTTGAGCGGCAGAACACTGTCGGCGTGGGCGGAGATCAAAATGAGATCGCCGTCCTTGTTGGTCATGAAGAGATTCTTCGTGTGCCCGCCTGGCATCGCCGCCTTGAGGTCGCGCCCCTCCTCGACGGTGAACGTCGCCGCGTGCTCCAGCGTGCGATGGGCGACGCCGAGACGGTCCAGATACGCGAAAAGATCTTGCGGGCTTGCGGGCATGGGGCTGTTTCGGGCACATCTCGCGCCAGGGTCAAGCCGAGGAGGCTCAAGGCATGCGGCTCGATTGCTATCGGCTCCACAGGGATGTGCCCGAGCTCGTTCCCGGCGGCGTGCGCCGCGACTGGATGGACGAAATGGACGGCCGGCACGCCTATCGCTGTCTGCCGCTCAACATGGCGAATGTCTCCGGCTGGGAGATGCTGTGTACGACCGGCTTCACCGCCACCTGGAACGGCGGGACCGAGGTCGAAGACATCCAGATCGAAGCCGACGAGCCGGACGCGCTGATCAGCCACCTGGTCACATCCCATTTCCGCTTCGGCATCATGACGTTCCATACGGGCTATTTGTTTCGGACGCCCGGCGGCTGGGCGGTCTGGGCCATGGGTCCGCCCAACCGGTCTAAGGATGGCCTGTCGCCGCTGTCAGGCCTCGTCGAGACCGATTGGCTGCCCTATCCGTTCACCATGAATTGGCGCTTCACCCGCCCTGGATCGGTGCGCTTTGAAAAGGGCGAACCGTTTTGTTTCATCTCCCTGATCCGCCCTCAGGTGCTGGAACGGATCGAGCCCAACCTGTTGATGCTCGACGACAATAAGGCCTTGAAAGCGGAATACGACACCTGGCGTGAGGCGCGCAGCGAGTTTAACGCCCGCATGGACGCCGGCGACCCCGACGCCATCCGCCAGGCCTGGCAGCGCTATTACATGAAGGGGCGTAAGCCCGACGGCCGGAAGGCCGAACAAAAACACACCTCCCGTCGGCGCCTCTCGACCCCGAAGGAGGGGGCGAAGCGATGAATGCTCATGGAACGGCGCGATGATCTCGCCCGGCCATGTCCGCCTCATGGCGCGCTACAATGCGTGGCAGAACGCATCGCTCTTCACCGCCGTCGCCACGATTGACGACGCCGCACGCCGCATCGACCGGGGGGCCTTCTTCGGATCGATCCACGCGACGCTGAACCACATCCTGTGGGCTGACCGGATCTGGATGGCGCGCTTCGCCGAAGGCTTCGAGGCGCCGCCTCCGGGTTTCGACGCCTCGACGCAGCTTCACCGCGATTGGGCGGATCTCGCCGCGGCGAGGCGGGATTTCGACCAGCGCATAGCCGATTGGGCGGCCAATGTGTCGCCGGATTGGCTGTCGGGGGAGTTGAGCTGGTTCTCCGGCGCCGCAGGCCGAGAAATCTCCCAGCCGCGCTGGCGGCTGGTCGCGCACATGTTCAACCATCAGACCCACCATCGCGGCCAGGTCCATGCGATGGCGACGGCCGCTGGCGCGCGCCCGGAAGACACCGATCTATTCCTAATGCCTGAGACCTGATTGAACCGGGCAACCCGCCGCCAATAATCTCAGGCTAGCATGCGCGCGGGGCGTGGACTCGGGAGAGCGCGCATGGATCCTTTGATCGCCTTCATTCCTGTGAGCTTTATCGGGCTCTTAGCGGGCGCCGCGCTCGGCGGCTGGATGCTTGGGCATGCGCCCCGGATGAGGGGTTTGCTCGCGATGACGGCGATCATCTGCCTCGTCGGGGCGCTCGCCGCCAGCCGCAGCGCGGGCCCGGGCGGCGCCGTCCAATTGGCGGTTGAGACCGGGACGGCCGAAGCGTTGGGCGCCGCGCTCGCCCTTCGCGCCGCATTCCTCGCTTTGGCGCTCGGCGTCTTGGCGGCGATGGCGTTTCGCAAGGCGGTTGGTCAAATCCTGGCGCTCGTCGCCACGGGGTGTTTCGCGATGCCGATGTATTTCCTGATGCTGGCCCAAGCCTCTGTCGGCGCGCCGCCGTTTTAACACGGCCGCCCCCTTGCGCGGGCGAGGGTTTTGCGCTTTATCGCCCGTCTCGGCGGGCAACCGCCATACCCCCCGGACGCGGGCGTAGCTCAGGGGTAGAGCACAACCTTGCCAAGGTTGGGGTCGTGA
>CAZQZC010000082.1:0-10875 GCA_964597685.1 uncultured Hyphomonadaceae bacterium | reverse complement strand
GCTCGCGCGTCATGGGCACGTCGTGGACGTGGCGTTCGCGCAGACCGGCGCCGGTGATCTGGATGAAGCGGGCGTTGGCGTGCAGGTCGGCGACGGTCTTCGAGCCCGTATAGCCCATGGCCGCGCGCAGGCCGCCCACCATTTGGTGGATGATGTTCGCCACCGGCCCCTTGAACGGCACCTGGCCCTCGATGCCCTCGGGCACCAATTTGTCGCCGGTGACTTCCTTCTGGAAATAGCGGTCGGCGGAGCCCCGCGCCATCGCCCCAAGGGAGCCCATGCCGCGATAGGCTTTGTAGGATCGGCCCTGGTACAGGTAGACCTCGCCCGGCGCCTCCTCCGTGCCTGCGAACATGGAGCCGAGCATCGCCGTCGACGCGCCGGCGGCCAGGGCCTTGGCGAAATCGCCGGAGAATTTGATCCCGCCGTCGGCGATTACGGGCGTGCCGGTCGCCTGGGCGGCCTCGGCGCAATCCTCGATCGCGGTCAGCTGCGGCACCCCGACGCCGGCGACCACCCGGGTCGTGCAGATGGAGCCGGGCCCGATGCCCACCTTCACCGCATCCGCGCCGGCGTCGATCAGGGCGGCCGCCGCTTCGCCGGTCGCCACGTTGCCGGCGATGATCTGAACGGCGTTCGAAAGCTTTTTCGCCCGCGTCACCGCGTCGAGGACGGCTTTGGAATGGCCATGGGCCGTGTCGATGACCACAGCGTCGGCCCCTGCGGAGATCAGCGCTTCGGTGCGCGCATATCCGTCGTCGCCCACGGAGGAGGCTGCGGCGACGCGCAGACGCCCTTGGGAATCCTTGGCGGCATTGGGATTGAGCTGGGCCTTCTCCATGTCCTTGACCGTCATCAAGCCGATGCAGCGATCCTCGTCATCCACCACGATCAGCCGTTCGATGCGGTTCTTGTGCAGCAGCCGGCGCGCATCGGCCGGCTCCACATCCGCCTTCACGGTGACGAGCGATTGGGTCATCAATTCCGCGACAGGCTGGTCAAGCGTGTCGGCGAAGCGCACATCGCGGTTCGTGATGATGCCTACGACGCGGCCCGGCCTGTCGCCGCCGCCTTCGACCACCGGAATGCCGGAGAAGCCTGTGCGCTCCTTGATCTCCAGCACGTCACGCAAGGTCGCCTTGGGCCCGATCGTGACGGGGTTCATCACGATGCCGCTTTCGAAGGTCTTCACCCGCTCCACCTCGCCGGCTTGCGCCTCTATGGAGAGGTTCCGGTGAATCACGCCGATGCCGCCCGCCTGGGCCATGGCGATGGCGAGGCGGGCCTCGGTCACGGTGTCCATGGCCGCCGAGATGAGGGGAATGTTCAGTCGAATGGTCTTGGTCAATTGGGTGGCGACGTCGACCTGATTGGGCATCACCTCACTCGCACCCGGCTCCAGGAGCACGTCGTCGAAGGTGATGGCTTGTCGGATCCGCATGGGGGAAGCTCCCTTTTTGGCCTCGTAATGGAGTCGTCCCCACTTGGAAAGAGCCTGCGGCTTGCTGAGCCCGCGCGGCGCAGTTTAGGAAGCCCTATGGGTGAACTTCACGCGGTGCTGACGGGCGACATTATCGGATCGACGAAGAAGGCGGCCCCGCCCTCCGATCAGATCCACGCCGCGCTGCGCGCCGCCGCGTCCGACATCGCGGTTGCCCAGCCCAAAACGCTTGTGGGCGAACTTGACATTTTTCGCGGCGATTCCTGGCAGCTTCTCTTGTCGGATCCCGGCGCCTTTCTAGCAGTTGCGTTGATTGTGCGAGCCAATTTGAAGTTCCGCGTAGGCGTGGACACGCGCATCGCCGTGGGCGTGGGGACCGTCGACCATATCGATCAGGATCGGATTTCGATGTCGTCAGGCCCGGCCTTCACGACGTCCGGCCGACGACTCGACGCCATGACGAAGCCGCCTTTCCTGACGATCAACAGCGCGAATGGGACGGCCGCGCGCGACGTCATTATGCTTGCGTCGGCGCTGTCGGCGGCTTGCGACGCGATTGTTCAGGACTGGACCGCACGGCAAGCGGAGATCGCACGCCTCGTCTTTATTTCGCCCGATGCGACCTATGGCGAGTTGGCCGAACAGCTCGAGCCGCCGGTCGCGCTCCAGACAATCGCAAAGGCCTACACGTCCGCGAGTTTGGGCGCGCTGCTCCTTGCGATCGAAGCGGTGGAGGGCGTCAGCTGGAATAGCCACGGCTTAAATCACCCAAAAAAGGATGAAAAGTGATATTTCACTCTATTTTGGCTGATTTTTGGTTTTTGGCCTCCGGCCACCCATCGCGGTCAATCCTCAGCGCGCCGCTTCTCACGGCGGGGAAATTCGACGATAACGTGAAAATTGGGGACGCCGGACACACCTAAATGCTAGAAACCCTTGCGCCGCTTCTGGCCGCTCACTTGGTCGGGGATTTCGTTCTCCAGTTCGATTGGATCATTCGGCGCAAGCGCAGTCTGGCCGTGCTCTTCGTTCACGTTGCGATCGTAACTGCGGTATCGGCCCTGTTCTTGGGGGCGCTTCATTGGCAAATCCTCGCGGCGATCTTTGTCACGCACTTCGCCATGGACGCGATCAAGACTTACCTGCTCAATCCCCGCACGATTGAGGTTGACGACGACACTCCCGAAACCCGGACGCAAAAGCGCCGCAGGTCGCTGCGCGATTTTTCTCTAGATCAGATCGTGCATATCGCGGTCTTGATCATACTTGCCGATCTTTACCCGAATGCAGCCGATACGGGTCTCTATGATCTCGCCGCCCCGGCCCTTTGGGAGGGACCAGACACATTCCTGTTCCTTATGATCACGCTGTCGGGCGTCATTACGGCCGTTTTCGCTGGCGGCCATCTGATCGGCTATGCGGTCGGAATTCTCGCCGTCTCGATGGATTCCACGCCGCGCGGCTTGCCTTCCGGCGGCAAGGTGATCGGATGGCTGGAGCGCGCTTTGGTGGTTCTCTTCACGCTTGTGAATCAGCCGGCGGGCGTCGGCTTCCTGATCGCAACAAAGTCGATCCTGCGCTTCGGCGAGGCGACCAAGGCCGCCGTTGCAGACCGCCATGTCTCCGAATACATCATCATCGGAACCTTTATGAGCTTCGGCTGGGCGTTGCTCGTCGCCCTGCTCATGAAGGCCGGCCTCGATGCGCTTTAGAGCCTCACCCGCTGGGCTCTAAGCCTGCGCCCGAAACCCCTTCGCCACAACGTAAATCTCCGGCGACCCTGCGCGGCTTGCTGGCGGTTTGACATGTTTGACGCTCGCAAAGCGCGACTTCAGCGTCGCCAAGACATCGCCCGTCGCGCCGCCTTGGAACACTTTCGCACAAAAATCGCCGCCCGGCGCCAAGCGCTCAAGGGCGAAGTCCACCGCAAGCTCGACGAGAGCAACTGTCCGCAAATGGTCTGTCTTGCGGTGGCCCGTCGTATTCGCCGCCATATCGGAAAGCACGAGATCGGGCGATCCAGACAGCCCGGCAAGCAGGGCGGAAACGTCGTCGGGCTCGCTAATGTCGCCCGTCACGAGATGCGCGCCGGCGAGCGGTTCGACCTCCAAAAGGTCGATGCCGGCGATTTCAGATGCGCCGCGTTCCAGGCAGACCTGTAGCCAGCCGCCGGGCGCGCAGCCGAGATCGACAATCCGAAGGCCGCGCCTCAGAAGGCTGGTTTTGTCGTCGATCTGCTTGAGCTTATAGGCTGCGCGGGAGCGATATCCTTCCGATTTCGCCTGCTGCACATAGGGATCCGAGAGCTGGCGTTCGATCCAGCGTTTCGAGCTTTCGTCCTTCGCGTTGTGGGCGATGATCTTTCGTTCGGTCATGCGCCGGCCCGACGAGCGGGCGCCGCCGTCGCCGGGGCCTTTCCAACGCCGCTTGCCGTCATCCGCCATCACGGGCTCCTACAGATTCACCCGCCTCAGCGCGCTTGCCGCGGCGCGTTCGTCCGCCACGCCGACGGCGCGGCTTTTTCGGCCCATGCATCATGGTTAGCAAAAGCCCCTCGCGCAGCCCGCGATCAGCGACACGCATCCGGGCGGCGGGCCAAGTGTCCCACGCCGCATCCAGGATCGCGCACCCCGACAGCATTAGAGACGCTCGTTCCGGTCCGATTGTCGGCAGGTGGGCGCGGCCCTCGACCGACAGCCCGCGCATGTGATCGACAACGGCCTGGCCCTCATGGCGATCCATCCAGACGCCGTCAACGTCGTCGCGCCGATACCGGTCGAGCTTGAGATGCACGCCCGCCAGGCACGTCACCGTACCGGACGTCCCGACTATGTGCGCGCCCTCCAGCTTCATATCCTGCGCCAGGCGTTCGGTTTCCTTCCAGTCCGCGAACACGTCGCGAGCATGGGCGGTCATGGCCTCGAAGCCTTCAGCCTCAGGCAAATGTGCGAAGGATTCCGCCAGCGTCACGACCCCGAGCGGGAAAGATTTCCAAGCGACAATCGGCGGCTTGGCGACCAGATCAACCAGTGCGCGGCCCTTCATCTTCGACGCGTCGATGAAAGACAGTTCGGTCGATCCGCCTCCGATGTCGAGCACCATGGCTCTTGGCGCATCCGCCTCAAACAGATCGTGACAGCTGATGACGGCCAGACGGGCCTCCTCGGCGGGACCGATGATCTTGAACGTCAGACCGGTTTCGTCGCGAACCCGGTCGACAAAATCGCGGGCGTTCTCGGCCTTGCGGCAAGCCTCTGTGGCGATGCAGCGGATCTGGGCGACGCCGCGGCGTTTCAGCTTGGCCCGGATCTCCTTCATTGCGGTGAGACCGCGCTCAAGCGCTGCGTCCGACAAGCGCCCCGAAGCGGCCAAGCCTTCACCGAGGCGGGCTAATTTGGAATGAGAGTCCACGACCCGAAAGCCGCTCTTGCGCCGCTCCGCGACCAGTAATCTGCAATTGTTCGTTCCGAGGTCGACGGCGGCGTAAAGCGCCGGCGACCCGGTTTTGCGCGGCGCGCGCGGTTTGCGCTGCGCCGGCGCCTTGTCCTGTGGCATCGGTTCCGCCAAATAATTCGTTTGACCTACCGATATCACACGCCGGGCGCATGATCGATCCACAACCCCTCTTGAGAGCTGTTCGCCGTGCGCTAGGGTTTGGCGACAAGCAACAACAGACAAACAGCCTCGGCGAAAGCGCGACGCGCAAGGCGCACATCATGTCCATGCAACGCACAGCGAGATTCCAAATCGGACAAGTGGTCCGCCACAGGCTGTTTCCATTTCGCGGCGTCATCTTCGATGTCGACCCTGAATTCGCGAACACGAAAGAATGGTACGAGGCCATCCCGGAGGAAGTGCGGCCTGCAAAGGACCAGCCGTTCTACCATCTCTTCGCTGAGAACGAGAAGACGCACTACGTCGCCTACGTCTCGGAACAGAACCTCCTGCCGGATGATCCCGAGGTTCCGGTGAACCACCCAGAGATCAGCAAGGTCTTCGATCGCGCAGACGGCGGCGGCTACCAATTGAAGCGCTCCGCGGCGAACTAGGCGGCGGCGCGCCCGGTTGACGCGGAACGCAGGCCTGGCAAGCCTCGACCATCAGAGAACATAGGGCGCGGCGATCATGATTGTACGGATATTTGGGGCGCTCGGCGCGGCGCTGGCGATTATGACGGCCGTAATCTTGGTGCGGACCTTAAATTACGGCGCGGCGCCCACGGCCTCCGAGATCGCGCTTCCAGATCCGCCGACGATTTCTGCAGACATTGCTGCGCAGCATCTCTCGGAAGCGATCCAATTTCGCACCATCACAATAACCGCCGGCGACCCCCGGCCGGGCCAGGACGGCCCTTGGCTGGCTTTGCATGATTGGCTGGCGGCGACTTATCCCGCGGCCCACGCGGCTATGACCCAAGAGACCGTCGCTGAGTATACGCTGCTTTATACGTGGTCTGGATCGGACCCGTCGCTGGATCCGCTCCTCCTGATGGCTCACCAGGACGTTGTGCCCGTAAATATCGGCACTGAGGCCGATTGGACGGGCGCGCCGTTCGCCGGCGACATTATCGACGGCTATGTCTACGGTCGCGGCGCAATCGACGACAAGGGGTCTCTGGTCGCGCTGATGGAGGCCGCCGATGCGCTCGCGCGGGACGGATTTCGACCGCAGCGCACCATCCACATTCTGCTCGGCCATGACGAAGAAGTTCAGGGCTCGGGCGCTAACGCCGGCGTTCAGCTCCTGAAATCCCGCAGCGTTTCGCCGGTTATGGCTCTGGACGAGGGCTTTATGGTCGTCGACCCCTCACCGCTGACGGGGAAGCCGATGGGCTTTATCGGCGTGGCGGAGAAGGGCTATGTCACACTGAGATTGACGGCGATCGCCGAGGGCGGACATTCCTCCACGCCGCCTCGAAACTCCGCGACGGTCAGGCTTTCGCGCGCCCTCGTCGCGCTCGATGAAAACCAGATGCCGGCCGATTTCTCGGGGCCGATCGTCTCGGACCTCTTCAAGGCGGCCGGCGCCGACATGCCCTTCATTCAGCGTATGGCGTTCGCCAATATGTGGTTGTTCGGCGGGATCGTCGAAGATCAGATGGCGGCGATTCCGGCCGCAAACGCCATGATCCGCACCACGACGGCGCCCACGATGCTGATCGGTTCAGCCAAGGAGAACGTGCTGGCGCAGCGGGCGTCCGCCATCGTCAATTTCCGCATCCATCCCTCGAACTCCGAACAGGAAATCGTCGCCCATGTGCGCCGTGTGACGGACGAGATTGGGGGCGAGTTCGAGGTTGAGACTATTGGCGGCGGGGTCCGGGGCGATGGGGCGTCCCCGGTCTCGTCGACCGAAAATCGAGCGTATGGCGTGCTGTCGGCGGTGGCCAAGCGGACCGGCGGCGGCGCGCCGGTGGCGCCGGGTCTCGTCCTGGGGGCGACCGATGGACGCTACGCCACCGCGATCACCGACAGCGTCTACCGGTTCGCGCCAGCTGTGATGTCGACCGAAGACCTCGCCGGCTTCCACGGTACGAACGAACGGATCTCGGTGGAGAATATGCGCCGGCTGTCGGAGGGGTACGCGCAGATCATTCTAGCGATGGATGCGAGCGACGAGCCTAGAGCTCAATAATCCTGGTTACGCCCTCGCTCCCGTTCACGTAATTCATCAGAGAACGCGCTCGCAAACACGCCAGCCGGCAGAGCGACGACGCCGATTCCTGCAAGCGCGATGATCGACGCTGCGATGCGGCCCAGGACTGTGACCGGGTAAACGTCGCCATACCCTACGGTGGTGAGGGTCGCGATGGCCCACCAGACGGCGCGGGGGATGGACGCGAATTCCTCAACGCCCTGACCGACGCCCTCGATAAAATAGAGCGCGACCGCCGAGACGTAGACGAGCGCCAAAGCCAGGGCGAGCGTCGTCAGAAGCTGCCCGCCGGCGCGGCGCATGGCCGCGCCAAGGACGTGGAAGGCCGGCATGAAGCGGGCGATCTTGACCAGGCGGGCAAGCCGCAAAACCCTAAGAGTCATAAGGTATTGAGCCGTATCGCCATTTGCGAAAAGCGTCAGAACCAGAAGCTCCGGTCCGAACGCGAGAAGATCTGCAAGCGCAAACGGGGTGAATGTGTAGCGCACGCGGCCGCCAAAGCCCGCAAAACGCGGATCCTCACCCGCGACCCATAGCCGAACGACATACTCGAACGCAAAAACCGCAACAATCACAAGGTTGAAGATATTGATGCCGTTGCGCCAACCCGGGCTTAGTGTTGGCTCGGTTTCGAGCGCGAGCGCGATGAAGCTTGTCAGCACGAGGAGCACGATCGCCAGATTAATCGGCGACAGGCCGGACTTGTCGCGCGCCGAAGGCTCCAATTGACGGTAGAGCGCCGACCTGACGGCCATGCTCGAATCTCCTCCCCAATCCCGAATCTGTCCCAAGGATAGGGCCTGAGCCTATCCTCTGGATAGGCCCGTGCAAGCATGACCAAATTCGCCGCATCGCCGCCGATACGTGTCCGACCGGCGCCTGTGGCCTCTAACCGCGCAGAATTCCGCCCGTCTTCTTGGCCACGGCGGAAACGATCTTCGCCGCCACGAGGTCGATTTGCGCGTCGGTCAGCGCTTCACCTGTCGGCTGTAGGACGACCTCCAACGCAATGGATTTCTTGCCCGCCTCGACCCCTTTGCCTTGATAGACATCGAACACGTCAACGCCCGTGATCAAAGCTTTGTCGGCGCCGCGCGCGGCCACAACCAGATTGGCAGCCGGCGTTTCTTCATCGACGACAAAGGCGAAATCCCGACGCACCGGCGTTTGGTCCGGCAATTCGAGCAGCGCCTTCGTCTTGAGGCTTTTCGCCTTCATCACCGGCACGGCGTTGAGGTTCAGTTCGAAGGCGTAGACCGGTCCCGTCACGTCGAGGTCGCGCAGAACGCGCGGGTGCAATTCGCCGAAATGGGCGATGGTGGTCTTGGGGCCAAGCTTCACGGCCGCCGCTTTACCGGGATGCCAGTGTTTCTGCGCCGGCGCGGCGATCTGGAAGCGGTCGGCTGGCTGGTCGAGGGCTTCAAGCACGGCGAAGAGATCAGCCTTCATCGTGTAGGGGTCGGCCGCCCGGGTGCGGCCCTGCCAATTGCGCGGCGCGCCGGGGCGAACAAGGGCGGCGACAGCTGAGCGCTGGTCCTTCGGTCCGTCGCCGAGATAGAGCGGGCCTGCTTCGAACAAGCGCGCCTCAGGTTCGCCCCGATCGGCGGCCTTTTGGACCGCCTTGGCGAGGTTGCCCAGGATCGAGGGGCGCATCTGGTCGAGATCGCTGGCGACCGGATTGTCGATGGTCAACTCAGTGCCAAGCGCGTTGGACCCGCCGGCGAAGAGGGCGGCGTCGGCCTTGGCCATGAAACTCCAGGTCACGGCCTCCAGATAACCGCGCCCCGCCAGCACTCGACGCGCGGCGCGCACGCGCTGTTGCATCGGCGTCAAGACGGCGCGCACGCCGCCCTCCGGGGCCGGCAGCGAGGCCTGAGGCAGCTGATCATAGCCGGTCAGGCGGCCGATCTCCTCAACGACGTCCGCCGATTGTTCGATGTCGAACCGCCAGGTTGGGACCGAGAGATACCAAGCCGCGCCGGCGTCCTCGATGTCGAACCCCAGCTCCTTCAGCGTCTTTTTCATCGCCGCAGGCTTCACGTGCAATCCCGTCAGGCGCTCCACGTCGGCGGGCTTGAAAGCGGCCTTTTCGGGCCGGAACCGGTCAAACAGCTCTCCGGCGACGACGGGCTTCGAGACGTCGCCGCCGCCATGGGCGGTGATCAGCTCCACAGCCTGGGCGAGGCCGTCCATGACGCTTGCAGGGTCGACGCCCCGTTCGAAGCGGTAGCGCGCGTCGGAGATAATGCCCGTCGCCCGGCCCGTGCGCGCAGTGCGCAAGGGATCGAACCAGGCGCTCTCGATGAAGACGTTGACGGTCTCGTCCGTGACCGCCGTCGACTCGCCGCCCATCACACCGCCAAGGCCAATGGCGCCGGACTCGTCAGCGATGACGCACATGTCTTCGCTGATCTCGTATGTCTTTCCGTCGAGCGCTTCGAGCGTCTCACCCTGGCGGCCAAGCCGCGCGACGACGGCGCCTGAGAGCTTGTCGGCGTCATAGACGTGTAGCGGACGGGCGCGGTCGTAGGAGACGTAATTGGTGACATCCACCAGGAGGCTCTTTGGCGCCAGGCCGATGGATTTCAGCCGGCGCTGAAGCCAGTCCGGAGACGGGCCGTTCTTGACGCCGCGGACCAGAATTCCGCCGAAGACCGGGCAAGCGTCGGGCGCGTCGAGGCGAACCTCCACTGGGCACGGATAGGTTCCATGCAGATGCTTGATCTCCTACGGGTAGAACAGGACAGCGACGGCCGCAGCCAGATCAAGAGCGATAACGGCGACGACCAGCCAAACCGGCCGGTACGGCGTCACTTCGAAATCGATGACCGGATCGTCAGCGCCCAGCGCTTCGGCCGCCGGCGCGCCAAGTTTCCATTTCGCGTCGAGGTCGGCGATGCCGTCATGGTCCTCGCCCGCCTCCAGCTCCTTGGCCGAGCACAACATGCCATGGCTTTCGACCCCGCGGATCTTGCGCGGTTTCTTGTCGAGGGCGAAGTCGAGGCCCGGAATATAAGCGCCAAGAGGCGCGTAGACAGCGGTCATGCCGGCCCGCGCATTGGGCGCGCCGCAGACGATCTGCTTCTCGCCGTCAATTGTGTCGACCGTGCAAATGCGCAGGCGGTCGGCGTCCGGATGGGGGACGGCCTCCTTGACCTTCGCGATCGTGAAGGGCGCCAGGCGTTCGGCCGGATCGTCGACATGCTCGACTTCCAGGCCGGCCTTCATCATGGCGGCGAGGATCTCGTCGAGCCCCGCCTTCGTGGCGAGGTGGTCTTCGAGCCAGGAGAGGGAGAACTTCATCAGCTCAGCCCTCCGCTGACGCTGGGCGTGGTCCAGGGTTTGAAGCCGTAATGGCGGATCCAGCGCGGATCGCCTTCAAAATAAGGGCGCAAATCCGGCATGCCGTACTTCAGCATAGCCAAGCGGTCGACGCCGATGCCGAAGGCGAAGCCTTGGTATTCGTCGGGATCGATCTCGCAATTGCGCAGGACGTTGGGATGGACCATGCCGCAGCCGAGGATTTCCAGCCAATCCTCACCCTGGCCCACCTTCACGGCGCCGCCGGAGCGGTCGCACTTCACGTCCATCTCCGCCGACGGTTCGGTGAACGGGAAGAAATGCGGACGGAACCGAGCGACGACATCGTCAACTTCGAAGAACGCCTTCACGAAATCAACCAGACAGCCCTTCAGGTGGCCCATATGCACGCCCTTCTCGATCACCAGGCCTTCGACCTGGTGGAACATCGGCGTGTGGGTGGCGTCCCAATCGTTCCG
>CAZQZC010000081.1:0-11053 GCA_964597685.1 uncultured Hyphomonadaceae bacterium | reverse complement strand
CGATCACTTTGGTCATGGCTGGGGAGGTGAGGCCGTTCACCGCTCGGGTCAACAGATGTCAGAACACGTCGACCGCAATGCGTCGCACCTGTTCGGCCGGCCGCACGATGAGGACGAACAGCAATCCGGTCGCGGCGCCGCCGAGCCCGCCGCTGAAGGCGCTGGCCGCCAGGCTGCCGGCGGCGCGCCCCGCGGCGTCGAGGCCGAATTGCGAGTTGAGAAACATGCTCAACGGAACGGCGAACGCGCTGACGATCAACGCGCCCCAGATCGCGCCCCAGCGGGTGTACGCTCCGCCGGCGACAATTCCGCGGTGCGGGAACCGCCCCAGCGACAGGGCCAAGACGATCCAGGCCGCCGGGATGGTCAGGAAGAACGCCACCCAATTCAGCACCGACAGCCCAAGCGTCAGGATCATGCCTGTCAGGAAAGGATTGTCCGACTGGCCCAAGCTCTCGGCGCCGGCCAATCCCTGGACGATCCCCAGCGCGACCAAACCCACCATGCCGGCGAGCGCAACGGCGAGGCTGGACACCAGGCCGCAGAGAAGCACGGCCAATCTCACGCGTTCGATCTTGCCCCGCCCGCCGTTTGGCGCCGGCTTGGACCCCGCCGACCCCAGGGGGCTGACAACGGCGCCGTTCGGTCCGAATTCGGTCACGCCCCATAAGCCTCCGCGCTGCGCGTGCGTCTATGAAACGCGAGCCGTGCGGCATAGTCCAGCGGGTCTTTGGGACGGACAAGAGCGTCCTTCGGCGTCTCCGCCCAATCGACCAACCGGGTGAGGAAAAAGCGCATCGCGGCCCCCAAGCAGAGCGTTGGCAAAACCTCGCGCTCGGCGGGCTCCAGGGGTCTGACGCTTTGGTAGCCGGCGATCAGCGACGCGCCCTTGGAGTAATTGTATTCCGCACCGCCCTCGAACGCCCACGAATTCAGACAGACGGCCAAATCATAGGCGAGCGCATCGTTGCAGGCGAAGTAGAAATCGATCGCGCCTGTGAAGTCGTCCCCGATGAAGAAGGTGTTGTCGGGAAACAGATCCGCATGGATCACGCCGCGCGGGATTTGCGCCGAGGCGGGCTTTGCGCGCGCGATCGCGGCGAGGTCGGACTCTATGCGCGCCGCCAGGCCGGGCTCCAATTCGTCGGCCAAGTCGGCGCGTCCCGCCCATAATTTCGGCCAAGAGGCGGGGCCGAGATCGTTTGGACGGGGCGGCTGGGGGAAGTCGGCGAGGGCGGCATGCATGCGCGCCAGCGCCGCGCCGACGGCGCGGCATTGGGCTATGCTCGGCCTGCGCGGGCTCAGACCGTTGAGGAACGTGACGATGACGGCCGGCCGTCTGCAAAGCCGGCGCAGCGCGTCGCCGTCGCGCGCCGGCACGGGTTCTGGCGCCGGAAATCCCTTGGCGGCCAGGTGGCGCTTGAGCGCGATGAACCAGGGTAAATCGGCCGGATTGGCGCGTTTCTCAAACAGGGTGAGAATGAAGCGACCCGCAGTCGTTTCGAGGTAATAGTTCGAATTTTCAACGCCTTCTGCGATGCCCTTAAAGGCTCGCGGCGCGCCGAGATCGTACTCCGATAGGAAGTCCGCCAGCGCGGAATCGTCCACCTGTGTGTAGACCGCCATGGTTCAATCAGCCGGCGAGCGCTTCATCCGGCCTCCACGTGTCCCGCTTTAACGTGCGGCCCATGAGAAGATAGTGCAGCGCCGCCCAGAGATAGATCAAGACGCCGACGGACGCCGCGAAGCGCACGCCGTCCGCGCGGGGCGATTTGCAATGGGCGGCGTATTGGCCGGCGACGTCGGCCAGCGCTTGTCCTTCCAAAGCGCCCTCGCGCTTTTTGCGCGCCTTGGTGAGTTCGGACTCGAACGCATTACACTCGCTCAGCGTCACCGGCGCGTCATTACGTTCAAGGTTCCAGGACGCTGCGGTGTCTGAGAACCAGCCGATGACCGGCGGGCCGCCGGCATAGCCGATAATGTTCACGATGAAGAGCAGGACCGCCGCCGCCGTGGCGCGCATGCGCGGCTCGACAAGGTTCTGCGTCACCGTGAACATGGGCGAAAGGTAGAAGTAATGGGTCACCGCCGCGATGGCGAAGAAGGGCATCGAGATGATGATCGCGGTCCAGCCGGATGAGAAGGCGACCGTGTTAAAGCCGACGATATAGGCCGGCACGCTGATGGCGAAGCCGAGCGCCGGGATCCAGGCCATGCCGTTGGGGTGGCGCTTGCGGACCCTGTCGGCGATCCAGCCCGATAGGAACGTGCCAAGCGCGGCGAAGACGCCGAGGACGAGGCCGTAGAGCAGCGCGGCCTGCATCAATGGCAATTCGTGCACGCGCAGCCAGAAGGGCGTGGTGAACTGGCCGACGCCATAGCCGACGAACGAGGCGAGCGCGCCGCCCATGGCGACGTGCCAGAAGGCCGGCTTCCGGGCGATCACGCCGAACACCGCGAAGGGCGAGGGCTTCGCGCGCTTGGCGGCGGCCGCGGCGCCGCCCGGATCGGAATAGCCCCGCGGGGGTTCTGTCACGGTCAGCCGGAAGATCAGCGCCAGCGCAACGCCGGGAAGGCCCAGCCAAATGAACGCCGTGCGCCAATCGAGGCCTTCGCGCGTGGCGAAATAGGCGCCCGCGAGCGCGGCCGCCATGGAGCCGATCGGGATCCCCAGCGAGTAGATCGACAGCGCCGTGGCGCGTTTCTCCGGCGGGAAATAATCCGAGATCAAGGAATGGGACGGCGGCGAACATCCGGCCTCGCCGATGCCGACGCCGATCCGCCCGAGGGCGAATTGCGTCGTGGTTTGAGCGATCCCGCAGACCGCCGTCATCGCGGACCAGACGGCCATTGCCACGGCGATGATGGTTGTCCGATTGGCCCGCTCCGCCAACATGGCGAACGGAATGCCGAGCACCGTATAGAGTACGGCGAAGGCCGGACCGGACAAAAGACCGATCATCGTGTCGGAGATGCCGAACGTTTCGCGAATTGGATCGCCCAGAACGCCGATCAGCGTCCGGTCGATGAAATTGAACATGTAGACGATGAACAGAGCGAACAGGACATAAGCGCGGTAGGCTCGCGATCCGTAGCCCTCGACCGTTTCAACGGGCCTCAGCGGCGCGTCCGCGGCGGTCGCGTCGGTCATGTCTCTCCTCCCGGCGCGTTTGCGCGCCCCGTCGTTTGTTCTTTCTTGCGCTCACGGTATCCGTCTTCAGCGCATGAGCAAGCGATTAGATGAGACCCGACGACTTCAAGCTGGTCACGCCGCCGCGTCCGGCGATGAGATGATCGTGGACGACGATCTCTAGCGGCGACAGCGCGTCGACGATTTCGCGCGTCATGTCGATGTCGGCTCGGCTGGGCGTCGGGTCGCCCGACGGATGGTTGTGGACGAGGATCAACGCCGACGCCGACAGCTCCAGCGCCCGGCGCGCAATCTCGCGCGGATAGACCGGCGCGTGGTCAACGGTTCCGTGTCCCATGATCTCGTCTGCGATCAGTTGGTTCTTCCGGTCCAGAAACACCACGCGGAACTGCTCTCGCGCTTCATGTTGCAATTGTCCGCGGACATAGGCGAGCAGGGCGCTCCAAGAGGACAGGATAGGACGCCCCGCAATCTCTTCGCGCGCCGCCCTGGCGTGAAGTTCGGCGACGGCCTTCAGGTAGCTGGCGGCCGTCTCTCCGACGCCGTCGACCTGCACCATATCCTTCGGGTCCGCGGCCAGAACGGCAGAGAGCGCGCCGAAACGGCGCAAGAGCGCCTTGGCGATCGGTTTGACGTCGCGGCGCGGGATAAAGGCGAAGAGCAGTGTTTCCAGCAATTCGTAGTCTTCAAGCGCGTCCGCCCCCCGCTTGATCAGCTTGCTGCGCAGCCGGTCGCGGTGGCCTTGCCAGTGCGGTTTTTCAAGCTCGGTCGTCACGGGGAAACGACCCGCGCCGGGGGACGAAGTGCGCCTGCGAGATACGCGGCTCCGATAAATATGATCAGCGCGGACGCGGACAGATGGAACAGATCGAACGCAGCGGTCCACTTCGCCGCCATCGCCTGCGGTATGATCGCCGCGCCGCGCAGGAGAAACAGGATTGCAACGCCCCCCGGGATCCAGCGCAACAGGGGCGGGCGGGGCAAGAGGTTCGCGCCAGACAGGCCGGCGCCGGCCACGCCAAAAAGGAACAGGGCGATCAGGCTGATGACGACCGGAGCGGTCGCTGTGCCCTCGCGCAGAGACTGCTCGATTTCCGGCGGCGCGCCGGCGAAGGTCGAGCAGGTCGGATCGCCGAAGATGAGGGCGACATGGTAGATCCCCGCGATGATCAGCGCCGCGGCGGCGAGGATCAGTGCAGCGCGGACCATGCCTGGTCAGCTCCTGTGCGGGGTGTGCAGGCCGTCCGGCGACGTCGTGAAGATCTCGACGCCATGCTCGGTGACGCCGACCGAGTGTTCGAATTGCGCGGAGAGTTGCCGGTCGCGGGTCACCGCGGTCCAGCCGTCGGGCAGGATGGCGACGTCCTTGCGGCCGATGTTCAGCATCGGCTCGACGGTGAAGAACATGCCGGGCTTGAGCTCCGGACCTGTCCCGGCGCGGGCGGAATGCACAACGTTCGGTTCGTCGTGGAAAAGGCGGCCGAGGCCGTGGCCGCAGAAATCCTCGACCACCGACAGCCGGTTCTTGTGAGCGATCGCCGTGATCGCCGCGCCGATGTCGCCAAAGCGGGCGCCGGGTTTCACCGCGGCGATGCCGGCCATCATGGCTTCGTAGGTCACGTCGATCAGGCGCTCAGCCTTCCGCCGCGCCGTACCGGCGACATACATGCGCGACGTATCGCCGTGCCAGCCGTCCACGATCAGGGTCACATCGATGTTCAGAATGTCCCCGTCCTTCAGGACTTTCGGACCAGGTATGCCATGGCAGACGATATGATTGAGCGAAATGCAGGAGGAATGTCGGTACCCGCGATAACCGAGGGTCGCCGGCAACGCGCCGTGATCCATTGCGAAGTCATGGATCAACTGGTCGAGCCGCGCCGTGGAGACCCCAGGCGCAACCTCTCCGGCGATCATATCCAGAGTGGCCGCCGTCAGCCGTCCCGCCGCCCGCATGCCCTCGAAATCCTCCTGGCCGTGGATGCGGATATGTCCGGTGCGGACCGGCGGGTGTGTTTCAGCCTCCAAGGTTGACGTCACAACGGGCTCCAGCGTTCAGGCGCGCCGCCACGGAATAGCGCGGCGCACGACGATCTCGTCCAGCGAGACATGGCAATCATAGCAGAGAACGTCCACCCCGGCTTCAGCCGCGTCGCGTAAAGCGGCGTGGTAGACGGGGTCGATGTCAGGCGCGGTGTCGAAGACCTCGCAATCGGGCCGTTGGATGATGAAGAGCATGGTGGCGCGCGCGCCGGCGGCGACTTCGCGCGACAGCTCGGCCAGGTGCTTCGCCCCGCGCGCGGTGACGCTGTCGGGAAATTCCGCAAAGCCGGGCGTGCGCATGAGATGACAATTCTTCACCTCCACGAAGTGTGGTCCACCGGCGGTCTCAAGCAGGATATCGACGCGGGAGTTTTCACCGTACTTCACTTCCCGACGCAGGCGCTCGAAGCCCGCCAGTTCGCCGATGCGGCCTTGCTCGATTGCTTCGACGGCGAGGCGGTTTGGATTGTGCGTGTTGATCCCCACGAACGCCCCGTCGACTTCGACGAGTTCGAGCGTGCGTTTCAGCTTTCGCGCCGGATTGTCTGAAGCTGACGTCCACACGCGCAGGCCTTCAGCCTTCAGGCCCATCATCGATCCGGGATTCGGGCAATGGGCGGTCGTCGCCTCGCCCGTCGTCTCCAGAATGACGTCGGCCAGAAAGCGCTTGTAGCGTTTCACCAGGCGGGCGGGTTCAAGCGGCGGCAGTTTCATGCGCCGGAGCTTTGGCTGACGCGGGCATTTGGCGTAAGCTCTTAAAATACAAAAGATGGGGAGAACGCATGAGCGTGTTACTTGGAGCGGAATCCTACGCCCGGTTCGAAGCGCGGCCGCTGACGCCGTCCATCGGCGCGGAGCTGCACGGGATCGATCTCGGCGGCGATCATGACGAGGCGACCATCGCCGATGTCCGCGCCGCCTTGTTGAAGTACAAGGTCATCTTTTTCCGAGATCAGCAGATCACCCGCGCCCAGCACATCGCGTTCGCACGGGCGTTCGGCGAGTTGGAAATCCACCCCGCCACTCCGAAGGACCAGGAAGACCCTGAAATCCTGAGGATCGCCCATGGCCCGAACAGTCGGGGCCAGGAGAACAATTGGCATTCCGACGTCACCTGGCGGGAGCGCCCATCGCTGGGTTCGATCCTTCGCGCCATCGAACTGCCCGAGGTTGGCGGCGATACATTGTTCGCCAATATGACGACGGCCTATGAGGGTTTGTCCGAGGAGATGCAAAACTGGATCTGTGGCCTGACGGCGGTCCACGACATTTCCCGCGTCTTCGCCAAGCGCCTGAATACCGATGCGGAGAAGCTCCGCGCGCAATATCCGCCGCAAGAGCATCCGGTGGTGCGCACCCATCCTGAAACGGGCGAGCGCACGCTCTATGTCAACATCGCCTTCACCAGCCACGTCAAGGGCTTGTCGGCGAAGGAGAGCGACTGGCTGCTGCAACATCTCTACGACCAGGCCAAGCTGCCGGAATACCAATGCCGCTTCCGCTGGACGCCGGGCTCGATCGCGTTCTGGGACAATCGCGCCTGCCAGCACTATGCAGCCTCCGATTACCACCCAGCGGTGCGGATCATGGAGCGTGCGACGGTCGCCGGCGACAAGCCGTACTTCGATCCGGCGGCTTAGGGCGTGCGCCGCGCGCCTTAGAATTCGTCTTGGGGGCGGCCAAAACCGAGCTTGTCTGCGCGCTTTCGGGCCTGACCGCCGAACACCCAACGCATCAGGGCGTAATTCAGGAGCAGGGTCAGGGCGAACAGGACGGTTATGATCACGGCGAACACGGCAAGATCAAAATCTGCGCCGAGCAGAGGTTCGCCATTGAGCGACGACGCGCCGACAGCGATCACAAACAAAACAATGTTGACGCCGACGGTCGTGAGCAGACATCCGGCGGCAAGAGATTTCGCCTCCTCAGCGCTCGGCGCGCGGTGTTGTTTCTTGAGAAACAGCTCCGACACGAAATTCGCGGCGAGATAGGGGGCGATAAGGGAAAGCCCGGCCATTCCGCCAAGATCGAACACGGCGCGCAGGATCCCGATGAGGATGTAAATCAGGAAGAGAACCAAGCCGAATCTGACGAAATAGATCCGGGACAGGCCCTCGGCTCGATATGGCTGGTCGGACATGTCGCCGTCTCCGGGATTATGCATCCTTTCGGCGGGTGTCCTCGGCTCGATGTCGGAAGTCAAGTTTGGCGGGCCGGCTCTTTTCAGAGGTCGGCCGAGGTTCAACGTTCACCTGGGCGGGCACGAGGGGCTGCGGGGCGTAATTCTTCCTAGCCGCCGGTCTGGAGAATCGCCGCTTGGAGCGTTAAGTCTTGAATATGTCAGATGTCGCCGTCACCGCAGCTGTCCTGCTCATCGGAGATGAGATTCTTTCCGGCCGGACGCGCGACGTCAATCTTCAGCAGATCGCCGAATTCCTCGGCCCGCTCGGTGTTCAAGTCGCAGAGGCGCGAGTGGTCGGCGACGACAAGGCCGCGATCGCACACGCCGTCAACGAGTTGCGGCGCGCCTATGATTACGTATTCACGACGGGCGGCATCGGTCCGACCCACGACGATATCACCGCAGACGCGGTCGCCGCGGCGTTCGGGCTGGTGATCACAGAGAACGACGAAGCGCTTGAGATCATCACACAGCGTTACAAGGATACGGACGTCGAGTTGACGCCGGCGCGCCGGCGCATGGCGCGAACGCCGCGCGGCGCGCGCTTAATCGCCAATCCCGTCTCCGGCGCGCCGGGTTTCCAGGTTGAAAACGTGTTTGTTATGGCGGGCGTCCCCTCGATCTGCCGCGGCATGTTGGAAGACATCGGCCCGCGTCTGAGAACCGGGTCAGTCGTCTATACGGTCACCGTGCGCGGCGCCGGCTTGCGGGAGGGCGAGATCGCCGAAGCGCTCGGCCGCTTGGCCAACGAATTGCCTGATTTGTCGTTCGGCTCCTATCCCTGGTTCTCGAGCGCGGGGTATGGCGCGCATCTCATTGCTCGCGGCACTGACGCCGGCGCGTTGGAGCGCGCCCAAACCCGCCTTGTCGAGATCGTCAAGGCGCAAGGGGCCGAGCCCGAGATCCTTTAAAGCGTGCCCACGCGACGTGGGAACCGGTTCGGCGTCTGGAAACGCGAAAAAACAAAGACTTATAGTGGCGCGTTGAGTCCGTTTGGCTGCGCGCCGCTATAGGCCGGGTGGAGAAGCGGGCGAGCCTTATCCAATCTCTTCGTTCAGCGCTTTATGAACATCGCTCACAACGACCGATCCTTCGCCGACGGCGCTCGCGACCCGCTTGACCGACCCGGTCCGAACATCGCCCACGGCGTACACCCGCGGCCAGCTCGTCTCAAACCGTGTCGGCATGCGCTCGAGCCGCCAGCCCGCTTTGACAAGGTCGAGATTTTCAAGATCCGGTCCGGTCTTCAGAAATCCCCCGCCGTCGCGCGCCACATCGTCGGGCAGCCAGCGTGTGAACGGGGCCGCGCCGATGAACAGGAAAACGAAAGGCGTCGGCAGGTCGCCGCCCGGCGCGCCGGCCTTGGTGGTGCGGATGGCCGTCAGCCGGTCATTGGTCGGGTCGTCTGCACCAGAGCCCATGAACGAAGCGATTTCCGTCTCCGGATGGAGATGGATGTTCGGCGTCTCTTCCAGGCGGCGAACGAGATATTCCGACATGGTCTCCCGAATGTCCGGCCGCCGGTAGAGGACGTGTACGTCCTTTGCGGTTTGGGACAGAAACACCGCGCCTTGGCCTGCGGAATTGCCTGCGCCGACAATCGCAACCGACGCTTCGGCGCAAAGCTGGGCCTCCATGGGCGTCGCACCGTAATAAATGCCGCGGCCCTCGAACCTTTCCAGGTTTTCGATCGGCAGTTTGCGGTATTGGGCCCCCGTCGCGATGACGATTGCCCTGGCTTTGAAACTGCGCCCATCGACCAGCTTTAAGCAATAATCGCTGTCCTCGCGGACCAGCTCCGCCGCTTTCGCGGGGGCGGCGATGCGGGCGCCGAACTTTTGGGCCTGGATCGCCGCCCGCTCGGCAAGCTCCCGACCGGAAACGCCCATGGGAAAGCCGAGATAATTCTCGATCTTCGACGACGTCCCGGCCTGTCCGCCAGGTCCGTCGGTGTCGAGCGTGAGGACGGTCAAACCTTCGGATGCGGCGTAAACAGCAGACGCGAGCCCGCCGGGCCCGGCCCCGACGACAATCACGTCCGCGCACGCGCCGTCTGGAAGAAGGTCCAGCCCGAAGGCCTCCGACAATTGGGCGATGTCAGGCTTGCAGAGGAACGACGACGAGCCGCGCGCGACGATCGGCAAATCCGCCTGGGAGAAGCCCTTCGCATCCAGAATCCGCTGGGCGACGGGGTCGGCCTCGGCGTCGATCCAGACATGGTTCACGTTGTGCTTGGAGAGGAGGTCGCGGATCGCAAACAGAGACCGGTCGTAACGCGCGCCAATAACCGCGACGGAGGATACGCCCGAGGCCCGCTGCCAGGCGCGCCGGGCCGTGAAGGCGCGCACGAACACGTCGGACAATGTCGAATTTTCGACGAGCAGGCGCTTGAACCGATCATGGGGGATATGGAGCACTTCTCCGGCGACCCCCATTGTTCCGCGCGCAAGCGAAGCTTGGCCCGTAAGCACCGACAGGTCGCCGCCGAACTGGCCTGGCTCCATCCAGCCGACGCGCCGGGTTTCGGGCCCCGCGGCGACAAAGATGTGCAGCTCGCCGGAGAGGACGACAAGACAGTCCATCTGACGGTCGCCCTCTTCAAACAGGATGTCGCCCAGTTCATGACGGCGCACATCGCCGTAATGCTTCAGCTGCTCGATTTCCTGCGCGTTGAACGTGTAGTTCACTTCAGGCGGCGGCGGTCCGGCCATGACTTCCCCTCGCTTCCTGGCGATGCGCACGCTATGTCGCGCAAACAGGACAGGAAACAAGGGAGCGGCGCGATGTCGGATGATTTGGTTCTCGTGGAAAATGACGGCCCGGTCGCGATTGTGACGTTGAACCGGCCAGACGCGCTGAACGCCCTGTCGCGCGCCTTGCGCGCCGCGATTGTGGAAGCGTTCGCCGACCTGGCTCAAGACCCCGACAATCGTGTCGCCGTATTGACGGGGGCGGGGCGCGCCTTCACCGCGGGCGTCGACCTGAAAGAGGCCGGACAGACCGGCTTCGCCCTCGGCGTCGACGGCGGCGACATCGACCTGGCTAAAGGGCTCGCCGCTTATCCCTGGCCGATCATCGGCGCCGTCAACGGCTTCGCCATTACGGGCGGCTTCGAATTGGCTCTGATGTGCGACGTGCTGCTCGCCTCAGAGGCTGCGAAATTCGCCGACACCCACGCCCGCGTCGGCATCATGCCGGGCTGGGGCTTGTCTCAAAAATTGTCGCGCCTGATCGGGATCAGCCGGGCGAAGGAGCTCTCGTTCACGGGCAATTTCCTGGATGCGGAGACGGCCGAGCGCTGGGGCCTCGTCAACCGGGTTTATCCGGCCGACGACTTGCTCCCGGCCGCACGGAAGCTCGGGCACGACATGGCGAGCTGCGACGCGACGCTCTTGCGGAGCTACAAGAAGATCATTGACGACGGGTTCGCCGCGGCCTTCGGCGACGGTCTGGCGATGGAGATCGAGCGCTCCGCCGAGCACGCGCGCTTGGTGTCCGCCGACAGCGTTGAAGCCGCCCGCAAGGCCGTCACCGAGCGGGGGCGCGGCCAGCAGGGTTGACCCCAAGCGGCGTTTGGGATCGAAACCGGTTAGATCGGCCCGGCTCGCGGACGTGGCGAAAGTGGTAAACGCAGCGGACTTAAAATCCGCCGGCCGTATGGCCTTGCCGGTTCAAGT
>CAZQZC010000080.1:0-11249 GCA_964597685.1 uncultured Hyphomonadaceae bacterium | reverse complement strand
TGGACGATGCGGCGGAAATCGTCGACGGGCACGCCGATCTCCTGCGCGACGGCGGAGATTTCGTCGCGGACGCCGGCGATCTTCTGGCTCTCGGAATTGACGAATTTCTCCCATTTCTTGGAGAGGGCGGCGACGTCCTCGACCCAATTGGGATCCAGCTCGCGGCCGAAATAATTGTCCAGGAATTGCTTGCGCGGCACGCCATGGGCGTCGGCCAGCCGCATCAGGCCGCCCTCAAGGCTCATGAGCTTCTTGTTGATGGCGTAGAGCTGTTCGACCAGCGCCTCGATCCGGGCGTTGTTGATGTGCATCGTCTTCAGATTGTCGACGATGGTCGTCTGCAGCCCGTCATACTCGCCCTGGGCCTTCGGCGTCAGACCCTTGCCCTCCATCCGGCGGGCGACGAGTTTTTCCTGTAATTTCCGGTACTTGGCGAAGGCGTCTGCGATTTCGTCGAGCTTGGTCAGCACGCCCTCGCGCAGCTCCGCCTCCATGGCGGACATGGACATGGCCGCGCCTTCGTCCTCATCGTCGTCGTCATTGCGGCGCTCGCCGTCTTCGCCCTCGGCGGAGGCCTCGGCTTCGTCCTCGTCGTCCTCCTCTTCCTCAGGCTCCGGCGGGGGGTTTTCCGCGCCATAGGTCGCCTCAAGATCGATGACGTCGCGCAGGAGGATACGCTCATTCACAAGTTCGTCGCGCCAAACCATCATGGCTTCAAACGTCAGCGGACTCTCACAAAGCCCCCGAATCATGGCGTCGCGGCCGGCTTCGATGCGCTTGGCGATGGCGATCTCGCCTTCTCGCGAGAGAAGCTCCACGGATCCCATTTCGCGCAGATACATGCGAACCGGGTCGTCGGTTCGGTCGGAGCCGCGCGCATTGCCCTTCTTCGCGACCGCCTTGTTGTCGGAAACGACTGTCAATTCCTTGTTTTCAGACGCTTCTTCGGCTTCTTCCTCGGATTCGACGACGGAGATGCCCATCTCCGACAGGGCCGACATTGTGTCCTCGATCTGATCGGAGGTCAGCTCCTCGGACGGCAGAACCTTGTTCAGCTCATCATGGGTGACGAAGCCTTTCGCTTTCGCCTCTTTGATGAACTTCTTCACCGCGGAATCGTTGAGATCGAGCACCGGCCCGTCGCCCGTCTCTGTCCGCTGCTCCGCTGCCTGGGCCTTCGCCATACACCCGTCTCCTGAAACGTTCCCGGCGTCTCCGAACGCCGTCCGCCCTAAGTCAATCCGCCTCTTTCAAGCGCGCCTTCAAAGCGCGCCGCGCAGCCAAATTCTGATGGCTTCTCCGCCATGCCTCCTCAAACGCGTTTGGCTCGTCGTCCAGGGGGACAGACGGTCCGGCAGCGTCGTCGGCCGCGAAATGCTCCAAGGCGATAAGCCACTCCCTGCCTGTGTCGCCGTCAGCGTCGATCGGCGCGGTCTGAGGGTAGTCGGTGAGCAATCGGGCGGCGCTAATTCTTCCAGATTGCGCTAAATGGTCGCTGAGAGCGCTCCGGTCAACCGTTTCGCGGGCGTAAAATAGCTCCAACAGTGAATCGCGGATGACCCGCGTCGTTTCATCGGGAAACATCGCAGCCGCCAATTCTTCGCCATGCCGGTCGACAAGAACCGGATTATCCGCAGCCAACGCCAGCAAACCAAGACCGCCGGCCTTCCGCAGGGGCTCGGCGTTTGCAGGCGCGGCCCGCGGCTTGGACCGTCGAGATCCCTGTTCCCAAAAGAAATCGCGCTGTCGACGGCGTAGATCGCGGATATAGGCCGCGCGCACGGCAGGGTGCGTGATACGGCCGGCGGCCGCCTCGAGACGCGCTTCCAGCCCCGCCTTGCGCTCGGGCGTGTCCAGCGGTTCCGCATCCCGCTCTCGCCGCCACAGCATCTCCACGAGCGGCAGGGCCGCGTCGAGTTCCGCCCGCATCGCCTCGGCGCCTTTGGCGCGGATCAGGTCGTCCGGGTCCATTCTATCTGGCAGCAAGGAAAAGAAAATTGACTTGTCCGGCTGCAGATGCGGCAGCGCCACGTCGAGAGCGCGATAGGCCGCACGCAAGCCAGCCCCGTCGCCGTCGAAACAGAGGATGGGGTCAGGTCCGGCTTTCCAGACAAGCGAGAGTTGCTCCTCCGTCAACGCGGTGCCGAGCGGCGCCACCGCGTTGGGAATGCCCGCCTCAGCCAAGGCGATGGCATCCATATAGCCCTCGCACACCAAAAGACCGCCGCGAGAGCCGTAGTCCAGAGAGGCTTTGGCGTCCTTGTATCGATAAAGAACCCGGCCTTTATGGAAGAGGTCTGTCTCGGGCGAGTTCATGTACTTTGCCGGCGCAGACGGATCGAGCGCGCGGCCGCCGAACGCGATCACATCGCCTCGCGCGTCGGCGATAGGAAACATGATGCGGTCGCGGAACAGATCGTAAGGGTCCTTCGCCTTCTCGCTGGTTTTGGCCAAGCCTGCCGCGATGACTTCCTCGGCTGAGAACCCCTCTTTGGAGAGGTGAGAGATCAGCGCTCGCCAATCATTGGGCGCGTAGCCGAGCCGATGGCGCGCCCAAGCCTCCGGCTCAAGACCACGTTTGCCGGCCAAGTACGCCCTCGCCGCCTCAGCGTCGCTGGCCCGTAAGCAGTCTTCGAAAAAGGCTGAAGCGGCCGTGCAGGCCGCCTTCAACCGAGCCAGACGATCGTATCGGGCGCGCTCCTCAGGCGCTGCGGTCGGCAGCGCCAAGCCCGCCTGCTCCGCCAAACGCTCCACGGCCTCCATAAATGACAGCCGCTCCGTCTCCTGAACGAATTTGATGACATCCCCGCCGAGACCAGAGGAGAAGCATTTGAACATGCGCTTGGCGTCGTTGACGTAGAAGCTCGGCGTTTTCTCATTTGTGAAGGGCGATAGGCCGACCCATTCCTTGCCGCGTTTCTGCAGCTTCACCTTTTTGCCGATCACGTCCGACGGGCGCAGGCGCGCCTTTAATTCGTCGAGAAATCCGTCGGGAAGTCTTACCGCGTTCACGACGCCGGATGGTAAACACGAATCAACGAGCCGGCTATCCCAACATGCGGCGAACGGCCTTGCCCGCCGCGCCGGTGTCGATGCGGCCGGGATAGCGAGACTTCAGCGTCGCCATGCAACGGCCCATATCTTTCAGCTTCTTGGCTTCAAGGTCGTCGACAACGCGGCGCGCGGCCACTTCAAGGTCTTCGCCGGCCAGCGGCTGCGGCAGGAAACGCCGGATGACGGCCAATTCCGCCCGTTCGCGTTCTGCGTCTTCGACGCGGCCTGAATCATCGTAGCGCTCGGCGGAGGCTTCGCGCTGCGCCGCCATGGTCTTCAGAAGCTTCATCACGGCCTCTTCAGGACACCCGGCGCAATCGCCCTTCGCACGAGACATCACATCGCGGTCGCTCACAGCGCATTCTATCAGGCGCAGGGTCGCGGCTTCAGGACTGTTGGGCGAGAGAGCTTCAGCCTCTCGGCGGGCCTCCGAAAGGCGGGCGCGTAAACCTGTCATGGCGGGGGTGTCAGTCTGTTCCAACTGTTCCAAGCTTCGTCCATTTGGCGCCGGGGCGATATTGACGCCCGTCGGCGGCTGATCCAAACGCCTCCCAGCCTTGGCCTAAAGGCGTTAACACAAACAAAAGCGTCAAACGAGGGGCGGCAGATATGACGGACAATCGGTCAGATCAAGCGTTTTCTACCATGACGGGCGTGATCGCCTTGGAAGACGGGTCCGTTTTCGTGGGGACGGGCTGCGGCGCGCCCGGCGTCGCAATTGGCGAGCTGTGCTTCAACACCGCCATGTCGGGCTATCAGGAGATCCTGACCGATCCGTCCTACGCCGAGCAGATCATCCTGTTCACGTTTCCCCATATCGGGATCGTCGGCGCCAATGAAGAAGATCAGGAACATTCCGCACCGCCGGCCGAGCGCGCGGCGCGTGGCGCGATCTTCCGGCAATCGATCACGCCGCCGTCGAACTGGCGGGCTGAGGATCATTTCGACGCATGGCTTGTTCGGCGGGGGATCGTTGGCCTGTCCGGCGTCGACACCCGTGCGCTCACCCGGCGCATTCGCGAACAGGGCATGGCCAAGGCGGCGATCGCTCACGCGCCTGACGGCGGGATCGATATCGACGGCCTGGTCAAAGCCGCAAGCGCGTGGGCGGGGCTTGAAGCGGCCGATCTTGCGAAGGACGTGTCCCAAGACGCTGCTTACAACAATTCTGAACAATTGTGGGCTCGGGCCAGCGGCTTCAGCGAATTGAGCACGCCGCGTTTTCACGTCGTCGTTCTGGATTTCGGCGTGAAGAGGAACATTCTGCGCAACCTCGCAGCCGTGGGGGCGCGCGCGACCGTGGATCCGGGCGACACCCCGATCGACGCGATAGAACAGCTGAAACCCGACGGCGTGGTCCTCTCGAACGGTCCAGGCGATCCCGCGGCGACCTTTGAACGGGCGGGCGCGACAATCGGTGCGCTTATTGAGCGCGGCTTTCCGCTGCTCGGCATCTGCCTCGGCCACCAACTCCTCGCGCTCGCGCTTGGCGCCAAGACGCGGAAAATGGACCAGGGCCACCATGGCGCGAACCACCCCGTGAAGGATTTGGCCACTGGCAAAGTCGAGATCGTCTCCATGAACCATGGCTTCACTGTCGACCCGGCAACCCTGCCCGTCGGCGTATCGGAGAGCCATCGCTCGCTGTTCGACGGGACAAATTGCGGCCTGGCGGTTGCGGACAAGCCGATCTTGTCGGTTCAACATCACCCCGGAGCCAGCCCCGGCCCCCAAGACAGCTTCTATCTGTTCGATCGCTTCGCCGGTATGATGGCCGCGCGCTGAAGGCGCGGGAGGCAATCGCATGTCAGCTAGAGTCCGCCTGCGGGCGTTGGAGAAGGACGACCTCCGCTTCGTTCACGACATCAACAACAATCGCGGGATCATGAATTACTGGTTCGAGGAGCCGTACGAATCCTTTGTTGAATTGGAAGATCTTTACCTCAAACACATCCACGACCACACCGAGCGCCGGTTCATCGCCGAAACCGACACGGGCGAGCGCATCGGGCTCGTTGAGCTCGTAGAGATCACCTACATCCACCGGCGCGCCGAGTTTCAGATCATCATCGCCCCGTCCCACCAAGGGCGCGGCTATGGACGCGCTGTGACCCGCCAGGCGATCGACTACGCGTTCAAGATCCTGAACCTTCACAAGCTCTACCTCATCGTGTCGACCACGAACGAGGGTGCGGTCAAAATTTACCGCGAGTGCGGCTTCATTGAGGAAGGGTGCCTGGTCGAGGAATTCTTCGTAGACGGACGCTACCAAGACGCCCTGCGCATGTATCAGATGCAGCGAGACTTCGTCGCGAGGATGGCCGCGAAGTCGGATTAGGCGGGCACTGGCCGGCGTGATTGCAGGCGGCGGGCCCTTAGGTCGCGAAGCTGGCCGCCCAGCACCTCCTCAAAGAACCGGTCACAGCCGAGACACATGTTCGTCACGGTCTGCCCTGCGCCGTCCAGGGCGGCCGAACGCGCCTTGAAAGCTGCACGATCCCAGCCGTCGGAAAGCCCCATCGCCTCGGGATCGCCGGAATTTATCGCCTGGATCGCCGGCAGGGCGGCGACGCTGTCGAGAATGTCGATCAGGCGTTCTTCAGTGAGATTTCCAAGCGACGCCTTGGTCTTCAAACAACAGGGATAGACAGAGCCGTCAGGCTCGATCGCGACTTCCGACCCAGCCCGCCCGTAATGGAGGAAATTCTTCCCGCCCGACCAGCGCGCGCAGAAATTCGTCTTGTATCCGGCTGTCGACAGCCCGTTCTGAAAGGCGCGGCCGCGGGGCCACAATTCGCCGATCCAAAGGTCCGGCTGCGCCCCAAAGAACAGAAAGGTCGGCCCGTCATGCTTGGATTTCGCCCCGAGGTCCGGCGCCTTGAGTCGATCGTCTTTCCCCCCGCCGAGCGAAACCTCGCGCACATTGCGGCTTTCCATGAGCGCGCGGATCTCGTCCATGAAGGCGAACTTCCGGTCGCCCTGCATGCCGACATGGAAGTCATCGATTGATGCGATCGCGATCGAGTCCACGCCACGCTCCAAGACTTCGTCGAGAATTTGAGGGGTCAAGACATCGCCCGTCGTTTGGATCGAAATCTTGGGCCCATTTGCGCCATAGCGCGACTTCAGCGCCTCCAGCGCCGGATAGAACAGCGTCTCGCGAACCGGATCGATCAGCAATTCGCCGCCTGCTAACACCAACAGCGTCCGCTCGCGCTTATCCGTCTTGTCGTTCAACCACGTCATGTCGTCGGGCAAGTTCGCGATAATCGCTTCGTAGGCCGCGCGCCCCTCGTCCACAACCGCGCTCAGGGCGTCGCGCACATAAGGGCGAAACCGGTCATCGTAACAATGACGGCACTTGCGATGGCAGGCCCAGGTCATGACCCAATAGACAGCTTGCATTGTCAGGCCTCCGTGACGCGTTCGTTGCATGTAGGGAGGGGATTTGGGCGCGGTCGAGGCGCCTGACGGCCTTGTGACCGCGCCCGACCTCCAGATTGGCAAAGCGGGAGGAGTCTGCAGGGCTTGCCAATAGTCGCCGCACGGCCTAAATGCGGTTTTGCTCAATCTGCGCATAAGGGTGTGAATGACACATCCCTCGGGCGCGCGACCTCCCGGACAGAGGCTTGCCGTCTTGATCCGAAGCGTTTCGCGCCTATATTATGCTCATATTGAGCAAAAGCGGCTTGCAGCCCAATTGTTGTGAGTGGCTGACGAGATCAAACGGTCGAGGAGGACGTGATGGCGAGATTAATCGATGCGGGACCCGGATGCGCCCTCCCGACACCGAAACGGACGCAAACCGCCGCTGAGGCGCGCGGCCTGTCCTATGACGCGTCTGTCCGCGCAGACGTCGACACGCTTTATCCGCTCGTCCAGGATTTCATCACCCCTATGGAATGGCCGGCTGTCGCGCCTCTGGTGGCTGCGATCAACCGGCTGAAACGCGAGAAGAACGCCGTCATCCTCGCCCACAATTACATGACGCCGGATATCTTCCGTCTGGTCGGCGATTTTCGGGGCGACAGCCTGCAGCTCGCCCGCGAAGCGGCGACTGTCGACGCCGATGTAATCGTCCAGGCCGGCGTCCATTTCATGGCGGAGACGTCGAAGATCCTCGCGCCCGAAAAGACGGTCCTCATCCCGGACACCCGCGCCGGCTGTTCGCTGGCCGCATCGATTACGGGTGCGGATGTGCGCTTGATCCGGGAAAAGTACCCGAACACCCCAATCGTCACCTATGTGAACACGACGGCCGACGTGAAGGCGGAATGCGACATCACGTGCACATCGTCGAACGCCGTCCAGGTGGTCGAACACGTCGCCAAGGAATGGGGATCGGACACGGTCATCCTGGTTCCGGATCAATACCTGGCGAAAAACGTCGCGGCGATGACGGACATCAAGATCCTGACCTGGCCAGGCGCGTGCGAGGTGCACGAATTGTTTTCAGCCGACGACGTCGAGCAGCTGCGCGACGCCCATCCAGGCGTCGTTATCCTAGCTCACCCGGAATGCCCGCCTGATGTTCTGGAGGCCGCCGATTTCGCAGGCTCCACGGCGGCGCTGGCGAATTACGTGAAGGACAATGAGCCGGCGAAGGTCGTTCTGCTGACCGAATGCTCCATGAGCGACAATGTGGCGGCTGAAAATCCGGGCGTTGATTTTGTTCGTCCCTGTAACCTCTGCCCACACATGAAGCGGATTACGCTCGAGAACATCTACGATTGTCTGGTCGAGATGAAGCATGAGGTCGAGATTCCAGAAGGCGTCCGTGTACGCGCAAAGCAGGCGATCGACGCCATGCTCGCCCTGCCGAAGACAGACGCGCCGCTCGCCTTTGCGACGGGCAGCAAGCCTGTTGACGCCGCTTACGTTTAACCGGACCCTGCCCGACATCGGCCGCGTTTTTGGAGCAGGCTGACTTACGAGGACGTCCAAGAGGGAGGGATGCACGGGATGAAGTCGCTCAAAGGCGTCGCTGCAGCGCTGGCGCTCGCCAGCTTTGGCGGGCCGGCTCTTGCCGATCGCGCGGACGCGGAAGCGGATATCCTGGGGTCCTGGACCTTCGAAACCGTCAAGTATCGCGGCGGACAATGCCAATTGCGCGGATCGATGCGCCTCGCGTCGTCGCCTGAGCCAGGCCTCTTCGCGTGCGAGTTGACCGCGTTGGAGGAATGCGACGACCTCGGCCAGTCGATTGTGGTGCAGACCTGCGAAGCGCGTCTCGAGGGCGATCGATTGACAGTCGACTCTTCTGTGCAGGAGATGATCGAAAAAAAGATCCAGGGGCTGGTCTACGTGCCGGATAATTTCGACCTCGACGTCGTCAGCGGCAATCTCATGACCGGTCTTCTCGTCTCCGCCGTTACGGCGGATGTGGAGTTTCGGCGGGCGATCGAGGGCATCTCGTGAAACTCAAAGCGCTCTGCCTCGCAGCTCTCTGCGCCGCCGGCGCCGCGACGGCGGACGAGACGCGCGCAGATATCGCAGGGTCTTGGACATTTCGCGCCAGCGTCGCCGGGGCATGCAGTTTCGGCGGCCAAGCCTATCTGACGCCGACGGAAGACGCGGATCGCTATGGCTGCGAATTGACGGCGCGTCAGGCCTGCCCGGACTTCGAGTACGTCGTTCGCCAAAGCTGCGTGGCTCGGCGCACCGGCGATCAGCTTGCGATCAACTCAACCATCGAGGAATTCCTGAAGGGCGAGCCGACGCCCTTCTACTTCCCGGATAATTTTGCATTGTCGATCAAATCCTCCGACCGCATGGCGGGCGCGCTCTTGTGGGCGGGCAATTCTGAACCGGCCGAGTTTATCCGCGACGATGGGAGCATTTCGTGACCCGCGCCGCAGCGCTTCTCGCCTGGCTCGCAATTGCGCCAGCGGCGTTCGCAGACACGGTGGCGGGGTCCTGGTCTTTCGAGACCGAGATCGAGCGCAAGGGCTGCACGATCAGCGGCAAAATGACGATCCGTCCGGCGGAAAACGGGATCAATTCCTGCGCCTTCGTCTCGCAGGAAACCTGCGACCAGTCGCCCGGACGCCATGTCCGCATGGACCAGGCCTGCAATATGATCGCCAGCGGCAAGGGCTACGCCATTCGCAGCGTCGTGATTGGCTCACTCACCGAGGGCTACGATTCCGCCTTCTATCTCCCGGACCATTTCAACGTGAAGCCTGCCGGACCGGATCGCATGACAGGGCTTTGGTATGACAGCAATTTCGCCGCGCCGGTCGTGTTTTGGCGGGACGAAAACACCCCAATCTCATGACGGCGACGCTTGAGGGCGTGACCGCCGAACCGCCTGGCGCGCGCGACGACGTTCTGATCGTCGGCGCTGGCCTCGCAGGCCTCTTTCTGGCGCTCAAGCTCGCCCCGCGCCCCTGCACCATTCTGTCGCCAGCGCCACTTGGGGAAGCCGCGTCCTCGGCTTGGGCGCAGGGCGGGCTCGCCGCAGCCTTGGCGCCCACCGACACGCCGAAGGCGCACGCCGCCGACACGATCACCGCAGGCGCCGGCCTCGTCGATCCCGTCGTTGCGCGGCTGATCGCCGAAGAAGGCCCAGCCCGGGTGCGCGACCTGATCGAGTTGGGCGTGCCTTTCGACCGTACGCCGGACGGGGCCCTCGCCCTATCGCTCGAAGCCGCCCATTCGCAGCCGCGCGTCGCCCGGGTCGCCGGCGATCTGGCGGGCCAGGCCATCATGGCTGCACTGGTGGACGCAATCCGCGCCAGCGCCCAAGTCCGCATCGTTGAGGGCGCCCAGGCGGCGGCTCTTTTGCTGGACGGATCTGGACGCGTCGCAGGGGCTGCGGTGCGCACAGCCGACGGTGCGTTGCAGGGCGTCCCGGCGCGGGAGACGATCCTGTGCGCCGGCGGGACGGGCGGGCTCTACCGCGTGACCACCAATCCACCCGAAGCGCGCGGCGATGCGGTCGCCATGGCCCATTCGGCGGGCGCGCTGATCGCCGATCCGGAATTCGTTCAGTTTCACCCGACGGCCTTGGACGTTGGCCGCGACCCCGCGCCATTGGCCACCGAAGCGCTTCGGGGCGAAGGCGCGCGCCTCGTCGGCGAAGACGGCCAGCCCTTCATGGACCGATACCACCCGCTCGGAGACCTCGCCCCACGCGACGAGGTGGCGCGCGCCATCCATACTGAGCGCGCCGCCGGACGGGGCGCTTTCCTGGATGGACGGACAGCCGTGGGCGACGCGTTTCCCGAACATTTCCCAACCGTTTTCGGCGCCTGCCAAACTGCAGGCATCGATCCGCGCACAGATCTGATGCCAATCGCGCCCGCTGCGCACTACCATATGGGCGGGATCGCCACCGATTTCTGGGGCCGCACGACACTCGACGGATTGTCGGCTTGCGGGGAATGCTCCTCGACCGGCGCCCATGGCGCCAATCGGCTGGCCTCTAATTCCCTTTTGGAAGCGGTCGTGTTCGCCCACCGGGTTGGTGAACGTTTGCGCGACGGGGAGCTAGAAACACCGGGTGCGTCAAGCGCAAACGCGGCGCCGCGATTGCCCGACGAAACGCTGCAAGCTTTGCGGCGGCGCATGTCGGACCAATGCGGCGTCGTGCGCGACGCCGACGGCCTGACAGACCTCCTCAACTGGATCGGCGATTCCGAAGCTCAACATGGCCCAGCCCGCGCCCTGATCGCCGCCCGCCTGATGGCGCAGGCAGCGTTGGATCGACGCGAGAGCCGCGGCGGTCATTTTCGCTCCGACTTCCCCCAGCCGGGCGCCGCCGAGCGGACGTGGGTTCACCCTGAGCGCGCCTTCGCCCCCGCCACGCCGGAGCCCGCATGACGCCGCCGCCCCTTCCCGCCCTCGTCCTGGATCCGATCGTGCGGCTGGCGCTGGCGGAAGACCTTGGTCGAGCCGGCGATCTGACGTCCGACGCGACAATCCCGCCAGGCCAAGCGATGTCGGCCGCCATCGTTGCGCGGCGGGCGGGCGTGTTGGCGGGGCTCGACGCAGCAGGTCATGCGCTGAGCTTAATCGATCCAGGCGCTAATCTCTTTGTATTGAAGGATGACGGAGCGCGCCTTGCGCCTGGCGACGTGATCGCCCGCCTCGACGGCGCCGCGAGATCAATTCTGACGGCTGAGCGGACCATGCTAAATTTTATCGGTCGGCTGTCGGGCGTTGCAACGCTGACCGCGCGCTTTGTCGACGCC
>CAZQZC010000079.1:0-11301 GCA_964597685.1 uncultured Hyphomonadaceae bacterium | reverse complement strand
TCGAGCGGATCGTCGGCTTCTTCCGCCACGCCGCCCAAGGCCTCGAAGAGCGCAAACAGATTCTGTACCTGCTCGGCCCCGTTGGCGGCGGAAAATCCACCATGGCGGAACGGCTTAAGACGCTGATGGAGCAGGAGCCGATCTACGTCCTTAAAGCCGGCGACGAGCTGAGCCCGGTCTTTGAAACGCCGCTCGGCCTTTTCGACGCAGATCGCATGGGCGACGTGCTCGAGGACAAATACAATGTTCCGCGCCGCTTGCTTGGCGGGCCGGTGTCGCCGTGGGCGGTGAAGCGGCTCGATGAATTCGACGGCGACATTTCGCGCTTCTCCGTGGTGAAGCTATTTCCGTCGAAATTGCGCCAGATCGGCGTGGCGAAGACCGAGCCCGGCGACGAAAACAATCAGGACGTGTCGTCCCTGGTCGGTAAACTCGACATTCGCAAGCTGGAGCATCTGAGCCAGAACGACCCCGACGCCTATTCGTATTCGGGCGGGCTGAACCGCACGACGCAGGGCATGCTGGAATTCGTCGAGATGTTCAAAGCGCCGATCAAGGTGCTGCACCCGCTGCTGACGGCGACCCAAGAGGGCAGCTATGTCGGTACGGAGAATATCGGCGCGCTGCCGTTCAAGGGCGTCATCCTTGCGCACTCCAACGAAAGCGAGTGGCGGCAATTCAAGAACAACAAGAACAATGAAGCGTTCCTCGACCGGATCAGCGTCGTGAAAGTGCCCTATTGCCTGCGGGTGACCGAAGAGACGCAGATCTATCAAAAGCTTCTGGAGCAAAGCGCGTTGGGCGAGGCGCCGTGTGCACCCGAGACCTTGAAAATGATGTCTCGATTCAGCGTATTGACCCGACTGCACGAGCACGAGAACTCGACGCCTTACTCCAAAATGCGCGTCTATGACGGCGAGAGCCTGAAGGATACTGACCCACGGGCCAAGTCGATCCAGGAATACCGCGACGAAGCGGGCGTGGACGAGGGCATGACCGGCTTGTCGACGCGGTTCGCGTACAAGGTCCTCTCCGAGACGTTCAACCACGACACCCAGGAAGTGGCCGCGGACCCGGTGCACCTCCTCTATGTGCTCGACCAGGCCATCAAGCGCGAGCAATATCCAGACGACGTCGAGGATCGGTATCTCGACATTATCAAGAACGATCTCTCCCCGCGCTACGCCGAATTCATCGGACATGAGATCCAGAAGGCGTACCTCGAAAGCTATACCGATTACGGTCAGAACCTGTTCGACCGCTACATCTCCTATGCGGACGCATGGATCGAGGATCAGGACTTCAAAGATCCCGACACCGGGCAAATGTTCGACCGAGACGTCCTGGAGCAGGAGCTCGGCAAGATCGAGAAACCGGCCGGCATCGCGAACCCCAAGGATTTCCGCAACGAAGTGGTCAAATTCGTCCTCCGCGCCCGCGCCGAGAACGAGGGTCGCAATCCCGATTGGCGGCAATACGAAAAGCTGCGCCGCGTTATCGAGAAACGCATGTTTGGCCAGGTCGAGGATCTCTTGCCGGTGATCAGCTTCGGCGCGAAGCGAGACAAAGAGACCGACGCCAAGCACCACGAATTCGTCCAGCGCATGATCGAACGGGGGTACACGGAGCGCCAAGTCCGGCGCCTTGTGGAGTGGTACATGCGGGTGAACAAGGCGGGCTGAACGTAAGGAGGCCCCGCCTTGGGACAATTCATCGATCGCCGCCTCAACCCCAAGGACAAGAGCCTTGGGAACCGCCAGCGCTTTCTCAAGCGCGTGCGCTCCTATGTGAAGAAGGCGGTCGACAAATCCATCCGCGATCGGAGCATCTCCGATATCGACCGCGGGGAGCAGGTCGGCGTGCCGGCCGACGGCATTCGCGAGCCGAGCTTCCATTATTCGTCAAAACGCGGCCGCTTCGAACGCGTCTTCCCGGGCAACAAGAATTATCAGGCCGGCGACAAGATCCGCAAACCGCCGCAAGGCGGCGCCGGCGGGCGCGGCAAGCAGGGCTCGGACCAGGGCGACGGGGAGGACGATTTCCTCTTCGTCCTGTCGCGCGAGGAATTCCTGGACGTGTTCTTCGAGGATCTGGAATTGCCGGATCTCGTGAAGCGAACACTGAAAGAGATCGACAGTTTCAAGCCGCGGCGCGCGGGATATTCCGCCAGCGGTTCGCCCTCGAACCTGGCGGTCGCCCGGACGATGCGCAACGCGCTTGGCCGGCGGATCGCCCTGAAACGCCCGCGCGACGTGGAATTGCAGAAGATCCAGGCGGAGATCTTCAAGCTGGAAGCCCTGGCCTCGCCTACGCCGGCGCAGCGTAAGAAGCTCAAAGACCTGCGGGTCGAATTCGAGGCCCTCGCCCAGAAACGCAAAACGGTGCCCTATCTCGATCCTCTGGACGTGCGGTTCAAAGCCTATGAGCCCCAGCCGGAGCCGAACGCGAACGCGGTCATGTTCTGCCTGATGGACGTGTCGGCCTCCATGGGGGAGCGCGAGAAGGATCTCGCCAAGCGCTTCTTCGTGCTGTTGCACCTCTTCCTGCAGCGTCGCTACGACCGCATCGACGTCGTCTTCATCCGGCACACGCACAATGCGCAGGAGGTCGACGAGGAGACGTTCTTCCACTCGACTGAAACCGGCGGCACCGTCGTCTCAACCGCGCTGACGGAGATGAAACGGATCGTCGAAGCGCGCTATCCGCCCTCTGAATGGAACATCTACGCCGCCCAAGCCTCCGACGGCGACAATTTTCCGGGCGATTCAGAGCTTTGTCAGGACCTCATGCAGACCGAAATCATGCGGCTGGTCCAATACTTCGCCTATATCGAGATTATCGACGAGGCCGAAGCGGAGTTTCTCAACAGCGCCGACAATGGCGTTGAATTGTGGAGAACCTATCGCCGGGTCGCCGAAGACTGGCCGGGCTTCGCCATGAAACGGATCGCCCGGGCGGCGGACATCTATCCCGTTTTCCGGGAATTGTTCCATAAGCATCAAGCGCGGGAGGCCGCCGATGCCTAAACGCGCCAAGCCCCTGTTCGAGGGCTCCGATTGGACCTTCGACACGATGCGCCGCACCTATGACGCGATCGAGAAAGTCGCACTCAAGGATCTCAAGCTCGACGTCTATCCAAACCAGATCGAGATCATCTCGTCGGAGCAGATGCTCGACGCCTACTCGTCCACCGGCATGCCGCTGATGTATCGGCATTGGTCGTTCGGGAAATCCTTCCTTGGCGAGGAGCGCCTGTACCGCAAGGGCATGCGCGGCCTCGCCTATGAGATCGTCATCAATTCCAATCCGTGCATCTCCTACAATATGGAAGAGAACACGATGGCGATGCAGACGCTGGTGATGGCCCACGCCGCATTCGGTCATAATCACTTCTTTAAGAACAACCATCTGTTCCGGATGTGGACCGACGCCGACGGCATTCTCGATTATCTGGAATACGCCCGCAGCTACATCGCCGAGTGCGAGGAGCGCTACGGCCTTCGGGAGGTCGAGCAGACGCTTGACGCGGCTCACGCCCTCATGCCGCAAGGCGTGTATCGGTATCGCCGACCCAGAACACAATCGCTGCGCGCCGAAAAGGAGCGACAGCGTGAGCGGCTGGCGTACGAAGAGGAGAACATCCACTACCTCTGGGAATCGTCAGCCTTGAAGGGCAAGGGCGATTCAGCCCGCCGCCGCCGCGAACTCGACGAGCGCAAAAAGGGCCTCAAACTGCCCGAAGAGAACGTTTTGTTCTTCCTCGAGCGCAACAGCCCAGTGCTCAAGTCCTGGCAGCGCGAGATCCTGCGGATCGTTCGCCACATCGCGCAATACTTCTACCCCCAGCGTCAGACGAAGGTGATGAACGAGGGCTGCGCCTGCTTCGTCCATTATCACATCACCAATGCGCTGCATCAGAAGGGCCAGCTCACCGACGGCGCCATGCTGGAGATTCTGCACAATCACGCCAACGTCCTGACCCAGCCGAATTTCGACGATCCGCGTTTCTCAGGCATGAACCCTTACGCGCTGGGCTTCGCAATCATGTCCGACATCAAACGGATCGCCCTGGAGCCGACCGAAGAGGACCGCGCCTGGTTCCCCGATCTCGCCGGAAGCAAGGATTGGAAGGGCGTCCTGCAGGATGTTTGGGTGAATTACCGCGACGAATCGTTCATCCAACAATTCATGAGCCCAAAGGTGATGCGCGATTTCCGCTTGTTCTCGCTGACCGACCGGGAGGGCGCGTCGCATTACCGGGTCACCCACATCCACGATGAACGCGGCTACCGCGACGTGCGCGCCCAATTGGCTCGAAACCACGATATCGCGGTCAACGAGCCGGATATTCAGGTGACCGATGTCGATCTTCTGGGAGACCGGACCTTGGAGCTCACCAGCACTAGCCACAATGGCGCCGCGCTCGATGAGCGCAACCGGGACGCCGTTCTGGCGCACATTCGTCGGTTGTGGGGCTATGATGTCACATTCGACGAGGAAATCGCCGTCGACGCGGCATAATCGTCGTTTCGCACCCAACCGGGGCTTGCGCCTAATTTCGTGACTTTATTACATTGCATCCGTTAATCAGCGGAGCCTTCCTATGAAATATCGAGTTACAGCGGCGACGGCCGCTTTGTTGTGCGCCCCGACGGCCTTCGCACAGCAAGGCGCGCAGGACGACGAATTGCGTCAAGAGCGGATCCTCGTCACCTTGCCCGGACCGGACCGCAGCGCCGACGAATTAATCGGGAATGCAACCGCGATCACCCGCGACGAGATCATCGACAACCTGTCCTCCACGCTTGGCGACACGCTGGACCGTTTGCCGGGTGTTTCCTCAACGTATTTCGGCCCGGGCGCGAGCCGCCCCGTCTTGCGCGGACTGGGGGTTCAACGCGTGCTCGTCCTGTCCAATGGCATCGGCGTGATCGACGCGTCCGCGGCAAGCCCGGATCACCAGGTCGCCGTCGACGGGATCGATTCCCAACGCATCGAAATCCTGCGCGGTCCGGCGGCCCTCGCCTATGGCGGCCAAGCCATCGGCGGCGTGGTCAACGCGATCGACGGCCTGATCGTCGACGAGAAACCGGATGAGATATTCTCCGGAGAAGCCTTTGTCGCCTACAATACGGCGTTTGACGGGATCGAGGGCGGCGGCCGAATCCAGGGCGTGCTGGGCGATTTTGTCATCACGGGCTCGGGCTCGGCCCGCGATTTTGAAGACGTTGAGATCCCTGCCTTCGCCTTGCAGGACGAATTGCTGGCCATTCTAGAGGCCGAGGGCGACGAGGCCGCCGAAGATCCGGCCTTCGGCGTCCTGCCAAACTCGTTTGTCGACACAGCGAATTTTGCTGGCGGCATCTCTTGGATCGGCGAAAACGCCTTTTTCGGCGTCGCCGGCCGGCGCACAACCTCTGTCTACGGCCTGCCGACCGAGGGGCCTGAATTGTTCGAGGAAGAGGAAGAGGAAGGCGAGGGCGAGGAAGGCGAAGAGGAAGAGGGCGAAGAAGCCCCCTTCATCGACCTGGACCAGACCCGCATCGATTTCCGCGGCGGACTGCGCTTTAACGACGGACCGCTAACCCAGATCACCGTGTCGGGCAGCTACGCCGATTACGAACACACCGAGTTCGAAGCGCCGGGCGAAGAGGGAACGGTTTTCGACAATGACGGCTTCGAGGGACGGGTCGAGGTCGAACACAGCCCATTCTTTGGCTTTGAGGGCGCTTTCGGCATCCAGGGCCGAACGCAGGATTTCTCCGCCGAGGGGGCAGAGGCCTTCGTCACGCCGACCGACACCCGATTCATCGGCGTGTTCCTTTACGAAGCGCAGGAATTCGACAACGGGTTCGGCGTCGAAGGCGGCCTCCGCTTCGACAATACGCGGGTGGACAACATCTTCCTCGACGCTCAGACCTTCGACACGTTCGCTGCGTCGGTCGGCGCGCACCAGCATGTCGAACCGCTTGGCCTGTTCCTCGGCGCGTCCTTCGCCTTCACGGAGCGGGCGCCGACGGACGTTGAATTGTTCTCCGACGGCCCGCACCTCGCGACAGATCAGTTCGAGATCGGCGACCCCGACCTCGTGCGCGAACGGGGCATCAATATCGAAGGCACGGCCCGCTGGAGCGTCGGCGGGCTCTCCATCGGCGCGAACGGCTTCTACACAGACTTCAACGATTTCATCTTTCTGGATCCGACCGGCGAGGTCGAAGACGGCCTGCCCGTCTTCATCTATCTCCAGGAGGATGCGCGCTTTGTCGGCGGCGAGGTCTTCGGATCCTACCAAACCGGCGACATTGGCGGCCTGTCCCTGGTCTTCGACGCCTCGATCGACCTGGTTGACGCGGAGTTCACCGATGGCGACGACGTCCCCTTCATTCCGCCGCTGACGTTCAATGGCGGCGTGTCCGCGGCTTACGGCGCCGTGACAGCCGGCGTCGAGGTGACCCACGCGACGGCGCAGGATGAAGTCAGCGCCGGCTTCCTGCCGACCGACGCCTACACCTTCGTCAATTTGAAGGCTGATCTCGACCTCTCGAGCTTCTTCGGCATCGGCGCGGAAGGGACGAAATTGTTCGTTGAAGCGCGAAATGTGGGCGACGAAGAGGGACGCACCGCGACGTCGGTGCTTCGCGACACGGCGCCCCTGCCCGGTCGGAACATCCGTTTTGGCGCGCGTCTGGCGTTCTAAGACCCTAAGATCCTATAGGCCCTCAACGTCGAGATCGACGATGAGGGCCGCATGGTCGCTGAGGGCGTCGTCGCGGCCTGGCTGCGCGGCGTCCGACGCCCAGACATGGTCCACCTCGACGATGCGCTCGGCTAAAGCCGGGCAAAGAAACGCCTGGTCCAGACGGAATCCGTTTCCGCGCCCAGGGGACCGCCAGGTGAAATCGCGCTTCGCGCCGTGCTTCAGTCGAAACGCGTCCCGCCATCCGGCCGCATAGAGATCGTCGAACCACGCATGGGTTCGCTTGTTGAAGACGGCGGTCTCTTCGTCTTCTCCGATCCGCCCGGAATTCGTGTCGCCGGCCAGGATCGCCGGGCCGCCGCGCCACCGCCGAGCCAGGTCCAAGACGGCGCTGTGATAGCCAGGCTTGCGCCCCGTATGTTGGTTCGGGATGTGCATCGCGCCGAGCGCGATCCGCGGTTGCACCATGCGCGCCATTCGCCAGCGGCCAGGCTCGTCGGGTTTTCTCCGAAGCGGCACGGGACGAAGCGGCGAGCGCGCGGCGATGAAGACCGCATTCGTTGCGGATGCGACCTCTCCGGTGGCGTCCGTCTGACCCGCCAAGCCGATGTCCTCTAATATCGAAGACAGAAAAGCGCCCGAAGCGTTGGCGCGGTATTCAGACAGGATGACGGCGTCTGGGCGCCAATCGGCGAGCGCTCCGGCAATCTTCGCCGCTCGCTTTCCGCCGCCGGCGCGGATGTTCCAGGCGACCAGGCGGAACGGTTTGCTCATGCCGCGATCAGACCTCTGGCGGCCGCAATCTGCAAGCCCGCGCTAGCGCGTCGAAAACAGTCGGCCGCGCTCGGCGATCGCGACAATCGCCAACGAAAATACGCCCAGTGCGACATATCCCGCGAGAAGCGGCATGGTGGTCCCATCGAATTGCTGGCCGATATAGCCGCCGATCAGGCCGGACATCGTCGTTGTCGCAAACCCATACGCCGCCGAGGCCGTGCCGGCGGTCTTGCCGAGCGGCTCCATCGCCAACGCGTTGAAATTGGATCCGATCAATCCGAAGAACGCGAAGGAGAGGGAAAACAGCGGAAAGAACAACCAGAACACTTGTCCAAACGTGGCCATCACCGCCAACAGCAATCCCGCCGACGCGATAAACCCGAACAATGCGAAATGGCTCAGGCGGCGCATGCCGAACCGTTCAACGAGTTGGGAATTGGTGAAGTTCGCCGCAGACAAGGCGATCGCGATCCCGGCGAACCAGAGCACGAAGCTCTCATCCTTGCCGAATACGTCGCGGAACACCTGCTCGGCTGAGGAAATGAACGCGAACAGCGCGCCGAATATAACGCCCGACGCCAGGAGATAACCGAGCGTCACTCGCGTGCGGATCACCCCTGCGTAAGCCGCCGCCGTCGCTTTGACGTTCAGAGGATTGCGGGCCTCGCGGGGCAACGTCTCGGGCAACCGCGCCCAGGCCCACGCCAGCGTGGCCAGGCCGGCGAGCGCCAAGACTGCGAAGATCCATCGCCATGGGGCGACGAACAGGATCGCCTGGCCGAACGCGGGCGCCAGTATTGGCACCACCATGAAGACCGACATGATCAAGGACATGATGCGCGCCATGCCGCGGGCCACGAACACGTCGCGAACAACGCTGACGGCGACGACCCGGCATCCGGACGCGAACACTCCCTGCAGGAACCGCACCGCCAGAAGCTGATCGAACGACCCGACGGCTAAACAGGCGAGCCCGGTCAGGCTGTAGCCCACAAGGGACGCAAACAAGACCGGGCGCCGGCCGAACCGGTCGGTCAAGGGCCCGAAGACCAATTGCGGAAACCCAAACCCGAGAATGTAGGCCACGATGACCAATTGCTGATCGTTCGCCGTCGCGGCGTCGAGATCCGCCGCGATCACGCCGAGCGCCGGCAGCATGATGTCGATCGCCAGCGCGTTGAGCGCCATCAGCGACGCGATCATCGCCACGAATTCCGGCACGCGCATCGCGCCGAGGGCGGAGGGGTGCGTGTCAGGAACGCGCGCGAGCGCAGTGGCGTCCGGCGGGTTCAGGGCGTCAGCCGTTTGCGCATGATGAATTCGTCGTCGAGATGGTCCCCGACGCGGAAATCATATCGCCCAACAATTTCGAAGCCGCGTGATTTGTACATCGCAATGGCGCGGTCGTTCTTGGACCAGACGCCGAGATAAAGGTCGTCCGCCCCGCGCTCGCGCGCCCGGTCGATTGTCCATGACAGCAGGATCCGGCCCACGCCGACGCCCTGACGTTCGCCTCGGACATAGAGCCGATGCAGCTCAAGCGCGGTCCGGTCGCCTGGGTCGACAGGCAGCTTCAAAGGCGCAAGCTTGGCGTAGGCGACAAGCGTCCGCTTCGCTTCGGCAAGCCGGATGTCAACGTCCGGATCCGCGATTTCGCCAGCCTGGAGTTCGGGTTCAAAGTGGCTGTCGAGGAAGATTGAGAGATCCTTTGGCGCGTAGAGCGGCGCAAAGGTTTCGGCGAACGTGTCGCGGCCGATCTTGGACAAGGCTGCGGCGTCTTCGGGCGCGGCGTCCCGGAATCTGACGTCGAGGTCCAATCCGCGCATGGTGTTCTTCCAATCAAGGATTGGACGCCATAAAACCGCGCACCGCGTCCACGGCAAGGGCGAATCGGGCGAACGACCACGTTCTCGCCGCATCGATGTCTTCGAGCCCGGCGCCGAGCTGGTTGATTTCCTGGGATTTCTCGTTGAGCCACCCCCCAAAGCCGCCATCCTGAGCCAGCGCCGAGAGCGCGGCCTGCGATTGCAGCGTCAACAATTCCGATTGCAGGCGGCGCGCCGCGAGGCGGTCCCAATAGGGGGCCGTCTGCAAACCAATGTCGGTTGACGCGCGGATGCGGTCGATTCGAAGCGCGCCGCCCACGCCGAAGAAGGCGTGCGACGCGTCCGAGACGCTACGCTCGGACGCCCTCGCCATACGATGGATCTGCGGCGCGAATGTCAGGATGGGCAGCAGACTTGCGCGACGAGCGACAGATTGCGGCGCGCCGTTGCCGGTCAGCTCCTGTTCGCGACGGGCTCTTCGCTTCGCCAGATAGGGTGAAATGATATCCGACGCCGTCTCCGAAAGCTCTCGCATCGACGGCTGATACTCCCCAATGATCTCGCCCAGCGGGCGGTCGTCTTGCGATGCGGCGGTCCAGGACACGAGCTGAAGAAGCGAATCTGCGGCTGCGGCCATCAATCGGGTTTGCAGGCGCGAGGACGCTTTATTGTCCAGGGCGAACACCGCGCCGACGAGCCCGTCCAAATCGAGCAGGGCGCTGGCCGTTTCAAAGGCGCGCGCGACAGCCGCATTGTCGACGTTCGCCGATTCCCGGAGCCGAAGGAGGAACGTCGGCCCGCCGGCGTCGACCAGGCGGTTGGAGAGGATTGTGGCGATGATCTCGCGGCGCAGCCGGTGGGTCGACATCGCGCCGGAGAACGCCGACAGCGCCTCAGGAAAATACCCCGCGAGGGTCTTCTCGAACCAGGGATCGTCGGCGACGTCGGAGGCGACAAGGTCCTGGAACAGCGTGATCTTCGACCAGGCTAACAGAACCGCGAGCTCAGGCCGGGTGAGCCAGGCTTGCTCCTCGGCGCGGGTTCGCATGGCGTCGGACGACGGCAGCCCCTCGACCTCGCGGCTGAGGACGCCGCGCTCTTCAAGATCCAGCATGACGCGCTCAAGCGCCTCATGCTCCTCCTGCGCACGCGCCTCCGCGAGGCTGAGCGCGGCCGTTTGGGTGTAATTGTGGCGCAGCACCTTCGACGCCACGTCGTCTGTCATGGAGGCGAGCAAGGTGTTTCGCTCGCCGCGGGCCAAGGCGCCGGAACGGATCGCATTGGACAAAAGGATCTTGATGTTCACCTCATGGTCGGAGCTGTCGACCCCGGCCGAATTGTCGATCGCGTCGGAATTGAGCCTGACGCCTCGCTGGGCCGCTTCGATCCGACCGGCTTGGGTGACGCCCAGATTGGCGCCTTCGCCGACGACCTTCGCGCGCAGTTGGCCGGCCTTGATGCGGATGTCGTCATTGCCGCGGTCGCCCACCTCGCCATGGGTCTCTGCGGAGCCGCGGACATAGGTTCCGATCCCGCCAAACCAGAGGAGTTCGCAGTCGGCTTGCAGCAGCGCATGGATCAGATCGTCTGGCGTTGTCGTGTCGTCTTGCAGACCGGTCAGCGCCTGTAATTCCGGTGTGAGCCGGATCGATTTTGCGGATCGCTCGAACACGCCCCCGCCCTCGGAGATCAACGAGGCGTCGTAATCGGCCCAGGTCGAGCGTGGCAGATCGAACAGGCGCTTGCGCTCGGTCCACGATATTTCCGGATCGCCGGGATTGGGATCAATGAAAACGTGGAGATGGTTGAAGGCCGCGACCAATTTGGTTGTTTTCGACAACAACATGCCATTGCCGAACACGTCGCCGGACATGTCGCCCACGCCGATGACCGTGAACGGCTCGGACTGGATGTCCTTGTCCATTTCGCGGAAGTGCCGCTTCACCGCTTCCCAGGCGCCGCGGGCGGTGATGCCCATTTTCTTGTGGTCGTAGCCCGCCG
>CAZQZC010000078.1:0-11380 GCA_964597685.1 uncultured Hyphomonadaceae bacterium | reverse complement strand
ATGCGCTCGCCTTCGAGGAAATCGTCGGCCTCGGGCCGATCCGTCAGCGTGCCGACGCCGTCTCTCCCTCCATAAAGGATTGCACGCCCGCCGCTGGCCTCGCCACGCACCGGGACGCGACTGTTGAAATCGGTGATCGACAAGATCCGCGCCGACTTTCGGCCGAGCTGCACCACCCGCCCCACCAGACCGCCTTCATTGACGGCGACGAAGCCTGGCTCCACGCCCTGGTCCGAGCCCGCATTGGCGAGAAAAGTCTGGGAGAAGGGGCCGTCTGTCTCTGCGATCACGCGCGCGCTGACGCCGCGCACCGGCGGTTCGCCGAGAACATTCAATATATCCTCATAGGCCTCCATGCGCTCGGCCATGGAAATGGCCGCCGCGCGCCAACGCGCCAGGTCGCGCACCTCCGCCTCAAGTTGCTGTATGCGGCGGTCGCGCGCCGACGCGCCCGTCAACCGATCCCAAAAGCTGGGATTGGTGTTCGCCGCCAATTGATCATTGGCCGCTGTGCGAACCGGGTTGAACAAAGCCGCGACCCGAGGCGCGCTCTGTATCGCAACGAGCGCCAATCCCAAGGCCAGAAGAGAGCCCAGGCCAAGGCGGCGCATTGGCCGGCGGCTTGTCTGTCTTCGGCTTTGGCGCGGCATCCAGCCTCTTCCTTTCCGGGCGCGCCCATCGACTTGTTAGAGGACGGGCTCGTCACACTTCGGGCGACAATACGTTCTTCATCTTGGAGAAGTTTTCCAAGACGTGACCACACCCATTCACCACGCATTTCAGCGGATCGTCCGCGATCATAACAGGAAGATTCGCCTCTTCGCGGATAATTGTGTCCAAATTGCGCAGGAGCGCGCCACCGCCAGTCAACACGATTCCTCGATCGACGATATCGGCGGCGAGTTCGGGCGGCATGGCCTCCAGTGCTATCCGCACAGCGTCAATGATCTCCATCATGGGCTCGCGAAGCGCCTCGGAAATCATCGCCTCGTTCACTTCGGACTCCTTGGGAACCGCGTCCAGGGTTCCGCGGCCGCGCACCGAGAGGGTCATGCCCTTGCCCTTTTCAGGCGGCGTGGCCGAGCCGATCTCCTTCTTGATGCGCTCGGCCGACATCTCGCCGATTAGAAGCTTCTCTTCGCGCCGAAGGTAATTGACGATCGCCTCGTCCATCTTGTCCCCGCCAACGCGCACCGAGCGCGAGTAGACGATGCCGCCGAGGGAGAGGACCGCGACCTCGGATGTGCCGCCGCCGATGTCGACGACCATGGAGCCCGCCGGGTCTTCGATTGGCAGACCCGCGCCAATCGCGGCGGCCATCGGCTCTTCAATCAGCTGCACCTCCCGTGCGCCGGCCGCGAGCGCGGATTGGTGGATGGCGCGGCGCTCAACGCTCGTCGCGGAGCTGGGCACGCAAATGATGATGAGCGGGCTGACGAAAGCGCGGCGATTGTGCACCTTCCGGATGAAGTGCTTGATCATCTCCTCGGCGACTTCGAAGTCGGCGATGACGCCGTCGCGCATCGGGCGGATCGCCTCCATCGAGACCGGCGTCTTGCCGAGCATGTTTTTGGCCTGCTCGCCGACGGCGTAGACAATCTTGCGGCCGCCCTGGTTCATGTAGGCGACGACTGACGGCTCGTCGACGACAACGCCGCGGCCTTTGACGTAAACCAACGTATTGGCCGTGCCGAGGTCGATGGCCATGTCCGTGGACAACATGCCGAGCAAGCTACCGATCATGCGTGTCTCGCCGTCTTTACGCGCTCTGGTCCGCCCAAAACCGAAACGCGCCCAATTGATTACACCACAGCCCTGTAAACTATGTGCCGTTTACAGCGCCTTAATGCAACAGGCTATGTGCACGCTATAGGTACGGAGCGTACCATAACGGTGCGGAGTATTTAAAAACAAAGCACTAAGTCGATTTTGGCGGCTAAGACTTGTCGGGACAAGCGTACCATCCGTACCTATTCGACGCGCCGCTTCGCTCGGCGCGCCTCGAGCTTGTTCAGGGCGTGAAGATAGGCTTTGGCCGCGGCCACCAGGGTGTCGGTGTCGGCGCCGCGTCCGGACGCGATCATGCCCTCGTCGCGAAGCCTGACCGAAACATTGGCCTGCGCGTCCGTGCCGCCGGTCACGGCGTGAACTTGAAAATGGTCCAACTTCGCAGCGTGCGGCGCAGCCCGCCGGATGGCATGGAAGACGGCGTCGACCGGTCCGTTCCCAGTGGATGCGCCGGAATGCGGCGCCCCGTCGACCATCAAGTCAAGTTCCGCCGATTGCGGCCCTTCCGACCCAGCCGACACCTTCAGCCTGACAAAGGCGATGCGCTCGCCCGCCGCGGTCAATTGCTCGTCGACGAGGGCCGCCAGATCATCGTCGAAGATGTGCTTCTTTCGGTCTGCGAGTTCCTTAAAACGGACGAAGGCGTCGTTCAGTTCGTCGGCGTCAAGATCGTACCCGAGCGACGCGAGGCGCTCGCGGAAGGCGTGGCGGCCCGAATGCTTGCCCATCACCAAGGACGTCTCGGCGACGCCGACATCGGACGGGCGCATGATCTCATAGGTCTCGGCGTGCTTCAGCATGCCGTCCTGATGGATCCCGCTTTCGTGGGCGAAGGCGTTCTTGCCGACAATGGCCTTGTTGTATTGCACCGGGAAGCCCGTGATGCGGCTAACCAATTGGGACGCGCGGGATAGTTTCGTGGACTCGAGTCCGGTTTGATAGGCCAACGCGTCGCCGCGAACCTTCAACGCCATGACGATCTCCTCCAACGCCGCATTGCCGGCGCGCTCGCCGAGGCCGTTGATCGCACACTCAACCTGGGTCGCGCCATTGGATACGGCGGCGAGAGAATTGGCCACGGCCAGCCCCAGATCATTGTGGCAATGCGCCGACCAGGCGACCTTGTCGGCGTCGGGAATCGACTCGCGCAGGCGTCGGAACAGGGCTCCATACTCGTCCGGAAAGGAGTAGCCCACTGTGTCAGGGATATTGATCGTTGTGGCGCCGGCGGTGATCGCGGCGTCGACACACTTGCAGAGAAAGTCCCAATCAGTCCGGGTCGCATCCTCGGGGCTCCACTCGACGTCGTCGGTGTGATTGCGGGCTTGGGCGACGGAGCGGCCCACCGCCTCCAGAACTGCGTTGGGGCCCATTTTCAGCTTGTGCTTCATGTGCACCGGGCTGGTGGAGATGAATGTATGGATGCGCGGCCGGACGGCGCCGCGAACCGCCTCCGCGCATCGTTCGATGTCCGCCGGCGTCGACCGCGCGAGCCCGCAGACGACCGAAGCCTTCAGCCTTGAGGAGATTTTCTGAACACATTCGAAATCACCGGTGGACGCTGCGGGGAAGCCGGCCTCGATCACGTCGACGCGCATGTCTTCAAGCAGATCTGCAAGCTCCAGTTTTTCACCGAGGGTCATCGATGCGCCAGGGCTTTGCTCGCCGTCGCGCATTGTGGTGTCGAAGATGCGAATATGCGTTGGATCGGTCATGGATTTGCGGCCTGGTTGGGAGGAGCGTGACGCGAAAACCCCTGGCCGCGCGCCGATCTAGCGACGCACGTGACGCGGCCAGGGGCCGCTAAGCAGCGAAAGGGGCAAGAACATGCTCATACGTGGATCATTCAGCTGGATCTCGAACCAAGTCAACGTCCGATTCCAATCGTAACGGGACACTTTGCCCTTGCGCTCGGATTCGCTTCCGCGCGAACAGCATCAGGGCCAGCCAGCCCCCAATGGCGGCGATCGCGGCCGCCGCGGCGAGCAGGGGCGCGCCCGATAGAGCCGCGACAACGCTTTGCCCGGCGAAGGCGACCAGCGCGGTCTTTGGGATGATCCCAAGCGCCATGCCCGCGAAGAAATGTAGGAACCGCGCATGGCTGACACCGAAGGCCATGTTCACAACGATGAATGGCGCAGTCGGCGCGTTGCGCACCAAGGCGCTCGCCAGAAACGCGTTGCGCCCGATGAAGGCGGAGATGCGATTAGCCCCTTCGCCGGCGTAACGCCGAAACGCCGCCTCGCCCGCTATCCGGCCCGTCCAGAAGGTGGCTGCCCCCGATACAAGTGTCGCAATCCATGAATAGGCGAAGCCCGTCCAGGGGCCGAATGCGACCACGGCGGCGGCGATCAGCCCAAATTGCGGGGCGCCGAGGAACGCGCCGAGACAAAATGCTGCGATAACCGCCGGCAGACCCCAGGGCGAACGTTTCAGCGCCGTGAAACTCTCTTCATAGCCCGCGAACGTCCCAAAGACGCCTGTCTTGCCAAGAACCAAGATTGTCATCACCCCGGCGAACAGAGCGATCGACACGCTGACTGCGCGCCACGCTGTTGCATCAAGTCTGTTCAGGAAACGCCGCACACCGCTCATGGCTTAAGGAGTCCGCCCCGCCATGCGCTTCGTCAAGGCAAGCGGGGCAGTCCGTCGGGCCTCAAGGTTTCCGGAACCGCATCAGAAATTGGTCCGTCTTGCCGCGCACCGACGGATCGAACACGCTGATCGTGCGATCGTCGTCGGGATTGGAGAGCAAATCGCTGTCGGCCACGAAGACCAGTCCGGCCCCGATGGCGAGATCGCGCACAATGTCCGGATCGATCCGATGCGTCTCGCCGCCCGTCGTGGGCGGTGCGCCCGTATTGGCCGAATGGTCCGATGCGATGAAGACCCCGCCCGATTTTAAGACAGCGGCGATCCCTAAAAACGTCGCCTCCGGATCACCAAGCCCGTCGGTCCCCTCCGGCGCGAACCAAAGCTCATGCGGCCCTTGGATCCAGGTCACGAGGTCGACAGAGCCCGGCTCGGCCGACAAGGCGTCGAAATCGGTCTTCATGTATTCGACATTCGCTAAACGGTCGCCGGCGAGGCGCGCCGCCACCCGCTCGCCCAGAAAGCTGTCGAAGGCGGCCGGGTTCTGCATGAACACTTTGCCATTCGCGCCGACCATGCGGGAGAATATCTCGGTATAGTATCCGTCTCCCGCCTCCATCTCGAGGACGACCATGTCGGGCTCAAGCCCGGCGAACTCCATCACGTCTAGCGGTTTGCGCGCACGATCTTCTTCAACGTCGGCGCGGGGGCGTCCGGGATGGTCGATGGCCTGCAGGCGCGCGATACGAACATTGCCGCGCAGGAGAACAGCGTCGCTCTGGCTTGTGTCGAAGGCTTCTTGCGCGCAGCCGACCGACGCAAGCGCCGCCGCGGCCGCTATGGCGAAACGCAACATGGAAACTCCTCCCCTGGCCGGGCGGGTCAGGCCTCGGCCAGCATTTTCTCGCTCATGGCCCAAAGCCGCTCGGCGCCCTCGGGATCGCAGGCCCAGGCGCGCACATGCTCCCAGCGCTGGCTCTCGGGCGTCGCCAATTGGGCGACATCGCAATTCTCGCAATATAGGCCGCCGCGCCCCTCGAGCTGCGCGGACGTCGCCGCCCAGACCGTGGTCGAGGCGCCCTGCTCAGGCGTCTTGAACATCGCCGCCACGCGATCGGGGATCGTTCCGTCAGCGTTTTTCCAGCCCATGGCGACCATCTCCTCATCGGGAATATGACGCTGAAGCGGTGTGAAAATGCCGCCCGGATGGACGGAGAAAGCGCGAATCCCGTCCGCCTCGCCGCGGGCGTCCGCGCCGAGCGCGAACAGGGCGTTTGCCGTCTTCGCTTGCCCATAGGCCTGCCACTTGTCGTAATCATTCGCCCTGAAGTGCGGATCGTCCCAGCGGATGTCGGTCACAATATGCGCCGTCGACGATAAGGCGACGAGGCGCCCGCCCTGCGCCCTCCGCAGCGCCGGAACGAGGCCCAGCGTCATGGCGAAATGACCGAGGTGATTGACCCCGAACTGGCTTTCCCAGCCCGGCCCGACGCGCGCTTCGGGGCACGCCATGATGCCAGCGTTATTGATCAGGAGATGCAGGGGGCGGGAGGTCGCTTCGTAGTCGTCTGAGAAGCGCTTCACTGTAGCTAGATCCGCGAGATCCACATCGGCGATCTCGATGTCGCCGGCCACGCCGCCAAGCTCCCTTTCAGCCTTCGCGCGGTCGCGCGCGGGAACAGTGACCTTCGCACCAGCGGACGCCAAAGCGCGAACGGTCTCCACGCCGATCCCGGAATAGCCGCCTGTGACAATTGCGTTTTTCCCCGATAGGTCGGCGCCCGCGATAACCTCGCTGGCAGGCGTCTTCGCGCCGAAGCCCGATCCAATGGGTTGCTGGTCTTCGGCCGCCATGGCGCGCCCTCCCTGATATGTCGTATCAACGCTTACGCTGTCAGGACCCGGCGGCGCATGCAAGGGTTTCGGGTCAACGCTCTCGCGTCCGGCGGTCCAGCTCTTGGTCCGTGCGGACGCTGTTGGTTGACACCCTGAAGTGGCAGGCGGACGATTGGCGCCCCTATAGCCTCAAGGGGCAAACCCTTATGATCTCTATTGTTCGCGCGGGATTGGCTTGCATCTTGGCGATCGGATTTGTCAGTATCGCGGCGGCCCAAGACGGCGCGCCTGCGGGCGCCGCCCAAAACCGCGTCGACGCCGCCTACGCGGCTTACCAAAACTGGCGCGCGGCCACATTCGAGAGCGAGACCCCGCACGACTGGGCTTGGCGCGAGCAGATGCGCCAGCGCTGGCAATCTGCGCAGGCTGAAGATGATCCGTTCCTCCGCGAACTGGGCGAGCGCACGGCGAGAGACCAATTCGCCAGATTTGCGGCGCCAATCTCGCCCAGGTCGTGGGCTGAGACGCTCAACGCGTTGGACCTCGATCTGACCGAAGACGAAACGTCGGCCCTTGAAGATCGTGTTTTGGACGCCTTGGTTGCAATCGACGCGTCCAATCTCGCCTGGCTCAGGGCGGCGTACACGGAACGCGGTTCATGGTGGAGGATCTCCGAGGTCGGACTTGCGTCAGCCAACAATGCCTGGCTGATCGTGCAACACGCCGTCGACGATCTGGACTGGATGGCCGACGTCCTCGCCGAAATGGAGACTCTGTTACCTGAGGGCGAAGTCGACGGGAGTTCATACGCGCTGTTGTATGACCGGGTGCAAATGCAAAACGGCGAACCGCAGCGCTATGGCAGCCAGTTTCAATGCCGCGAGGGTTGCTGCCAAGTTTGGACGCTGGAAGATCCAGATGCGTTGGACGGGTTGCGCGCCGAAGTGGGCCTCGGCCCGTTCGCCGACTATGCGGTGCGCTTTGACGCGCAAGACGCCTGCGATTGGGACGCACAAGAGGATTGAAAACGCAGCGGAGACGTTCGCATAGGTTCCTAAATCGGCGATGATATTCGTCGCGCCGCAAAGGAAATCGATCATGCGCCTGACCACCTGCTTGCTCGCGATCGCAGCTTTAGCAATTCCCGCAGCCGCACAGGACACAGCGGTCGTGCGCGCCGGGGCGATCTCTGAGTGTGCGGCAGGCGGCGCCGAGGCGTGCGCCATTGCGGGAGACGCCTATCGCCTCGGCTCCGGCGGGGCGCAAGATCTGAAACTGGCCGCCGACGCCTATGCGCAAGCCTGCGACGGAGATGTCGCCCGCGCCTGCGCCAGCCTTGCTTACCTTCAGAATTCAGGCCGTGGCGGGACTGTCGATCTCGACGGCGCGGAGGCAAGCTATCGCCGCGCCTGCGACCTCGGCCTGCAATCCGGCTGCGCCGGTCTTGGCAGCCTGCTGATTACCACCCAGGGCGGCGGGGCCAGACGCAAGGAAGGCCTGCGACACCTTCGGGGCGCTTGCGCCGCCGAGTATGAATGGGCTTGCACGCGGTTAAGAGATCTCGGGCAGCCGCGCTCCTAGGCCGGGTCGCCGCAAGGCGGTCTCTACCGCTTGACAGGGGTTGCGGGGCCTGGGACGGCCCCAGCATGCCTGCGCGCCTCGTCCCCTCTCCCCTAATACTCGCCGCCGCTGGCGTGTTCATTGGCTCGCTCCTGGACGCGGGCGTAAAAGGCTTGGCGGCCGGCGCATCGGTGCTGACAATCATGGCGTGGCGCTTTCTTTTCGGCGCCGTCTACACAGGCGCCGCGTATATTGCCGCGCGAAAGCCCGCGCCGACTTGGCCGGCGATCCGCTTCCACGCTTTCCGCGCCCTCGTGCAAATCGGAGCAGCGCTCCTCTTCTTCTGGTCCCTAACCCAGCTCGCGCTGGCCGAAGCGACGACGCTTGGCTTCACCGCGGCGCTGATGATCGCCCCATTTGCGCGACTGTTGTTGGGAGAGAAGATTTCAGCCATTAGCGGACTGGCCGCCTTGATTGGCTTCGCGGGCGCAGCCTTCGCCATCTCATCCAGCCCGACCGGCGCGCCGGAGGGCGGCGACCGGCTTCTGGGCGCGATGGCGACGCTTGTGTCCGCGGTTCTCTATGCGCTCTACATCGTCTTATTGCGTCTGCGCACGCGCTCCGAAGACGCACTCACGATCCTGACTTATTCAAACGTCATGGCGGCGCTGTTCTTATCTCCGGTCGGCCTTCTATTCACGCCCGTGCCGAGCCTACCTCAGATTGGCGCGTTCGCTCTGGTTGCCGTGGCGGGCGTCTCGGCCTGGTGGCTTTTCACAATCGCCTATAGCCGCGCCCCGGCCCAACACCTCGCACCCCTTGAATACACGGCGCTCATCTGGAGCGCGGGGCTGGGCGTCGTGTTCTTCAGCGAGGCGCCGGGATGGCGACTTTACGGTGGCGCGGCGATCATTATCGCCGCGTGCTTAATTGTCGCGTTCGACCAATCCTTCGCCAGCCGGCGAGAAGCCCGCCAACCGGTGAGCGAGATCACGGACTAGGGCCCTAGCACGCGCCGAGTCGTGTCGCATTTGCGTCGACTGACAGAGGCGCCGGCGCGCCGCCAAGATTCGCTTCGCCGGCGGCGTTCAACTTGGCCGCATCGTCGGAATAATCGAAAACGCCGTCAATCTGCCCAGGCACGTCTCCAGAACACACGAGGCTGAAGGAAACCCCGGTCGGCGTCGTGTCCAATCGGGCGACAGTGCAGGCGTTGTTGAGATCAGCGGCGAGCTCCTCAAACGAGATTGACGCTTCGTCGGCGGCGACGCACTCGGTTCCCGATTGGGTTATGGGGGCCGGCCCAACGACAGCCTTCAGCTCCCACTGCCACAATCCCGGCCGGACCGAGATCGTGTCGGCGGCCGCGCCAGACGTACAGGCGACGATAGCTGCGGCGGCGATCAAAACTCTCATAAGGAACACTCCTGACACGCTTGAGTTCTGTCAGATTTGGGCCCTCGGCCGCTGAATGTCGCGTGAACTATCCGTCACGGCGCCAATCTCGGCGGCCGGACTAAGGGTTAACAATGCATCACGAGCGCGCCTGAAAACACGCGCGCCAATTAGCCCGCCGTCATTCCTCCTTTGGTAGAAATCCTCATGGTTGTCTTCGCAGCGAGAGCTCTCCGACTGCTGCTGGCCGCATTCCTTGCTGTTTGGTTGGGGTTGGCGGCTGACGCAGACGCGCCGATTGAGATCGGCGACCGCTTCTGCACGCTTGCAGGCGTGGGTGGGATCTCGCCCGAGGACGCCTTGGCGCGCCGAGCGGACTTCGATTGCGGCCCCGAACGCCTGAACAAGGCGACGAATCATCTTTGGCTTGTCGCAGACGTCGACGACTTGTCCGAAACGCTATTGGACCCGCATTTGACGACGCGGATGTCTCATCACCGCGAGATTCTGCTCCACGTGGCCTATGACGACGGTTCGACCGCCACGCGGTTCTACGATCTCGAAGCGTTGGAACGGCAATGGCGTGCGCCCGGAAGTCTGCGCTTTTCGCTAGATTGGCCCGGCGAGGGAGCTGAGCGCGGGATCGAGACCATCCTTATCGGAGTCAACCATCCCTGGGACCCGACAAATTGGGCGGACATGGAACTCTACGCCGGCGACAGCGCCGCGCGCAGCCACTTAATCCACGTCATCCTAGCGGCGTTGTTTTCGGGCGTTCTCTTCGCGCCGCTGTTGCTGAACATCGTCTTCTTCACGGTCGTGCGCCATCGATTCCTGTTGTTCCACAGCCTGATGGTGGCGTGCGTTCAGACCTACGCCGTGTCGTGGTCCGGATTGGTTTTCGTCTTGGCGCCTGGCGTCGATTTCGTCGAACGATCGATGTTCAATCATTACGTCCTCGCCGTGGCCGCATTGGCCGGGTGCCTCTTGACGCGAGAGCTTTGCGAAGAGGGCACATTGGGACGACGGAGCAAAGCCGCGCTGGCCGCCTCGGCGGGCATACCATTGGCGGTCGCGCTGGTGATCGTCGAGCGATCACCGGCGATGCCGTTAGTTGGCTCAGAGATTTATCACGCGGCGTTCCTGGCTCCCCTGATCGCGATCATCGTCTGCCTGATCATCGCAGCACGGCGCGGCAGCATCATGGCGCGATTCCAACTTGTCGGTTGGATCGGCCTGTTCCCGCTGGCTGCGGGGCGGGTCATCCGGGGTTTGGGGATCACGACGGATTCCGCATGGTTGGACGTCGGGTTCTTTCCAGCCTTGGCGTTCGAGGCCGTCGTAGCGTCGCTCGCCGTCGCCTATCGCATATCCATGCTTCGTAGAGAACACGAACAAGCGCTGATCGAGCGGGGCCGCTTGCGACGCATCGCCGAAACCGATGATTTGACGGGCATTCCCAATCGCCGCGCGTTTATTGATCGATTTGAGACCCAAATGGCGCGGTCAGATCGCCGCGGCCAAGTCTGCGCGCTTCTGATCCTCGATATCGACCACTTCAAGAACGTCAACGACACATTCGGCCACGATGCGGGCGACATCGCCTTGACCCAGCTGGCGCACATGCTCGAGGAGACGCGCCGCGAACAAGACTTCTGCGCCCGGTTCGGCGGTGAAGAATTCGTCTTTCTGGTCAACGCGCCGACACCGAAGGATGCAACCGCCTGCGCGGAGCGGCTAAGACGGGAGGCCGCGACGATGCGCTATGGCGACGCCAACCGGGATCTTGGCCAAATTACCGTGAGCATCGGCGTGGCGCACATCGTTCCCGACTATGGGTTGGGCTTTCACGATTATTACGCGATGGCCGACGCTGCGCTCTATCGCGCCAAGCAGTCCGGACGGAACCGCGTCTGCGTCGCCGATCCGCCCGAGCCGTCCCAAAGCGCCGTCGCAGCCAGCGCCGCGAGCGGCGACGGCGCGTCTCAACGGGCCTAGAGCCCTTTCATCTGAATTTGAGTCGGCTGAGCACTTGCCTTTTGCGCCAGGGCGGCGTCGCAATCCTCGGCCGATGCCCGCATCGCCCTGCGGTATGCTCCTTGCCAGCACGAACCCGAGAGGCCATCAGCCGACTCAAATTCAGATGAAAGGGCTCTAGGTGTTTGATCCCAGGTTTTGATGGTGCAATCTTTTCTCAAGAATGGAAGGA
>CAZQZC010000077.1:0-11662 GCA_964597685.1 uncultured Hyphomonadaceae bacterium | reverse complement strand
TTTGTCGGCCCATAGAGCATGTCGCGCTCATGCCGGTCGGTGATCCGCAGCATCTCAGGGCCATAGGCGTCGTAACGCCCCGTCTCGCGCCACAGCTCGGCCTGTTGGATCGTCGGCATCAACATTTCGATCGCGCCCGCGCGGTTTATCTCTTCCCGCACGATCTGCTCGATCTTTTTGAGCACTTTGTGGCCCAATGGCAGCCAAGTGTAGATGCCGGCGCCGTTCTGCCGGATCATGCCCGTACGCAGCATCAATTGATGCGACACGATCGCCGCATCAGCGGGCACGTCCTTGGACACAGGCAGGAAAAAGCGGGACAGGCGCATCGGCGCTCCGTTGGATGTTGGGTCGATGGATCTCGCGGAAACGCTTAGCCGTCCGCGCTCAATTCGCAAGCACGGTGATGATGATTGCCGCGGCGCCGGTGACAATCGCCCCCCCGATCGTCGCCCAGATCGCTTTCTTCTTCAGCATGGGCGCGGTAGGCGCGCCCGGTTCGGTGCCCTGGACCACCTCGCCCGTCTCCTCCTGGCTGTGCACGCCGATGGGCAACACGATGAAGAAGCACAGCCACCACGCGACGACGAAAATGAGGATGATGGAGAACGGCTCCATCAATGATCGCCCTTCGGCGTCTCCATCAGCTCAACGAGCACGCCGTTTGAATTCTTCGGGTGGATGAAGATGATGAGTGTGCCGTGGGCGCCAATGCGCGGTTCGTTCAGGACGGTCGCGCCGCGCCGCTCCATTTCGGCCTTGGCCTCCCAAATGTCGGGCACTTCGAAACAGACATGGTGCTGGCCGCCCTTGGGGTTGTTCTTGATGAAATTGTGGATTGGGCTGTCCTCGCCCAGCGGTTCGATCAGCTCGATCTGACTGTTCGGCAGGTTCACAAAGCAGACCTTGACCCCCTGTTCGGGCATGTCGAAGGGGTCCGTGATGTCGGTCGCGCCATAAAGCGTGCGATAGGTTTCGATGGCGTCGGGGATCGAAGGCACCGCAACGCCGACATGGTTCAAGGGTCCGATCTGCATCTTGGTCTCCTCTTAAACGCGCAACACCGTGACATCGACGACCGGTCGGCGTCCGAAGGCCCGCTCCGCGGCTTTACGCACGGCCCGCCCGACAACGCGTTCGACGTCCTCGTCATTGGCGAGCGCTTTTGCTTTCATCAAGGATACAGCGTGTTCGCCCGCTTCGTCCAATGCGTCCAAGCTCTCATCCGCGGGACGGCCGTCGGCTTCTGAGAACCCTCGCGCGGTCGCGAGTGGGCCGTCGACCACGCGGCCAACTTCGTCGATGGCGACGGACACGTGCACGATGCCGGAATGCGAAAGCTTGCGCCGTTCGAGAATGCCGCCCGAATTCTCCGGCACGAGTTTGTCCCCGTCCAGGAACAGGCGGCCTGCGGGAACACCGTCGACGATCTCCGCCGGACCAGGCGCGAGGCGCACCATCTGGCCGTTCTTCGGGGAGACGGCCTCCGACACCTGAAGGCTTTTGGCGTAGGTCGCGTGCTCCAATGTATGACGGCGTTCGCCATGAACCGGCACTGCGATCCGCGGGCGAACCCATTGGTACATCCGGCGCAGTTCGTCGCGGCAAGGGTGGCCGGACACGTGGATCGGATCCTTGATCATGCGCGGCGTGATGATCGAAACGCCCTTGTCGGCCAGCAGGTTCTGCATGGCGAAGATTTCCCGCTCGTTCCCGGGGATGACGCGGGAGGAGTAAATCACCGTGTCGCCCGCGCCCATCGTGATGTGGCGATGCTCGCCGCGGGCGATCTTTCCCAGCGCGGCGCGCGGTTCGCCCTGGCTGCCCGTGCAGAGATAAAGCACCTTTTCCGGCGGCAGATAGCCGGCCTCCTCCTCGTCGACGAAGTCCTGCACGTCCTTCAGAAGGCCGACAGATTTCGCAGCCGCGGCGATCCGGTGCATCGACCGGCCCGACAAGCAAACGTGACGGCCATTGGCCTCGGCCGCCCGGATCGCGCTCTCCACGCGCGCGACGTTCGACGCGAAGGTCGCCAAGGCGATACGACCCGTCGGGATCGAGCCGACGAGGTCGATCAGGGCTTGGCGCACCGTCGCCTCCGAGCCCGCCTCTCCCTCTTCGAACACATTGGTCGAATCGCAGACCATGGCCAGCACGCCGGCGTCGCCATAGGCCGACAGCGCCTCGACATCCGTCGTCGGACCGATCAACGGATCCGGGTCGATCTTCCAATCGCCGGTGTGCAGGATGACACCTTCGGGGGTCGTGATCGCCAGGGCGTTCGGCTCGGGGATCGAATGGGTCAGCGTCACATAGCGCACGGAGAACGGCCCAGCCTCGACCGTCGCCCCCTGCGGCAGGACATGCAGCATGTCGTCTGAGAGATTGTGGTCGTTCAGCTTGTCGGCGACCAACGCCGCCGTGAAAGGCGTTGCATACATCGGGGCCTTGAACCGCGGCCAAAGAAGTCCCGACGCGCCGATATGGTCCTCATGGGCGTGGGTGAGGAAGATCGCCTCGATGTCCTCGTCCTCAAGGAATGACGGATCTGCGCAGATGATATCGACGCCTGGCGTCGTCAGATCGCCGAACGTCACGCCGAGATCGACGAGGATCCACTTTCGCGCATGGGGCGGGCCGTAGCCGTAGGCGTTGAGGTTCATGCCGATTTCTTCGCAACCGCCAAGCGGAAGGAAGACCAATTCAGTGTCCGGCATGCACGCGTCCCCCCTGGCGTCTCCGCCAAATACTCACTCTAAACCGCGGTGTATTGCAGTTCGCTCTGCGGCCTGCAACGACTTAGGTCGGCAAGCGGGCGGAGCGAGCGATGGACGAGAAGCGGCTTATCATTCACGCGGGACTGCCGAAGACGGGAACGACCAGCATACAGCGCTTCCTCGGTGCGAACCGAGATCAACTCGCCCAACTTGGCGTGTTCGTTCCAAAGGTCGCGTATTTCGACAGCAACGTTCCCAAGCGCCTCCAGCACATTGTCAGGCCCGACAATCATGTCCTGCTCATTTCACAAATCGACCCCAGGGATACGCGGCGACAAATCCTTGCGGACGCCGGGTGCGAAGTTCGGTTCCGCTCGCTGGGTGAAATAGCTGCCGAAGCGCGCAATGGCGACTTCGATAAGATCTTGATCTCTCATGAATCAATCGCGCGCCGGCACCATCGGCTCGACTTCGAGAAGCTTTATTCGTGTTTCCCGAGCGCCAAGCCCGCTATCAAGCTTACGCTTCGTCGGCCAGTCGATTTTCTGAACTCGATGGTCGCCCAATCCATGCGCAATCGTCGCCGATTTCGAGCCCCGGCATCCGAACATCCTGAGGTGAAAAAGTACCTCAAAGTTGGCTTTGCTGGCTTGATCGAAGGCCTAGAGAGGTCTTGCGGACAGGAGACGGTTTCGGCGCGTTGGTTCGAAGATCTCATCGCAGGCGGCGATATTGAAGGCGCTTTCCTGTCTTGGGCCGGGATGGACGCGAAGTCTATCGCCGACACGGAATGGATCGATCCGGGCTTTTCAAATCCGACGCCCGACGCCTCCTCACTGGCGCTCATGATCGCCATGGACGACGCAGCTTTACCGGAGCAGGTCTTACTCGACTGTAAGCTTGCTCTAGACGAGCACCGCGAAGCTCGCCGCGGCGCAGGCGCGATAGTCCGCTCTGCGCACATTCTGGAGCCCAAACTCGTTGAGCAGATACGAATTGTGGCGGCTCGAGATTACAGGGTGTTGGAGGACAGGTATGGCCTGTCTGCGCCAGCCAACGACGCCGCCCTCCCGCTTGTCGAAGCTGACGACATCGGTCCAGCGACCGCACGACGTACGTTTGACGCCATCAGCAATCTATTGGATCAAACGCACCGCGACCAAATCCACAAGGCAGTCTTCGCAAGCATGCCGTAAAGCTCAAGCGACGGCGCTGCGCCTGTGGATCTCTAGCAAGCCCCTGATCGTCACATCCGGATCGAACTTGTCGATCTCGGCGCTCTCGCCCTGGAACAAGGACGCTACTCCGCCCGTACCCACAACGGTCATCGGTTGGCCATACTCCGCCTTAATGCGCCGGATAAGGCCGTCAATCAGATCGACATAGGCCAAGAAGATGCCCGCCTGCATGGCCGACACAGTGTCTTGGCCAATCACCTGCGGCGGGCGCTGGATGGCGATGCGCGGCAGACTGGCGGCCGCATCGTGGAGCGCCTTCAGCGACAGATTGATGCCCGGCGAAATGATGCCGCCTTCAAACCCGCCATCCTCGCCGACGACGTCGAACGTGGTCGCCGTGCCGCTGTCGACGACGATCAGGGGTCCAGGAAACTTCACATGCGCGCCTAGCGCATTGACCAAGCGGTCGGCGCCGACTTGCTCCGGCCGTTTGATCCGGATCGGCAAACCGATCTTCACCGATGGATCGCCGATGAAAAGCGGTTCGCGGTTCAAGTATCGCCGGCCAAAGTTTCGGAAATTGAAGATCGCCTGCGGCACAACCGTCGCGATGATGCACGCGTCGATATCCCCGAAGGCGATCCCTTCAATCCGGCAAAGCTGGCTCAGCCACACCGCGTAATCGTCGGCCGTCTTGGTGGAATCGGTCGCGCTGCGCCATTGCGCCAGCCAATCGTCGCCGTCGTGCAGGGCGAACATGGTGTTCGTATTGCCAACATCGATCGCTAGCAGCATGTCAGCCGGCCTCCCGCTTCAACACGACATCGCCGGCATGGGCCACATGCCGACGTCCGTCAGCTAGCCGAAGCACCATCCCGCCGTCCACGTCCAGATCGCAGAAAGTCCCTTCCACGCGCCTGTCGCCGGCCTGCACTTCAACGTGACCGCCCACGCCCTCGGCCCGCGCCAGCCAATCGGACCGCGTCGCCGCGAAATCGTCGACCGCCTGGACAATCCGGATCGGCAGGGCGTCGGCCAAGGCGTTGACGACATCCCCCGCAGTCGGCGTGGCGCCTCCCCCAAGGTCTGCGAGACACGTCGCGGGCTGACCTGCGTTTTCGGGCGGGAAAGCGACGTTCATGCCGATCCCGATGGCGGCCCACAAATGGCCGTCCTGATGACCGGTCTCGACGAGAATGCCGCAGAGCTTGCGGCGCTCGCTCCGCAAATCATTCGGCCATTTCAGTTCGAGAGACGCCGAGGGTGCAAACCTCGCGACCGCGTCATGGGCGGCGAGGGCGGCCGCAAACGGTAATCGCGTGGCGACCCGCACGCCTCCCTCCACAGGAACCAGCGCCGTTGCGTGGACGTTGCCCACCGGCGACGACCACGCCCGTCCCAATCGCCCGCGCCCCGCCGTCTGACGATCCGCGACCAGCCAGACCGGACCGAAATCGCCCTGGCCGGCGCGGCGCTTGGCCTCGTCGTTCGTGCTGTCGATCTCGTCAAATCGGTGAACGGGCCAGACCGCCGTCAACGCAGCAATCCCGCCGCAGCCCCGCCCGCGCTTGAGTATAGCGCATTGATGAAGATTACGAACACAATTGTACAAAGCGCCGCCGTGGCGACGATCGTCGCCGAGACAGGGGTGTCAATCGCCTCAAAGCGCTCCCGCGGTTCGCGGACCCACATCACAATGACAATGCGCAGATAATAGCCGAGCGACACGACAGAGGAGACGATCAAAAGCACGACGAGCGGCAAAAGCCCCGCCTCCATTCCGGCTTGGAAGATAAACCATTTCCCGAAAAAGCCGCCGAGAAACGGAATGCCCGCAATCGAGAAGATCAGCGCTGACAGGCACAGCGTGATGAACGGATGGGTCTTGATGAGGCCGGACAATTCGTTGACGTCTTCGACCATGCCGCCACGCCGCCGCATGGCGAGCACGCCAGAGAACAGGCCGAGCGAGGCGATCACGTAGAGCGTCATGAAGACGAGCAGCGCTTGAGCGCCCAATTCCGCCCCCGCCGCAACGGCGATCAATGCGTAACCGATATTGGCGATCGAGGAATAGGCGAGCAGTCGTTTCAGATTATTCTGCGCGAGAGCGCCGAACGCGCCGACCAACATCGAGGCGCCGGCGATGATGGCGACGATCATACGCCAATCCTCGATCGACTCCCCAAACGCCGTGAACAGAACGTTTGCGAAGACGACCATCGACGCCATTTTCGGCGCGGCGGCGAAGAAAGCGACGACCGGCGTCGGCGCGCCTTCGTAGACGTCTGGCGTCCAGACATGCATCGGCGCGGCCGAGACTTTAAAGGCCAGCCCTGTGATCATCAGAACCAGCCCGAACAGGAGGCCGATCGACGTGTCGGCGCGTGCGATTTCATCATAAAGGGTCGACCCGGAGAACCCGTAGACCAGCGACGCCCCGTAGAGCAGCAGGCCGGAGGCGAGCGCGCCGAGAACGAAATACTTTAATCCCGCTTCGGATGAGCGCGCGGAGTCCCGATGGAAGGCTGCGAGCACGTAGGATGACAGGCTAAGCGTCTCAACGCCCATATAGAGCGTCATCAGATCCGCCGCCGACAGGGTTAGCCCGATGCCAAGAGCGGCGAAAATGACAAGGATCGGGTACTCGTAACGGATCGTTCTGTTTCGCCTCAGAAAGCCCTCGGCCATCAGCAAAGCGACGCCGCCGGATGCGAAGCTGACAAACTTCGCGAAGTTCAGAAAGGAATTTGTCCGCACCAGGCCGTCGAACGCGTCGCCGCCGCTATAATAGACGACGCTGAGCGCGGCCGCGCCAAAGAGCGCTGCGGCGCCGGCCTGGAAGGAAATGGCCGTAAAGCGCTCTTTGAAGATTGCGCCCAGCACGACGCCGGCGAGCCCAATTGCAGCGAGCAACACCTCCGGCGCTATGGTTTGAAGGATGTCTTGGACGTCGAGCATCGCGGCCTCAGCCCCCGCCGAGCAGGGTCAGAACGCGCCCCGTGGCGCGCTCGGTGACATTGAAGATAAGCCAGGGCGCAACGCCGAAGAGCAGCGTGCCAATGGCTAGCGGGCCGATTGTCGCCAATTCGATCGCGTTCATATCCCGGATCGTGTCGAGTTTCGGATTGTCGATCTGACCGAACACAGTGCGGCGATAAAGCGTCAGCATGTAAACCGCAGAGAAGATCATGCCGAGCGCTGCGCCGGCCGCCGCCCAGGTGGAGGCCTGGAAACCGCCGACCATGGTGAGAATTTCACCGACGAATCCGCTGGTGCCCGGCAGGCCGACATTCCCCATCGTGAACAGCATGAAGAGCGCCGCATAAACCGGCATCTTGTTCACCAAGCCGCCATAGGCTGCGATCTCACGCGTATGCATCCGGTCGTAAACGACGCCGACGATCAAGAAGAGCGCCGACGAAATCAGCCCGTGGGACAACATCTGGAACACCGCGCCCTGCAGACCGACGTCGGTGAAAGAAAAGATTCCCAGCGTCACAAAGCCCATATGGGCCACGGAGGAATAGGCGATCAGCTTCTTCATGTCGTTCTGACGCCAGGCGACCAGCGACGCGTAAATGATCGCAACGACCGACAGAACGAAGACAAACGGCTGGAAGAAGACGCTCGCATCCGGAAACATCGGCAGCGAGAAACGGATCAGACCATAGCCACCCATCTTGAGCAGCACGCCCGCCAGGATGACCGATCCCGCCGTCGGCGCCTGGACGTGCGCATCCGGCAGCCAAGTGTGCACCGGCCACATAGGCAGCTTCACAGCGAAGGACGCGAAGAAGGCCAGGAATAGCCAAATCTGCGCGGATTCCGCGAAGGCCGTCTGTTCCAGCACCTCAACGTCGCTGGAGCCCGCCGTGAGGTACATGTAAGCGACGGCGGCAAGCATGAAGAGCGAGCCTAGAAGCGTGTACAGGAAGAACTTGAAACTCGCGTAGATCCGCTCCGCTCCGCCCCACACGCCGATGATGATGAACATCGGGATGAGGCCCGCCTCAAAGAAGATGTAGAACAAGACGAGGTCGAGCGCCGTGAACACGCCGATCATCATTGTTTCGAGGATCAGGAACGCGACCACGTATTCCGTCAGTCGATCGCTGACCGAATTCCAGCTCGCCAGAAGACAGAGCGGCGTCAGGAACGTTGTCAAGAGGATCAGCGATAACGAAACGCCGTCGACGCCGAGCTTGTATTTGACATTCGCGAACCAGGTCGTCTCTTCGACGAATTGGTAGCCCTCGGCGCTCGTGTCGAAACTGGCGAACACCCAGACCGAGACGAGGAACGTCGCCGCCGAGATCACAAGCGCGGCCGAAAGGGCTGAGCGGCCGGCGGCGCCTGCGTCCGACTGTCCCGACGTCGCAGAGCGCACGGCCATGATCAGCACCGCCCCGATCAGAGGCAGGAACGTGAGCGCCGTCAGAATTGGAAATCCGCCCATCAGCCCGCCCCCCCAGCGCGGAAGTAGAGGACCGCGCCGAACACCAGCGCCGCGCCGATGATCACGAAGGCGTAATGATAGAGATAACCCGTATGCATCGCGCTCATCCGGCGCGCGCCCCAGCGCGCGAGCGCCGTCACCCCGTCGGGGCCGAGGCCGTCGATAATCCTCTTATCGCCCGTGCGCCAGAGGAAGTTTCCAAGCGCCGCGGAGCCGCGCACCAGCGTCGCCTGATAGATCTCGTCGAAGTACCATTTCCTGGAGAAAAGCGAATGCAGAGGCCCGCCGTGCGCGGCGATGCGCGCACCGACGCCGCGATTGAAGAAATAGGTGAAGGTCGCAATCAAAAATCCCACAAGCGTGACGACCAGCGGCGCGAAGAACACCCATTCCGGAACGTCGTACTTGTCCTTGAGCACCGTATTGGTCTTGGCGTTGTAGATCGCCTCGCCCCAGAACTCTTTGTAATGGTGGCCGACGAAACTGTCGTAGAACGCCCAGCCCGCGAAGACGGCGCCGACGGCTAAGAGCCCGAGCGGCAGCAACATCACGAGAGGGCTTTCATGCGGCTCATGGGCGTCGCCATGCGCGTCGTCCTCGCCATGGCCATGGACGTGGCGCGCCCCCGTATAGGGGCCGTGGAACGTCATGTAGATGAGACGCCAGGAATAGAAGCTCGTCAGAAGCGCGGCCAGCACGCCCGCCCAGAACGCCGCCGTGGCGAAGCGAACGCCCTTGTCGCCCGCGGCGAAGGCGGTCTCGATAATGGCGTCCTTTGAGAAGAAGCCCGCAAATCCGATCGGCGAATGCGGAATTCCGAGGCCGATGATCGCGACCGTGCCGATCATCATGGCGGCGTAGGTGTAAGGCATGAACTTCATCACCCCGCCCATGCGCCGCATGTCCTGTTCGTGGTGCATGCCGTGGATGACCGATCCCGCGCCAAGGAACAGAAGCGCCTTGAAGAAGGCGTGCGTGAACAGGTGGAACATGGCGGCCTGATAGGCGCCGATCCCTGCGGCGAAGAACATGTAGCCGAGCTGGGAGCACGTCGAATAAGCGATCACGCGCTTGATATCGTTCTGGGCAAGACCGACGGTCGCCGCATAGAGCGCCGTCGCCGCCCCAATTGCAGTGACCAGTCCCGCGGCCGCAGGCGCGTATTCGTACACCGGCGACATCAGACACACGAGGTAGACCCCCGCCGTCACCATGGTGGCTGCATGGATGAGGGCGGAGACCGGCGTCGGCCCCTCCATGGCGTCGGGCAGCCAGACATGCAGGAAGAATTGCGCCGATTTCCCCATCGCGCCGATAAACAAGAGCACGCCGATAAGCTCGAGGACCGGCACGCTATAGCCGAGGAAGTTGATCACGGCGGCCTGCGGCGCAGCGCCCTCGCCGAACGGCGCAATCGGCGCGACATGGTCCACCGCAAAGCTGTTCTCGCGGATCGCCTCCAGCATCGGCGCGAACTCGACCGTCCCGAACACGTAAAACACCGCCATGACGCCGAGCGCCAAGCCGACATCGCCGACGCGGTTGGTCACAAACGCCTTGATGGCCGCATCGTTCGGCGCGGGCTTGGTATACCAGAAGCCGATCAGCAAATAGGAGGCGAGGCCGACGCCCTCCCATCCGAAGAACAGTTGGACGAAATTATCCGCCGTCACCAGCATCAGCATTGCGAACGTGAAGAGCGACAAATACGCGAAGAACCGCGCCTTGTGCGGATCCTCGCTCATGTACCCCCAGGAATAAAGGTGGACGAGGCCTGACACGCCGGTGATCACCGCCATCATGACGATTGAGAGCGCATCGACACGGATCGCCCAATCGGCTTCGAACTGACCGATGTGTATCCAAGGCATCAACGTGACGACGTGCGCCCCGTGAGCGCCGGCCTCTGCCTCATGCCCGCCAAAGGCGAAGCCGAACAATTGGACAAGCGACAACACCCCGGCCAAACCGACAATCGCCGTCGTGACCCACATCGCTCCGCGGTCGCCGATGACTTTCTGGCCGAGCCCGGCGATCAGAGCCGCCAGGCCAGGGCCGAGCACGATGAAGGTGAGCAGCGGATCGCTCAGCATCTCTCCCCCCTCAGCCTTTCATCAGGTCGACGGATTCGACCGCGATATCGCCGCGATTGCGGAAGTAGACGACGAGAATAGCCAGCCCGACAGCGGCTTCGGCCGCCGCCACGGTCAACACGAGCATGGCGAAGATCTGTCCGGTAATCGTTCCCGAAAACACTGAGAACGCCACCAGATTGATGTTCACCGACAGCAGGATCAGTTCGATCGCCATCAGGATGACGATGATGTTCTTCCGGTTCACGAAAATCCCGACGACGCCGATCGTGAACAGCGCAGCCGACAAGCCAAGATAATGGTTAAGTCCGACATCCATGGCCTTAGATCCCCTGCCCCGGCTTCACGTCGACAAGGTCGAACGCTTCGGCGCGGCGACGCCCGGTTTGTTGCGCGACGCTCTGGCGTTTCACTCCCGGACGTTCCCGTAGCGTCAGCACGATCGCGCCGATCATGGCGATCAGCAGAACGATCCCCGCCAATTGGAACAATAGGAGGTAATCGGTGTACATCACCCGACCGATGGCCTCGGCGTTGGTCGGCGCATCGGGCGCCGGGTCGAAATTGCGCCGCGCGTCGCCGGTCCGCGCCAGCGCGACAAGCACGATCTCAGCAAAGAACGCAACGCCCACAAGGGCTGCAAACGGCCAATAGCGCAGCGTCCCCTGCTTCAGCTCAACGAAGTCCACGTCGAGCATCATGACGACAAACAGGAACAGGACGGCGACCGCGCCGACATAGACGACGACCAGAAGCATCGCCAGAAACTCGGCCCCGATCAGCACCAAGAGGCCTGCCGAGGTGAAGAACGCCAAGATCAGAAACAGGACCGAGTGCACGGGATTGCGCGACGTGATCACCGACACCGCCGCCAGCACGACAATGGTCGCCAAGATGTAGAATGCGGCGAGATCCACGAGCCCCTGCCCCGATTTACGTGTGACGGGTTACGCGCCCGTCGCCTGTGAGATGATGGGGCGACGAACACCGCCCCGCGAAAACGCGCCTATCGATAGGGCGCGTCGAGTTCCAGATTCTTTGCGATCTCCCGCTCCCAACGGTCGCCATTCGCGAGCAGCCGGTCTTTGTCGTAGTACAATTCCTCGCGCGTTTCCGTCGCGAACTCGAAGTTCGGCCCTTCGACAATGGCGTCGACCGGACAGGCCTCCTGGCAGAAGCCGCAATAGATGCACTTCACCATGTCGATGTCGTAGC
>CAZQZC010000076.1:0-11775 GCA_964597685.1 uncultured Hyphomonadaceae bacterium | reverse complement strand
CATAGAGCGCGAGCAGCCAGGCCGCCGGCGCGTTGATGGTCATGGAGGTGTTCATCTCCTCCAGCGGCAGCTCGGAGAAGCGCGTGCGCATGTCGCCCAGGTGGCTGCCCGGCACGCCGACCTTGCCAACCTCGCCCTTGGCCAGGACGTGGTCGGAATCGTAGGCGGTTAGGGTGGGCAGGTCGTAGGCGATGGAGATGCCCGTCTGCCCCTTGGAGAGGTTCAGGCGGTAAAGTTCGTTCGATTTCTCCGCCGTGGAATGGCCCGCATAGGTGCGGAAGATCCAGGGCCGGTCGGGCGCGTGCTGATAGTCTGTGTCGGCCAAGGTCCTACTCCTCCAATGCCCAAGGTGCGACGGCGGCGACGTCGACGCCCATATGTTCGTAATAATGGCGCTGAACGGCGCGTGTGACAGGGCCGGGCCGGCCCTCGCCGATGGGATCGCCGTCCAGGCTCAGCACCGGCGCGATCACGACGCCGGTTGATGTGGTGAAGGCCTCCGCGGCCGCCTTTGCTTCGGCGAGCGTAAAGGCGCGCTCTTCGATCCGGCGGCCGGCCGCCTCCATCACGCGTCGCACGCTCGCCCGCGTGACGCCAGGCAAGAGCGCGGGCGACAGATCGCGCGTGACGAGCCCGCCGTCGGCCGTCACGATCCAAGCGTTGGCCGACGCCGCCTCGGTCACCCATCCGTCCTCGTACATCCAGGCTGTCTCGCAGCCGGCCTCGCGGGCTTGGCGATAGGCGAGGGCCTGGGAGAGAAGCTGGGTTGTCTTCATGTCGCGGCGGGTCCAGCGCGTGTCAGGCAGGCTGATCGCGCGCAAACCAGTCCGCGCGGTCTCTCCGATCAGCGCCTTCCTGGCGACGAACATGAAGAGCGCCGGGTCGAATGTCTCGGGTCCTGCGAAGTCGCGGTCGCCATAGGCGCCGGCGGTGACCTGTAAATAAACCAGGCCCTCGTCCATGCCGTTGCGCCGCATCAGCTCGATGTGGAGCGCTTTCAGCGTTTCGACGCTCCATGGGTTCGGGATCTCGATCCCGGCCAGCGTCCGCGCGAGCCGCTCTGCATGTTGGTCGAAGTCGATCAGCGCGCCGCCATAGACGGCTGTCACCTCATAGGCGGCGTGAGCCATCAGGAAGCCGCGGTCGAACACCGACACAGACGCCGTGTCCGCGCGGGCGAAGTCGCCGTTGATGTAGACCGTCTCTCCCACCGACATGGTCCGGCGGCGCTCCCGTATTATGTATCACTCGACGCAACTAGATGCTGCGGCGCAACAAAATAGTCTTGCGCGCCACCCTGTCATTCGGCAGGCTGCTTGAAAAGCAGGGTCGGCGCCATGACACAAGAATTATGCGCCGAAGCGCAATAGCTGGAGGGACGAAAGCATGGCGGACACGCAAACGGGCGCTGTGAAGAAAGATTTGTACGATCTCGGTGAGATTCCGCCGGATTTCCACGTGCCGAAGACAATGCACGCCTGGGCGATTCGCCGCGAGCGCCACGGCCGTCCGAATAGTGCGATGCAGCATGAAGTGGTTCCGGTCCCGGAATTGGACAGCGACGAAGTGCTGGTGTTCGTCATGGCGGCGGGCGTGAATTACAACGGCATCTGGGCCGCGCTGGGAGAGCCGATTTCGCCGTTCGACGGCCATGGCGCGGATTTCCATGTGGCCGGCTCCGACGCCTCCGGCATCGTCTGGGCGGTTGGACGCAAGGTGACGCGGGTGAAGCCCGGCGACGAAGTGGTCATCCACTGTAATCAGGACGACGGCGACGACGAGGAATGCAATGGCGGCGATCCCATGTTCTCCAAATCCCAGCGCATCTGGGGCTATGAGACGCCGGACGGCAGTTTTGCGCAGTTCTGCCGCGTCCAGGCGCGCCAATGCATGCCGCGGCCAAAGCATCTGACATGGGAAGAGAGCGCCTGTTACACGCTGACTTTGGCGACGGCTTATCGGATGCTGTTCGGCCACCGGCCGCACGTTTTGAAGCCTGGCCAGCATGTCCTCGTTTGGGGCGCGTCCGGGGGGCTGGGCTGTTTCGCGACGCAGCTTTGCGCGGTGACGGGCGCCCACGCCATTGGCGTCGTCTCCTCTGACGACAAGAAGGATTATGTCCTGTCCATGGGGGCGAAGGGCGTCCTGAACCGCAAGGATTTCAATTGCTGGGGCCAATTGCCCACGGTCAACGGGCCCGAGTTCAAGGATTACATGCGCGAGAACCGGAAGTTCGGCAAAGCGATTTGGGAGATCACCGGCGGCAAGGATGTCGACATGGTGTTCGAACACCCAGGCGAATCAACGTTTCCCGTGTCGGTCTTCGTGGTGAAGCGCGGCGGCATGGTCGTGATCTGCGCCGGGACGACGGGCTTTAACCTGACCATGGACGCGCGGTTCCTCTGGATGCGCCAAAAGCGGGTCCAGGGCAGCCACTTTGCGCATTTGAAACAAGCCTCAGCGGCCAACGATCTCGTTATCGACCGACGCATCGACCCCGGCATGTCGGAGGTTTTCCCCTGGGCGGACATTCCCAAGGCGCACGAGTTGATGCTCGATAACAAGCATCCGCCGGGCAATATGGCCGTGCTGGTGAACAGTCCCCGGCCGGGCCTGCGAACGGTCGAAGACGTCGTGGAAGCCGGGCCCCTGTCATTGCCGACGCCCGCATAACGCGTCCTCAATTCAGGATCGACATAAAGAGAGGCCGCGTTCCCAATCAGGAAACGCGGCCTGCTTCAGCGCGACGGCTCGCTTAGCGGCTGGCTTTGGCTCCGCAATTTGGTTGGGGCCTGCTGCGGAGTCCTCTTGTGTCGCGCCAACGCTTCCAACACCGCCGGCTCGGATGCGGCTGAAGAAGGCGTGTATTCGCGCGCGGCGGGGTTCGTCCGCACGCCGTTGAGGAACCGCATTGCAATAGTATTCGCTTGACGGTTTTATCCCATCTCGTTCCGAATACTGTGCGTTTCATCAACGATTTAATTGTTCAGAAATGAGGTCGCTGGTCAAATCACAAAATGGCGGCTGCAGAGTCTGCGTCGTCTTTGGCGTCCCTTAGCACCAGAGACAATTCGCCCAGGACGCGGAGGAAGCCTGCGACCGCTTCTTCGCCGGATCGGGCGTAAGCTTGCTCCAGCGTTTCGGCCTGGATGGCGAACACCCGCTCGTGCAGCTGCAAGCCCTTTGGCGTCAGGCTATGACGCCGGATGCGGCGATCCTTTGGGTCGGTCTCCTGGGCGACATAGCCGCCCGTAATCAGATCCGTCATCACGGGGGCGAGGCTCTGCGGGGTGATCTGGAGCATTTCCAGAATCTCCTTCGCCGACGCGCCCGGCTGCAGATCCACGACATACATCACCCTATAATGCGACCGGCCGAGGTCGCGTGTCGCCAGATATGCATCGGCCCGCGCACGCAGGCCGCGCTCGCCGAGATAGGTCAGTTCGATGCCGGCCCGCAGCCGGTCAAGCGTCGCGGTTTGATACCGCTGTTCAAGCGATTTGGTCGTCATCTGTCTCTCCCTGTCGGGGCGGTTTCTTCGCCGAACCGCTCCCGTTCAATCGATCTACGCTCGTGACTTATATATGTCATCAAAAATTAAAAGGTCAGCCTCCTTGATATAATATCCTGGCCATATAATATCCGTTCTGCACGCTCAATCGTGCGACAGCCTTCGCTCAGACAAGGTCAGGACAGCAAGATGATCTCCTCCTCCCTCCTCGCCGCCGCAATTGCGCTCACACCGGTCACGACGACCGGAGCCGTCAGCGTGTTTGGCAAATCCACGGCCCACGAATGTTTCGACGCAGTTGAGATTGCCCGAACCGACGCAACGTTGCGCCGCGCTTATGCGGCTTGCTCGGCGGCGATCCGCGACCGTTCGCTCACGTCGGCGGATGCGGCCGCCTCCTTCGCCAATCGCGGCGTCGTCAATCTGCGTAAAGGCGATTACGCCGCCGCGCTGGCGGACTTTGACCAGGCGCTGGATATCGACCCAGACATGGCCGACGCCCATACCAATCGCGCTGGCGCTTTGATCGGCCTAGACCGCTTTGAAGACGCGCTCGCCGCGCTGGACGCCGCCGAAGCCTTTGGGTCGAAGAACGAAGCCGCCATGCTCGTCAATCGCGGCCTCGCCTATGAAGGCGCGGGCGATTTGGACGCCGCTTACGCCGCCCTAAGCGCCGCTCTGGCGGTCGATCCCGCATCAGAGGCCGCCCGTATCGAGCTAGCGCGCTATCGCCTCTCCGAATAGGTCCGTCCCTGGATCTGACTTGACCGCCCCCGGTTCGCCGGGGGCGGTTTTTTCGTTTCGTCTCCACACCGCCGCTTGACCGAGCCGGCGGCAGCGTCCACGCCCGAGGCTGTTTCGGCGGAGCATGGCATGGACGGTCGGCGCGGAGCGATAGATTGGGCCCTGTTCGTTGGGCTGACCTTGCTTTGGGCCTCGGCTTACGCCTTCACAAAAATCGCCGTCGACAGCTTTCCCCCGCGCTTGATCATTCCCATGCGCCTGACGATCGGCGCCGGCGTTCTGCTGATCGCCCTGGTCGCGTCCGGCCGCCGGCTGCCGTCATTGGGCGCATGGCGGAACTGGCGCGCCATGGCCGCCATGGGCGTTGTGGGGATGGCTCTGCCGTTCTTCGTCATCACCACGGCGCAGCAGACCGTCGATTCGAGTCTCGCCGCGCTCTATGTGGCCGCCACTCCGATCTTCGTGGTCGCCGGCGCCCATTTCCTGTTCGCGGAAGAGCGGCTGACGCCGACGCGCGGGCTAGGCGTATTGATTGGATTTCTCGGCGTCGCCGCCTTGTTCGGGCCGGCTGCGTTCGCCTCGATCGGCGCGGCGAGCCCCGCCGCCCAGGCGCTCTGCCTGCTCGGCACCGCATGCTATGCGACCAGCACATTGATCGCGCGCGCCGCCCCGCCGATGCACCCCCTCGTGTTCGCAGCAGGTTTCGTAACCGTCGGCGCAATTCTGTCCTGGCCCATGGCGATTGGCGTCGATTTCGGCGCGCTCAACCCGAGTGTGGGATCGATCCTGGCGGTGGTTGGCCTCGGCCTCGGTCCGTCGGCGCTCGCCTCGCTCTGTTACATGACCCTGGTCGCGCGCGCCGGGCCGACCTTTCTGTCGCTCACCGGCTACGCCATTCCGATCGTGTCCGTCGTGATCGGTTATCTCGCCTTTGGCGAAACGCAGAGCTGGAACGTGGCCTTAGCCTTTGGGTTGATCCTCGGCGGGGTCTGGTTGGCGCAGCGGCGACGCGTGGCGCGCAGCCAAGCCAAGGCCGCCCCCGAAGAGACCTCGGGGGCGGTGTCTTAGGTCAGTTGTTCGACATCAGAGGAAACCGCACGGGAAGAAGACGGGGATTCCGCTGCAGAGGAACACACACGTTCCGCCGCCCCCCGGCGAGCCGCTCAAAAGTTCGCAATCATCAAAATCGGGAGCCGGCGCCCCCTGACGGGTTTCGAACTCGTCCTTCGAAAATGCGACGTGCTCCAGCACTCCCTGCGCTGCGGTGAGATCCTGCATGGCGACGCAGGCGCTAGAGCCCTTTCATCCGAATTTGAGCCGCCTGAGCGCGAGAAACGTGGTCAGCATGGAATGTCTCCGTACATTCGACTTGGAGCCCCTCAGCACGGAAACGATAGTTGATTTCTGGTTTTGTTTCTCTCTTGACAGGAGAAAAGTTGTTTGGATTAATCAACCTTACAACAATTTAACCTCAAAGGTGAAACCGACCTTCGATCATTGTGACCGCCTCACCAATCAGTCCGACCCGCTCGCCGCGATGTTCAACGCCGATCCGCGCGCCTCGGCCGGGATAGGCCTGGAAACAATCGAGCGCGGACCTGCCCAGCTTCGCCGCCATCAAGGGCGCCAACATGCAATGCCAGGACCCCGTCGCCGGATCCTCCGACAAGCCGACGCCGGGGGCGAAAAACCGGCTGGTGGCGTCCGCGCCGTCCGGTCCGCCGGGGGCTGCGCAACCGACGCAGCCGGGCTCCCAATCGCCGGTCGCAAGCCCTTCAAGCGCACTTAGATTCGGGGCCAGGTCGATCACCTGTTCAGCGGTCTCGAACAGGGCGGCGGTGTAGCCTCCCGTCCAGACTTCGATTGGCCGCGCGCCCAGGGCGTCGGCCAGCGCATCGGTCACGCTGGCTTGCGTGATGGGAGAGGCCGGGAAGTCCATTTCGAGCCGCCCGCCGGAGCGCCGCGTCACCGAGAGCCGCCCGGATTGGCGCGTGTCGAAGGCGACCATATCCCCGTTATAGCCAGAATGGGCGTAAAGGACGTGGGCGGCGGCGAGGGTCGCGTGCCCGCAGAGCGGCGCCTCTGTGGCTGGCGTGAACCAGCGCAGCTGCCAGACGCCGTCGCCGACCGGAACAATGAACGCGGTCTCCGCAACATTGTTCTCCGCCGCGATCGCTTGCAGTGTTTCGTCGTTGAGGAAGCCGTCCAGCGGCATGACGCACGCTTGGTTGCCCTCAAAGGGGCGGCTGGCGAACGCATCGATTTGATAGAATGGCAAGCTTGGCATGTCTGGTCTCCGTCCCGCCCTTTACGCGGGACCGGCTTTTCGAAGAAACGATGATTTCTAGGGGGGCGTTGAGCGTTGCTGATTGTCTCATCTGGCAATCGCTTGGACGTTCGACTTCGGCAGTGCATCGTGACCCGTGCGCTAACGCCTGCTAAGGCAGGCGCCTATCGTTAAACGCAACGGAGGGGACGCCGTGGCGGACATCTTCATTTCGTACAAGAAAGAAGACGCGGGCCGTGTGGTGCGCATTGTCGAAGGGCTGCGGACCGAGGGGTTCAGCGTCTGGTGGGACCATGGCATCGCGCCTGGAAGCCAATGGGATCAAACGATCCAGACCGAACTCAACGCCGCCAAGTGCGTCGTCGCAATCTGGTCGGAACTCTCGGTGTCGGCCCCATGGGTGAAGGAGGAGGCCGGCGTCGGCAAATCCCGCGGGGCGCTCGTTCCTGTTCGCATTGACGAGGTGAACCCGCCGCTCGGGTTCGGGCTGATCCAGGCGGCTGACCTTTTCGATTGGGACGGCGATGTGGAGGATCCCCATTGGGATTTCTTCATCGAAAGCGTCCGCGCGGTCATGACGGGCGAACCGGTCAAAGGTCTTGAAAAGCCCGCTAAGCGGCGGCGCGTGAATTTCAGCCTTGTCGCCGGCGCGCTGGCGGCTTTGGTCATTACCGCCGGGGCGGGCGTATGGGCTGTGTCCACGGGCCTGATCGGCGGCGGCGCCGGCGGGCCCAATGGGGCGGCGAGCACGGGCGGTGTGTCGACGTCGACGCGCCCCAGCGCCGGCGAGGAGGCGATGTTCGCCAAGGCGCAGGCGAGTGCGCTGAAAATCGACTATCAGGACTATTTGCGCAGCTTCCCTCAAGGCTATTACGCCGCGCGGATCCGCGAAGAGATCCTGCCCATTTGTCGGGGCGAAACCCGGCCTGCTTGGACCTCGCCGTCCATGCCGCTTGGCCAATTGTTTCGCGCCGCGTCCGCCACCGAAGACGCGGCCGGCAACCCGGTCAGCTTCGCCACGCGCGAAGCCGCTTGCGAGTCCGCGGTCGCCGACTTCAGGCGCAGCGCCGATAATTATTGCCGCGCCTTCACCGCCACCGTCGAATCCCGAAACCGCAAACTGGGCGTCGAGATCGCCGAGTGCGATTGCCAGGAGATCCAGGGCGACTGGTTCTGCTTCACGGACTCGACCTATTCGTGCACCTACGAGTTTCTGTCCGAGAAATATGTTGAGGTGTGCGATTGAGCTCCGACAAAAAAGCGCCGAAAGGGCGCGTCCTTATTGTCGCCGGGTCGGATTCAGGCGGCGCGGCGGGGATCCAGGCCGATATAAAGACCGTCACCGCCCTCGGCGGTTTCGCCGCGACGGCGATTACAACCGTGACTGCGCAGGATACGACCGGCGTTCACGGGGCTTGGCCGTTGCCCCTTGAGGCCGTGCTCGCCCAATTCGACGCGGTTCTGGCGGATCTAGGCGCCGATGCGGTGAAAACAGGCCTGCTTGGACCGACGCCGCTCGTGGAAGCCCTGGCCGAGCGGTTTGCGTCGCGGGCGAGCAACGTTCCCAAGGTGGTCGATCCCGTCATGGTCGCCTCGTCGGGCCAAAGGCTGCTTGAGGCGAAGGCGGTCGATGCGATCCGCTCGCTCCTCCTGCCGATGGCGGACGTCGCGACGCCGAACGCGCCCGAAGCCGAAGTGCTGACCGGAAAGGCCGTCGAAACTTTGGATGGCCAGCGCCGGGCGGCTGAGGCCCTGTTGGAGCTCGGCGCCAAGGGAGCGCTGGTGAAAGGCGGGCATGTGGCCGGCGATCCCATGGTCGATGTGTTGCAGACACCGGACGGAGAATGGTTTTTCGAAGGCCCGCGGCTTCAAACTCGGGCGACCCACGGCACGGGCTGCACGCTCGCCAGCGCAATTGCCGCGAAGCTCGCCCGGGGTGCGTCTCTCCCGGACGCCGTCGACGCCGCCCGGACCTATCTTCGCCGCGCGATCGAAACCGCGCCGGGCTTTGGATCGGGCCGCGCGCCGGTGAACCACGCCTGGCCGATCAATAACGCCGAATGAGGTAGACCCCGCCCGCCAACAGCGCTGCGCCGAGAAACCGCTGCCAACTCGCCTCGCGCACGGCCTGCCCAAAGGCGCCGACATGGTCGTATGCGATCGCTGCGACGAGTTGGCCGGCGATGACCGCGCTGACCCAAGCGGCCACGCCGATGCGCGGCACGGCGGTCGCCGCCATGGCCACCATGAAGGCGCCCATCGCCCCGCCGACCCAGGCCCACCAGGGCGCGCCGGCGGCTGCGTTGAGGGCGGGCGCCGGCTGCCGCAACGCGACGGTCAGCGTGAACAACACAATCCAGCCAACCGAAAACGACACCAGAGCCGCTTGAAGCGGGCCGCCGAGATGGCTTGCGAGGCGACCGTTAATGGCCCCCTGGGCGGCGATCAGTCCGCCGGCCAAGACGCCCGCCCAAACAAGAAGACTGCTCCACTGCATGGGTTGGCTCCATCATCCAGAGGCCTGAGCGCGACGTCCGCCCCCATTGGCGTCGGGTCTAACGGTTCTTTGCGGCGACGCCCAGTCCGCAGGGGTGCGACGGCCTGGTCTGACCGGAGAGCGTTGCTCCATTGGCACGGCGCAGATCCGTTCCGAGAGCACCGACCGATTCCGCTTGATCTGTGTTGCGACGGTGCGCTGATGTGGGGTCGGGATGTGTTTACGCGGAGCGCCCAATGAGACTTGTCGCCGTTTGCGCCCTAATCGCTCTGCCGCCGTCGGCGGACGCCGAAGACTCCGAGTATTACGCCCGTTTGTCTGCCGGATTCGGCCGGCCGATCGCCCTGTCGACCGTGGCGGAGCCTGGGGGCGATGTCCCCCCTGTCGCGCTGGACATCGATTTCGGCACTGCGATCACCGGCGCGGCCGCCATTGGACGCGGCCTCGGCGGATCGTTCCGGACGGAGCTTGAGTATCGCTATCTTCGTTCGGGCCTGGATCAATTGGTCTTGTTGGACGCGGACGACGACGCGCCAGAGCCCGCGATCCCGGACGCCGACCGCGCAGTCGCCCATATTCTGCTCGCCGGCTTCACCTACGACATTGAGAGAACCGAAACGTTCCGGCTCTACGCTGGCGGCGCGCTCGGCGCGGCCAATGTCAACGGGGTCGGCGATCTGGCGGCCGGCGCGGCGTTTGAGGACGCCGACTGGAACCTCGCCTTCCAAGCGCGCGCAGGCGTGGGTTTCAAAATCACGCCGCGCCTCAGTCTTGGGGCCGATTACGCTTTTGTCGGCACGACCGGCGCGACGTTCGCTCCCGCCCCCGGCCTGGCGAGCCTTGAAGTCGACGGCCTCCGCGTCAGCACGTTCAACTTTTTTGTCGAGCGGTCGTTCTAAGACGACACGCGCTCGGGCAGACGCTCTCTGCTTGATCCCGGTCAAGGCGCAACCTGTCTCGGCAGGCGACGCTGCGGACAACGACAAGAGGGAGGACCCCCATGAAAGTGAAACAAGCCATGCACCGCACCGCCGAATGGCGCGACCCGTCGACGCCGCTGAGCGAAATTGCAAAGCTCATGCGCGACGACGATATCGGCGCTGTGCCGATCGGTGAGAATGACCGGCTGATCGGCATGGTCACCGACCGCGACATCACCTGCCGGGCCGTGGCCGATGGCAAAGACCTCTCAACCTGCACCGCCCGCGACGTCATGACGAGCGGCATCTTCTACGCCAAAGAAGACGAGGACCTCGAAGAGGCGATCGAGCTGATGGAGGAGAAGCAGATCCGCCGCCTGCCGGTCATCGATGCGCAGAAGCGCCTGGTCGGCATGTTGAGCTTGGGCGATGTGTCCAACGCCGCGCCGAACCGGTTGACGGGCCACCTCGCTGAAGCGGTGTCAGCGCACCACCACTGAAATGGGGAGGGAGGCGACGCCCGGCGCGGAAAACTCCAGCGCCGCGCTGGGCGATCGTCCCGAACGCGCCTTAAGCCACCCGCTCGACCATCATGCCCTTGATCTGGGCGATGGCTTTGGCCGGGTTCAGGCCCTTGGGGCAGACCTGTGCGCAATTCATGATCGTGTGGCAGCGATAGAGCTTGAAGGGGTCTTCAAGGTCGTCGAGGCGCTCGCCCGTCCCCTCGTCGCGCGAATCGATTAACCATCGATAAGCCTGCAAGAGTGCGGCGGGACCCAGATACTTGTCGCCATTCCACCAATAGGATGGACAGGACGTTGTGCACGAGGCGCACAGGATGCACTCGTAAAGGCCGTCGAGCTTGGAGCGGTCGTCCTCGCTTTGGCCCCATTCTTTTTCCGGTGAGGGCGTATCGGTCTTCAGATAGGGCTGCACATAGGCGTGCTGGGCGTAGAAGGTCGTGAGATCCGGGATCAGGTCCCGCACCACCGGTTGGCTCGGCAGCGGCGCGATGGTGATGGTGGAGCCGGCGATCTCGTCCCAGCCCTTCGTACAAGCGATCGTATTGCGCCCGCCGATGTTCATGGCGCAGGAGCCGCACACACCCTCCCGGCAGGATCGGCGGAAGGCGAGCGTCGGGTCGATCGTGTTCTTGATGTAAAACAAGACGTCCAGGACCATGGGGCCGCATTTCGACATGTCGACCCAATAGGTGTCCCAGCGCGGATTTCCGCCGTCTTCGGGCGAATAGCGGTAAATGCGGAAGCGCTTCAGGTCTTGGGCCTTGGCGCCGTCCGGCTTTGGCCAGGCTTTGCCTTTGCCGATCTTGGAATTCTTCGGAAGGGTGAGTTCGACCATGTCGAGCGTGTCCTGACGTGTCTCAGTAAACCCGCGCCTTCGGCTCGATGTACGCGATATCGTTCGACATCGTGTAATCGTGCACGGGGCGGTAATCGATATTGACCTTGCCGGCGTCGTCGACCCAGGCGAGCGTGTGCTTCATCCAATTATTGTCGTCGCGGTCAGCGAAGTCTTCGCGCGCATGGGCGCCGCGGCTTTCTTCGCGATTGGCGGCGGAGTTCACCGTCACCGCCGCTTGGGCGATGAGATTGTCGAATTCCAGCGCTTCGACGAGATCGGTGTTCCACACCATGCCGCGATCCTTCACGTCGAGGCCGGGCAGTTTCTTGAAAACGTCGTCAATCTTCTCAACGCCTTCGCGCAAAATGTCGCCGCTTCGGAAGACCGCGCAATTCGATTGCATGTTCATCTGCATTTCGAGGCGCAGGTTCGACACAGGTTGGTCGCCCGTCGC
>CAZQZC010000075.1:0-12388 GCA_964597685.1 uncultured Hyphomonadaceae bacterium | reverse complement strand
CCGCCCGCGATTGACGTTCACGGGGCGGGCTTGGGGGTGGCTGGGCGCGATGGTCCGGTAATCGTGGTCTCGCCGGGTGCGTACGGTGAGGCCGTTCAGAATAACCGCGCCGGCGTTCCCGTCGAAGTCCAATTCGACGCCGTCGCCCTCTTGCGCAAATGCGTGGCCGGCAAGCGGGGCGGCGAGACAGAGCGACAATAAGGACAAGCGGAGAAACATTGGACTGGCTTTCCTGATCATTCCGCATGCGCGGAAGAGGTGCTGCGCGGGCCAAACCGGCGAGGGGCGTAAGCCGACCCGGCCCGCGCAGCGATGAGAGTTTCGAGACCGCTTACTGGTACTCGACCGTCACGGAGAACGTGCCGGTGTATTCGCCAGCGCCTTGGTTCGCGCCGACGCTCAGCGTGCCGCCGACCGTGAAGCTGTCCGCACCCGCGACCAGCGTGCCCGAAGCTTGCGAGCCGGAGAACGCATTCACGTTCATCGTGTCGCCAGCGAGGTTCTCGATTGAGATGTTGGTGGGCAGCGTGATCGTGTAAACGCGATCTTCTTCGCCGGTGACGTCAAACGCCGCAGCCGTGTGGTCGCCGTCCAAGCAGGTCAGCTCAGCGCCGCAGGTCAGAGCGCCGGCCGCAGAAACGACAACCGTGTCCGAAGCCGTCAGGCTGGGCGCGATCGTGCCGAAGTAGAGCGGCTGAGCGTTCGAGATTTGCAGCGGAGCGATGATCAGCGCGCCGGCGTCGGATTCAGCGTCGGCCGCAATGGCCGGCGCCGCCGCGAGAGCGGCCAAGGAGGCGGCCGCAAGGAGGTGGAGTTTTTTCATCGTCATCTACCTTTCTGGTTAATCGCGGATATCTGTCGACCCGCGACGCACGTTCTGCGCGATATTTGTTTTTTCTCACCTTATTGAATCGATGAAATTTTCTTCTTTCACGCGAATAAATGCCACGTTTCTGACATTTTCGCCTCTTGCGCGCATATTTTCGGGGTTGGCTTTAGTAAATTGCGTGTTGCGCTTTCCCTCACGCGGCATCCTGGATTAGGGAACCACGCCAGTGCTCCACGCCCGTCGACGTTTCGTCGGCGCAGCCCGTATGAGGTGTTCAACATGGCGCATCCGCTCAGCGGCGCCGATCTCAAGACTTTCAATCGCGTCGTGGGCGAAGCTGGTCCCGGCGTCGATGCGAAGCGCCTGCGGGCGATCCGCGCCTCGATCCTCGGCCGCGCGCCATTCACGGCGCTGGAAAAGGCGCGCGGCGACGCCGTCACGCCCAAGCTTCAGGAGATGGAGGCGCCGGTCTTCATCCTCGGCCATTGGCGCTCCGGCACGACGCACCTCTATAATGTCATGAGCCTCGGCCGGTTCGGCTACGTTCCGCCGACCGTTGTCGGGATGCCGTGGGACATGCTCTATCTCGGGCGGATGTTGCAGCCCTTTTTGAACAAGGCGCTGCCCGACAGCCGGTACATCGACAATATTCCCGTCACGCCCACCAGCCCGCAGGAAGACGAGATCGCCATCGCCAACATGTCGACGATGTCCTTCTATCACGGCATCTACTTCCCGGCCCGGTTCGACTTTTTCGTCAATCGCGGCCTGTTCTTCGACGATGCGAGCCCCGAGGACGTGCAGGACTGGGAGCGCGCCTTCACCTTGTTCCTGCGCAAGCTCTCAAAGCACCAGGGCGAGCGGCTTCTGATCAAGAACCCGACCTACACCGCCCGGCCGGCCATGCTGAAGCGCATCTTCCCGGGCGCGAAATTCATCCACATCCACCGCGATCCGTTCGACGTCTTCCTGTCGATGCGGAATTTCTGGACCCAGCTTCTGAAGGTCATGGCGCTTCAGCCCTGGGACCATGTCGACATCGACGCCACGATCCTCAGGATCTACGACCGCGTGATGCAGGCCTACGAGGCGGAAACAGCGGGTTGGGAGGCGCCCGATTTCGTGGAGATCGCCTACGCCGACCTCGACGCCGACCCGATGGGCGCGCTCGCGACGATCTATCAGACACTGGAGTTGCCCGGCTTCACCGACGCCGCGCCGACCTTCGAAGCGTATCTAAAGAGCGTCAAATCCTACAAGAAGAACGCCTTCAAAGGCGACGCTGAAGCGGTCGACAAAGTGTCGGGCGCCTGGGCGCATTGGCTCGACAAGTATTCCTACGCCACGCCGACGCCGAGGACGGCGTGAGGCGAGCCGTTGGGGCGCTGACGGTCGGCCTCTTAGCAGCGTGCGGTGGACAGGACCTTGGCCCGCCACGCTACACGCTCGAAGACTGCGCCGTGCGGCGTCTGGCGGACGCCGAGACGGGGTGGTCGGTTGCGGGCGCGGAAGACCTAGCGCGCCTCGCTGACGGACGGATCGTGCTGTCGGCTTATGATCGGCTCGCCGCTGAAGCGGCCCTGAAGGATCGCGGCCAACCGCCCAATGGCGGTCTGTATGCAATCCAACCCGACGCCCTGGCCGAGGGTGATCTAACCGTCGGCTCGATCGCCGCTGCAGGCCCGTCCGGCGGCCTGCGTCCCCACGGGATCGACGCACGCGGCGACCGGATCGCGGTCGTCAACCGCAGCGGCGGCGACGGACTGGCCCCCATCCTCGAAATCTACGAGGTGCGCGACGAAGGCGCGAAGCTGATCCGGTCGATCGACACGGCGGCCTATTGCGCGGCAAACGACATCGCCATTTTGGACGGCGGGCCGCTGCTCATCAGTCTAGACCGCGCGAAATGCCCCGGATGGGCCTTCGACGAGCGGGTCTTCGGCGCGCGCAAAGCCCGGCTTGTTCGCCATGGGCTGGACGACAAAACGACAACGCTCGCAGGCGGCTTGTTCTTCGCCAACGGCGTCGCGCGCCTGGGCGACGACGTCCTCGCAGTCGCCGAGACCCGCGCCAAGCAGGTCCGGATCATCGATGGCGACGGCGCGGGCGCCAAACTGAAGACGCCCGGCGCGCCGGACAATCTCACACGCGCCCCAGACGGGCGCTTGGTTGTCGCCCTGCAGCCTGATCTGATCGCCTTCGCCCGCTACCGCTATGGGCGCCGCGACAGGGCGCCAAGCCGCATAATCGCTTTGGACCCAGCGACGGGCGCGACGGAGCTGCTCTTCGAGGACCGGTCCGGCGATCTCTTCTCAGGCGCGACCGTCGGCCTGTTGACGAGCGATTTGCTCATCGCCGGGTCGATCCGCGACAACGGCTTGCTCGTCTGCCGCGAGGGGGGGTTGTGAGCCGGCGGGTCTTGGTCACCGGCGGCGGCGGATTCCTCGGCGGCCATGTCTGCGCAGCGCTGAATGCGCGCGGCGATCAGGCGATCGGGCTCGACCTCGCCTTTCCCAAGCCACAGGTCGGCTGGACGCAGATCGAAGGCTCCATTCTTGACGCGGAGCTCCTCGCCCGCGCGGCCGACGGGGTCGACGCGATCATCCACGCCGCCGCCATCGCCGACCTGTGGACCCGGCGGGCGGAAGATTATGAGCGGATCAATGTCGGGGGAACGCGCGCAGTCTGCGCAGCAGCCCGAACTGCAGGCGCCAGACTGGTCCACGTATCGTCTTACACGACCCTCGTCGCCGGACCCGACCGCCCCGAACGGACCTTGGACGAAACCCACGAGATCGCGCCCGACGCTCTGCTTGGGGCCTACCCCCGCTCAAAGCGTCGGGCCGAGCTTGCAATCCTCGACGCCGTCGAAGCAGGCCTCGACGCGTCGATCGTCCTGCCGTCTTCGCCGGTGGGGCCAGGCGACCATCGCCTCACCCCGCCCAGCAAGATGATCCGCGACTTCGCGCGCGGCGCCCTGCCCGCTTATCTCGATTGCCTGATCAACCTCGTCGACGCGCGCGCGGTCGCCGACGGGATTCTGGCCGCCATGGACCGGGGCGCGCCAGGCCGGCGTTACCTGTTGACGGGGGAGGACCTGCCGCTCGGCGACGTCGCAGCCCTGATCGAACGCGACACCGGAACGCCGGCTCCGAAAGCGAGGGCGCCCTACCGTCTCGCTTGGAGCGCAGCCTGGGTCGAGGCTGGGCTCTCTGCGCTGACCGGACGCCCGCCAAACGCGCCGCTGACCGGCGTGCGCCTGGCTGGCCGGCGGGTGCGTTTCTCCAACGCCAGGGCGCGCGAGGAGCTCGGCTTTGCGCCGCCGCCGCTCGAAACCGCGTTGAAGGACGCACTCCTCTGGATGGCGGAAACCGGTCTCGCGCCTCACCCGCCGGCGGGATAGGTCCGCCCCTTCCAGCGTCCGCCGCGCCCCCGCCAGTGCTGAACGGCCGAATCGAGAGTGAAGCCGGTGTAAAGCAAAGCCGCAAACGGCAATGCGAGCCCGTTCCAGACGGGTTGGTCGTAGAGCCGCAGCGTCGGCGCGTAAGCGAAAACCATCGCGCCCCACGTCGCCGCGCCCAGCCCAGCGGCGGCCGCATTCGCGTGAAGCGGCCAGGTCAAAAGCGCAAGCGGCCCAGCCAGGTACACGAGCGCCATGCCCAGAAGCGCGCCCACGAGCTTCAGTGTCGAATATTCCAATTGGGTGAAGGCCGTGCGTGCGATCATGGTGCGGATCGACCCGAAGGCGCGATTGTCGCGCAAGCTCGTCGCGGGGGCGGCTGCATCCGACAGGACAAGCTCGATCGCCCGGCGCGGGGGTCCGCGCTTCACGTTGGCCGCCAGCGTGCAATCGTCAATCAACGCGCCACGAATGGCGCCGACGCCGCCGATCTCGTCCAAAGCGTCGCGGCGCAGAAGAACCACGCCGCCCGCCGCGCCCGCTGTCGCGCTGGTCGGCCTGTTCACGCGCGGAAACGGATAGAGTTTCTGGAAGAAGAAGATGAAGGCCGGGATCAAAAGCCCGCCCCACAGCCCGCGCGAATCCAGCTTCGCCATGACCGAGACGAGCGACAGACCCTTGTCCTCCGCCCGCGCGACCAATCCCTTGAGCAGGCGCTCGCCGTGCTCGATATCGGCGTCGGTGAGAAGAACGTATTCAGCCTCGGGCATCGTCTCACGCGCGGCCGCCAGCCCGGAATTCAGCGCCCAGAGCTTGCCGCTCCAACCCGGCTGGAGCGGGGGCGCGTCGACCACATGCAGCGTCCGGTTCGCGCCGCCAGCGCCAGCGCGCGCTTCGTCAGCCGTGCCGTCCGTCGAGCCGTCGTCGACCAGAAACACCTCCATCCGTCCCGGATAATCTGACGCCATATGGGCCGCCACGATGCGCCGCGCGGTCTCCGCCTCGTCGCGGGCCGGAATGATTATGGCGACGTCGGGCCAGCGCGCTGGCGCCGGGCTCGCCGCCAAACGCTGGTCGCACGCCCAAAAGCGGCCGTGAGCGAAGATCAGGCCAAGCCAGATGAGAAACGAGAGCGCGGAAAGGAGAACCATGGCGGCGCTTTTGGGGGCATGAGGCGCCGCGTGCAAGACACGCTCGCTTGCCGCCGGGCCCCCGCATGGATAAGACGACCGCCATGCGCCCCACCTACCGAGACGACGAGATCGAAGCCTCCTCCGGCAAGGGATCCGACGACGAGAATTTTCCCGTCGGGTCTTTCCTGATCCGCCCGCCGCTGCGCCCGCACATTGCGACCTATTACGCCTTCGCCCGCGCCGCGGACGACATCGCCGACGCCGGCCATCTGTCCCCGGAAGAAAAGAAGAGGCGCTTGGACGCCTACGGCGCCGTGCTCGCGGGCGACGCCGACGGGCTGACCCGGCCCGAAGCCCTGCGCCGCTCCATGGCGGAGACGAACGTTCCGGCCGAACATGGGCTCGACCTCTTGCGCGCCTTCAAACAGGACGCCGACATGCTGCGCTATCGCACGCTGGACGATTTGCTCGCCTATTGCCGGCTGTCGGCCAATCCAGTTGGGCGCTACCTCCTTGATCTCCATGGGGAAGACCGCACGCTTTGGCCGGCGTCAGACGCGCTCTGCACCTCGCTTCAGATCCTTAACCACCTTCAAGATTGCGGCGAAGACCGGCGGGAGCTGGATCGCGTCTACATCCCGCTCGATTGGCTGGAAGGCGAAGGCGACACGATCGAAGCCGTCGACCGCAACCGCCTTTCGCCCGCGTTCCGAACGGTGATGGACCGGATGCTGGATGTCTGCGACGATTTGAACGCCACCGCGGAGCGACTTGTCTCCGGCTTGAAGAGCCGCCGCCTCGCCGCGGAAAGCGCGGTGATCGTGAACCTGGCCAAGCGCTTATCGGCGCGGCTGCGCAGGGGTGATCCGCTGGCCATGCGGGTGGCTCTGTCGAAGGCTGATTTCGCGCTCGCCGGCGTATCCGGCGCCTGGTCCGGCCTGATCGCGCCGCCAAAAACGCCCACGAGGCAGGCGGCATGAGCGGCGAACCGCCCCTGCCGGAGCTGCTGCCCTCGCCCTTGGCCGAGGGCGCAGATCCCGTCATTGTCGCCGCAGAGATCACGACGCGCTCCGGCACCAGTTTCGGGGCCGGCATGGCGATCCTGCCGAAGCCCCGCCGCGAGGGGATGCGCGCGGTCTACGCCTTTTGCCGGGTCGTCGACGACATTGCGGACGGCGATTTCCCGGTCGACGACAAGCAGGCCGCCCTCGACGCCTGGCGCGAGGAGGTTGACCGGCTCTACGCTGGCGCGCCGCAATCGGCGGTCGGCCTGGCGCTTAAGCCCTCCGTCGAAGCCTACGACCTGCCGAAGCAGGAATTTCTGATGATGATCGAGGGCATGGAGACCGACGCCCACGGACCGGTCGTCGGTCCGACGCGCGACGGGCTCGCGGCCTATACGCGGCGTGTGGCCGGCTCCGTCGGCATGCTGTCGATGCGCCTGTTCGGAGCCTGGCGCGGGGAGATTTCTGACCGCTTCGCCCTGGCGCTGGGTGACGCCTTCCAACTCACCAATATTCTCCGCGATGTCGAAGAGGACGCCGCCATCGGCCGGCTCTACCTGCCGAAGGAGCTTCTGGAGGCCCATGGCCTGCCAAGCGACGATCCGGCCAGCGTGGCGCGTCATCCAGGCTTGCCCGAGGTCTGTCGGGAAATTGGCGCCGAGGCGCGAGGCTTCTACGACCAGGCCCGCGCGCTGGCGGCGGACCATTCGCGCGCGAAGCTGCGCCCGGCCCTTCTGATGATGGGCGCGTATGAGGGGTACCTCGACCGTATGGAGGGCATGGACTGGCGCCGCGCGCCGGATGAAGAGCTTCTGTCGAAGCGCCAGAAATTGTGGCGCGGCCTGAAATACGCCTTCGCAGGCCCCGGACGAGCGCCCCGCGCCTCGCTGGCATGAGCGGAGCGCTCCACGTTATCGGCGCCGGGCTCGCCGGGCTCTCGGCTGCGTTGCATGCCCTCGAGCGCGGGCGACGGGTGCAGGTCTACGAAGGCGCGGGCCATGCGGGCGGGCGCTGCCGCAGCTTTTACGACGAGAAACTTGGCCGCCAGATCGACAACGGGAACCATTTGGTTCTGAGCGGCAACACCTCCGTCCAAGCCTATCTGAAGCGGGCCGGCGCAGCGGACGCCCTGACGCCGGCGCCGGCGGCGGATTTCCCCTTTGTCGACGTGACGACGGGCGAGCGCTGGCGCGTTCATATGAACGACGGGGTGGTGCCCTGGTGGCCCTTTGTCGCGTCGCGACGGCCGGCTGGCGTCAAGGTCTCAGCCATGGCTGGGGCGGGCCGCATCCTGTTCGCCGGCGCCGACGACACGATTGGCGGCCTGTTGAACCCGAAAGGACCCGCGCTCACGCGGTTCTGGGAACCGATGTCCTTCGCGGTGATGAATCTCCCGCCGGCCGAGGCGAGTGCGAAACTGATGCGGGCCACCGCGCTGGAAGCCTGGCGCGACGGACGACTGGCGCGCCCTCTCTTCGCGCCCAAGGGGCTCGGCCCGGCGTTGGTCGACCCGGCGCTGAGGACGCTCGAAGCCGCTGGCGCGCCGGTTCAGTTCAACCGTGTCTTGAAGCAAATCGACCGCGAGAACGGCCGGGTTACGACGCTGCGCTTCGCCAGCGGCGATCCCGTCGAGCTTGGTCCCGACGACCAAGTGATCTTGGCGGCGCCGCCCATCAGGCTGAACGCGCTGTTGCCTGAAGCCAATGCGCCGGAGGAGGCCTCAGCCATCCTGAACGCGCATTTTCTGCTCTCAGACCCAGAACTGGCCAAGGGCTTGCCGCCGATCCTTGGGACGCTTGGCGGGGTTTGCCAGTGGATCTTCCCCCACGACGATGTGATCAGCTTGACCGTCAGCGCCGCCGAGGCCGTCGAGGGCGCGGAGCGTCCGCACGACGAATTGATCCCGCTCCTCTGGGCGGAAACCGTCGCGGCCCTCGGTCTGCCCAAAGGCGCGACCTTCGCGGCGGCGCGGATCATCCGCGAGAAACGCGCCACGTTCCGCCAGACGCCTGAAAACGTCCGCAGACGTCCGAAGCCGCGCACGCAACTTTCGAACCTCTTCCTCGCCGGCGATACGATCGACACCGGCCTTCCGGCGACGATCGAAGGCGCCGTGCGGTCGGGCGAGACCGCGTCCAGCCTGGCGGCGGCATGAAGCTCGGAATCGTCTGCGGCTTGAAATCTGAAGCGGCGGTGCTTGAATCGCTGCCGAATATGCTCGTCGGCGTTTCGGGAGCCCGACCCGACAAAGCGGAGGCCGAGGCCCTGCGGCTCGCCTCGGGTGGCGCTGACGTTCTTGTGAGCTTTGGACTCGCCGGCGGCCTCGACCCCGCCCGAACGCCAGGCGACCTGCTTATCCCGTCAGAAATCGTGGATGAAACGGGCGCGCGCCATGCCGTCGACGCCGCATTGGCGGCGAAGCTCGGCCTGGACTGCGAGGCGGGCGGCGCACCGATCCTCGGCAGCGAAACCATCGTCGACAGCGCCGCCCGGAAGGCGGAGCTTTTTTCTGCCTTCGCCGCAGCCGCCGTCGACATGGAAAGTCACCGCGTGGCGCGCGCTGCTGCGGCGGCGGGACGTCCTGTCGTCGTCGTCAGAGCCGTAGCCGACCCCGCCGACCGCGCCCTGCCGCCCAGCGCCATGAACGCTGTCGACGAATCCGGCGGCGTGCGGACGCTGGCGACGATTGCAGGCCTCATTCGCCGCCCGATGGATCTGCCGGCCCTGCTCTCCTTGAAGGGAGATTCCGATGCGGGTTTGGCGACGCTCAAACGGGCCGCAGCGGCGCTGACAGCCTATGCGAGCGCAGCCGCTGACTGAGACGGCGCCCGCCAAACGGCGCCTCTAAAGCACCGACACTCGAATGGCGCGCCACCGGGACTCCAACCTCAATGGCTGCAGGGGTACAGCCGGCCGATCGGAACTGTGCCGCTGATCCAGTATCTGGGGCGCCGGTTTTAGGCCGGTTTACGCCGATACAATGCGATTCAGCCCTGCAGTGCAGGGTCGCACAAGAAACCAAAGGTGTGCCGTTGAAGCGGTGTCAGTTGGCCTGGATCAGCGTGGTGCGCGCCCGATCGTCTTCCGCTTTGGAATCCTGATCCGCTTCCAGCTTCGCCATCTCCTCGTCGACCAGGCGCTCATGGTGCTCCTCGGCCGGCCGTTGGGAAGACAGATCGATCTCAGGCGCCATCTCGCCCTCGGTTTTCAAGCCGCGGACGGCGAGACCCGCCATCTTCCACGGCTTGGAGAAGGCCATGTCGGCGGCAGTCGGCTCATAACCGCAATGGGCCATGCAATCGGCGCACTTTTCGTACGCGCCGGTGCCGTACTTTTCCCATTCGGTGTCGTCCATAAGCTCTTGGAACGTCTCCGCATACCCCTCGCCGAGGAGATAGCAGGGCTTTTGCCAACCGAAGACATTGCGAGTGGGCATGCCCCAGGGCGTGCACTGCATTTCCTGATTTCCCGCAAGGAAATCAAGGTAGAGCGCCGTATGGGACAAGTTCCACTTCACGCCGCGATCCTTCTGGATCTTGAACAGATCTCGGAAAAACTTCTTCGTCCGTTGGCGGTTGAAGAAATGCTCCTGATCGGGGGCGCGCTCATAGGCGAAGCCGGGCGATAGCGAGATATTGACCCCGAGCCCAGTCGCGAAATCGAGATAATCGGCGAGTTCCTCGGCTGGGTAGCCGTCGAAGATCGTGGCGTTGACGTTGACCTGAAAGCCTTTGTCCTGCGCCGCTTTGATGGCCTGAACAGCCTTCTTAAACACGCCGTCCTGGCAAACGGCCTCGTCGTGGCGCTTCTCAAGCCCGTCGAGGTGAACGGAGAAGAAAAGGTAGGGCGATGGCTTGAAAAGATGGAGCTTTTTCTCAAGCAGAAGGGCGTTCGTGCAGAGCGAAACGAACTTCTTCCGCGCCACCAAGCCCTCAACGATCTGGTCGATTTCCTTGTGGATCAGAGGTTCGCCGCCAGGAATGGAAACGATCGGCGCGCCGCATTCGTCCGCCGCGTCCCAGCATTCCTGCGGCGTCAGGCGGCGGTTCAGAATGAGGTCCGGATAATCGATCTTGCCGCAGCCAGCGCACGCAAGATTGCAGCGGAATAGCGGTTCGAGCATCAGCACGAGCGGATAGCGCTTTTTGCCGAGCAATTTTTGTTTCGCAATGTAACCGGCCACGGCGGCCTGCTGTTTGACGGGAACGGGCATGACCGGTCCTCTCCTGTTCTCGTAACCTGCTGACCTGAGTGCTTATTCTGCGGCGACGACGCGTTTCATCTCCGCCAATTGCGGCGGAAGCTTGAAATGTATGTCTTCGTTGACCCCTTCAAGCTCCGAAACTGTCACATTTGCGAATTCGCGCAATTTCTGGATCACCTCTTGGACCAAGGTCTCCGGCGCGGAAGCGCCCGCGGTGATGCCGACTTTGTCGACATTATTGAGCCACGCCGCGTCGATCTCGGTCGCGTCGTTGATCAATTTACTGATCGTGCCGGCGGTTTCGGCGATTTCACGCAAGCGGTTCGAGTTTGAAGAATTATTGGCGCCGACGACCAAAATAAGATCCGCCCTTTGAGCCAATTCCAGCACGGCGGTCTGCCGGTTCTGGGTGGCGTAGCAAATGTCGCGCGTATCCGGTCCGACAACGCTTGGGAAGCGCTTCTTGATCGCCTGGATGACGTCGCGCGTGTCGGACACGCTGAGGGTCGTCTGGGTGACGTAGGAGACCTTGTCTGGGTCAGTTACATCAAGCTTTTCAACGTCTTCGGGCGTATCAACGACGTGAACGCGCCCGTCGATCTGCCCCAACGTGCCCTCGACTTCGGGGTGTCCGAGGTGGCCGATCAGGATAACGTCGAACCCGCGCCCGGCGTAGCGCCGCCCCTCCTTGTGGACCTTGGTGACCAGAGGGCATGTGGCGTCGATCACTTCCAGCTGGCGGTCTTCCGCCGCCGTCTCAACTTTCCGCGACACGCCGTGGGCGGAGAAGATCGTCACAGCGCCGGCGGGAACTTCGTCCAATTCCTCAACAAACACAGCGCCCTGCTCGCGAAGCGTCTCGACGACCCGTTTGTTGTGGACGATTTCATGGCGCACGTAGACCGGCGCGCCGTACTTCTCCAACGCAAGCTCCACGATATCGATCGCGCGCTCGACCCCTGCACAAAAACCGCGGGGGGTCGCGAGAAACACTTCAAGGGATTTGGTTGCGTCCATGGTCATCCGCTCCGAACTCGGCGCCTGTGTTGCCCGGCTTTGCTCAAATGGCAAGTTCCTAGACCAACAAACCGGGCCAACGCCACCCCTAGCCTGACGCGCGCATTAGGTGTAGGAGCGCGCCGCTCTCTCACAAAGGTTTGACTCGCGCTCGATTAGGCTTTGCGCTCGTTCATGCCAGTTATGCGAGTAAGGATGGATTGGACTATGGAGGCTGGGATTGCCGCTTGACGCCTTAAGCACGCCGATGGAGTCGGCGCTCGCCCCGCTTAACACGCCCGAAGACCTCAAGGCTCTGCCGACGGATCGCCTGCAGGACGCGGTCGATTGGGTTCGAAACGAAGTCATCGAAACCGTATCAAAGATCGGCGGTCATCTCGGCTCGAGCCTGGGCGTCGTCGAACTAACCGTTGCGCTGCATCGCGTTTTCAGCACCCCGTCCGACAAGTTCATTTGGGATGTCAGTCACCAATGCTACCCGCACAAGTTGCTGACCGGGCGCCGCGACCGGCTGCACACCCTGCGCCAAGGCGGCGGACTGGCCGGCTTCACGTGCCGCGACGAGAGTGCGCATGATTGCTTCGGCGCGGCGCATTCGTCGACCTCGATTTCGGCTGGGCTCGGCTTCGCAACGGCGCGGGATTTGGCGGGAACGGACGAATCGGTGGTCGCCATCATCGGCGACGGCGCCTTGTCGGGCGGCATGGCCCTTGAGGGGCTGAACAATCTCGGCGCGCTTGGCCGGCGTATGATTGTCATCTTGAGCGACAACGACATGTCGATCGCCCCGCCGTCCGGCGC
>CAZQZC010000074.1:0-12409 GCA_964597685.1 uncultured Hyphomonadaceae bacterium | reverse complement strand
GCGCCCCGCCGCCGCCCGGCCGGTCCGGACCGCCCTCCGACAACGAAGCAAGGGGGAGTGTGCGCCGGGCGGGAAAGGGGGCGGATAGGGGCGCGGGGTTTACTCTGGGCGCGCCCGGTCCGGCGGGGGGGAGGGGGGCGCGGGGCGGGGGATAGGGCGAGCGGGGCGCCAGCCCATCCTGTGGCTCTCTCGCCTCAAACCATGTCGGGCCGGCTAGGCCCCCGCGCACCAGGACGCGTCGTCGCCATAGCGCACCGCCAACCCCTGGGACAGAAGGATGTCGCCGAGGTCGCGGCCGTCGGGTGTCGCCGCTGACGCGAGGACGCGGCCGCCATATTTTCCATGGCGTATGTCGCGCAGAACGAGGGCGCCTTGAAGCGTGGCTTCCAGAGCGTCGCGGGCGGAGACGGCGGTGTCCCGCTCGGCGTCGCACCCGGCGCGGGAGAGCTCCGGCGCGTCGATGCCGGCGAGGCGCACCTTGACCTCGACGCTCTGGCCCGGCCAGACATGGGCGCGCACCTCGATCGTGTCCCCGTCGACGACGCGCAGCACATCCGCCAGGATTGGACCTTTAATCCGGTCGTCCGCCGCAGCGTGGGGCGCGACGAACAGCAGAATTCCGGCGACGAGCGTGCGAATCATGAGAGAACATTAGCCGAACTTTGTCGGTTGTAAAGCGGCTCTATGCGCGCCTGGGTAGAGGTCAGCGTATCAGGCGCCGGGGTCGCGGGCGGGCTCGGGCAGGGCGAGCAATCGGCGGGCGGCGCGGCGGTGTTTTTCCGTGATGTGCATCCCAACCACGCCAAGCGCTGTGGCGAGGACTGTGGCGTCGTCAGTAAAGCCCAGGGCCACGACAATATCGGGCACCACGTCGGCGGGCGCGACGAAATAGGCGATGGCCGCGAACAGGACCGCTTTGGCCTTTTTCGGCGTTTGAGGGTCGAGCGCGCAATAATAGGCGGCGGCGAGGTCGTCGGCGAAGGGAATGCGCCCCGCGACGCGTAGAAGCTTTGGCAGAAACCGGGATTTCGAACGGCGGCGATTTCGCTCCAGAGCGATCGGCAGCATCGCCCGCTCCGGGTCGCCCGCCTGTTCTGCAAGTGCCGTAGCGTCAGTCATTGGCCGCGCTCCTTTCTCCCTATAGATCAGCGCAAGAACCCAACGAAACAAGGGAGCCCCCTGCCATGAAACTCGATTCCTCGATCAGCGCCGTCATCACCGGCGGCGCGTCCGGCCTCGGCGCCGCCACAGCGCGCGCGCTTGCCAGCCACGGCGTCAAGGTCGGCCTGTTCGATCTTAACGAAGAAAAGGGCGAAGCCATGGCCGCCGAGCTCGGCGGGGTCTTCGCCAAGGTGAATGTCACCTCTGACGACGAGGTCGACGCGGGCTTCGAGAAAGTCCGCGCGGCCATCGGCCAGGAGCGGATCCTGGTGAATTGCGCGGGCACCGGCAACGCCATCAAGACCGCCAGCCGCGACAAGGAGACGGGTGCGGTCAAGCATTTCCCGCTCGATAAGTTCGATCTGATCGTACAGATCAATCTGGTCGGGACCTTCCGCTGCATCGCCAAGTCCGCCGCTGGCATGATGAGCCTGGACCCAATCGACGGCGAACGCGGCGCAATCGTGAACACGGCCTCGGTGGCGGCCGAAGATGGACAGATCGGCCAGGCGGCCTATTCCGCCTCCAAGGGCGGCGTGGTCGGCATGACGCTGCCCATTGCGCGCGATTTGAGCCGGGAGCTGATCCGGGTGAACACGATCCTGCCGGGCATTTTCGACACGCCGCTGCTCCAGGGCGCGCCGGACAACGTGAAACAGGCCCTGGGCGCGATGGTGCCGCACCCGGCGCGTCTGGGGAACCCGGTCGAGTATGCGTCCCTGGCGGTGGAGATGTGCCGCAATTCCTACTTCAACGGCGAAGACGTCCGCCTCGACGGCGCGATCCGCATGGCGCCGCGCTGAGCTTGCTCTCGGGTCCGGCTGGGCGTTGCGTCCGCCGGGCCCGCTTCAGGCTGCCGCCTATTGTTTGGGAAACTCAATCGATCCCGACAGATTGAGCAGCACCTCGCCCGCATTGAAAAATGCGGCGCCGGCGGGCTTCTTGCCCTCGCCCATAATGATCTCTGCGACGGCTTCGAACCGGGTCAGCTCCTGAACTGTGAAGCCTGAGTCGAACAGGAACGGGTCGTGGAACCCGGACCCGGCGAAAAAGAAGCCCGAGCCATGGAACCCGCGGCCAAACCCTCGGCGCGGGAAGCCGGTTCCGTAGAAATTGTAGAAGAAGGGCGATCCGAAGCCGTTGGAGACGAAGCGGGTCTCGGCGTCAGTGTCCCGCGCGACGATCTGGAAATGCTCGAACCCGTTCTGAAGGGTCAGCTCGGCCGCGCGGAAGAGGAGATAGGTCTCGACCGTCTGGCGGTCCGTCGCCGAATTGCCCGAGAACGAGATCGCCCAGCGATCAGATTCGATGCGCTGGTCCAGATATCCGCCGTCCCCGCTGCGATTGGCCGGTTGATAGGGCGTCGCTGTCTGGCATCCGGCCGCGATCGTCAGCGCGGCGAGTCCGGCGAGGGTTTTTTTCATGTCGTCACCACCCCACGGCAATCCAATTCATGAACGTAACATAAACTATGCAAACTGAACGCCAAACAACGCAAGACGCCGCGCCGCCGCAAGCGCCTTAAGCGGCCAATTCGCCGCGAGCCGGGTAATTCGCGCCGGCGACGAAATCGAAGCCCTGGAGCAATTCGTCGATCTTCGGGCGGCCGAAGGGCAGGCTGGAAATCCAGGCGCCGTGCAGCGCGCCCGCCTTGAACAGGAACAGGCCCGCTTCGGAGAACCGGGCCGGCTCTTTCTCGCTGATCCCCGCCGAGACATAGAGGCCCAAGCCGCGCGCTTGCGCTTCGGTCAGGCCGTGGCCCAGCGGAAACGCGTCGATCCCCCAACTCGTTTTTGACGTGGCTGCGCGATCGGCGCTGTCCATGCTGACGGCGGCGAGTGCGATGTTTCGTTTGTCAAATTCGCCGATCTTCTCGCCGAATTCCGCCAGCTGCATCTTGCAGAGCGGACAGTGAAGCCCGCGATAAACGATCAGCATCTGCCAGGGCGCGTTTTGCGCGGCGTGCGCGAGCGACCAGCGCGAACCGCCAACGGTCTCGAAAACGATGTCGGTGTCGGGGGTTTGACCGGGCAGCAAACGGGACATTCGGGACGCTCCTCAAGGTGTGATCTCAAAGGGGTGCAGCAGGTCCGCCGGGGTCGCCAGTCACGAAACCGTGCGCCAAAACGCAAAAAGCCCGCAGCACGGGGCTGCGGGCCTTTCGGGACATCGTGGCGCGCCGCTCAGGCGGCTTCGTAACCGAGCACGGCCTTGGTCTCGAGGAATTCCTCAAGGCCGAAAACGCCCCATTCGCGGCCATTGCCCGACTGGCGATAGCCGCCGAACGGCGCGTTGAGGTCCATGCCGGCGCCGTTCACGTGCACATTGCCGGTGCGCAGCTGTTTGGCGATTGCGCGGGCGTGTTCGATGTCGCCCGACTGAACATAGCCCGACAAGCCGTAGACCGTGTCGTTCGCCATTTCGACGACCTGCTCTTCGGTGTCGTAAGGCAGGATGCAGAGGACGGGACCGAAGATCTCCTCCCGCGCGATGGTCATGTCGTTCGTGACGTCGGCGAACACGGTCGGACGGGCGAAGTAGCCTTTGTTGAAGCCGTCCGGACGCCCCAGGCCGCCGGCCACCAGCGTCGCGCCTTCGTCGATGCCCTTTTGGATCAGGTCTTGGATCTTCTGGTATTGGTTGGCGTTGGAGATCGGCCCGATCGCGCCTTTGGGCGCGTCGGCGCCCGCGCCCACTTGGACGCTTTCGGCCGTCGCCTTGGCGATCGCCACCGCGTCAGCCTGCTGGTCGCGCTGGACGAACATGCGCGAGGGCGCGTTGCAGCTTTGACCGCTATTGGTCATCATGTGCATTACACCGCCCGCGACGGCTTTCTGAAGGTCGGCGTCCGGCAGGACGATATTGGCCGATTTGCCGCCAAGCTCCTGTGCGACGCGCTTGACCGTCGGCGCCGCCGCTTGAGCGACCAGCACGCCGGCGCGCGTTGAGCCGGTGAAGCTCATCATGTCGACATCGGGGTGGGAGGAGAGCGCCTGGCCCACGCCCGGCCCGTCGCCGTTGACGAGGTTGAACACGCCGGCCGGCGCGCCTGCTTCATGAATGATCTCGGCGAGGATCATCGCGTCGAGCGGCGCAATCTCCGAAGGCTTGAGCACCATGGTGCAGCCCGCCGCAATCGCCGGGGCGACCTTGCAGGCGATTTGGTTCGCCGGCCAATTCCAAGGCGTGATGAACCCGCACACGCCGATCGGCTCTTTCCGGATGAGGGTCGAGCCGTTGACCTCTTCGAAATTATAATTCCGCAGATGCTGGGCCATGGTGGCGTAATGGCCGAGACCCGCGGGCGCCTGTGCGGCTTTAGCCAGCCAGCCGGGCGCGCCCATTTCTTCAGAAATGGCGGAAGCGATGTCGCCGGCGCGCGCCTGGTATCCCGCCGCGATCTTGTCCAGCAGGTCGGCGCGATACTCGACCGAGGTTTCAGAGAACGCGGGGAACGCCGCTTTGGCCGCCGCAACAGCCTTGTCGACGTCCGCCGCGGACCCGATGGAGATCCGCGCGAAGGATTCCTCGGTGGCCGGATTTTCGACCTCAAGCGTGCGGGGCTCCACGGGGTCGACCCATTCGCCGTTGATGTAGAATTGCAGGTAATCTTTCATGGCGCAGGCCTCCCATGATTGTCGCGCTGAACAGTGTTCGCGAAGTGATAACGCCGCCGTGCGCGTTTGCCGAGTCGGGCTCGCGAAATCGTTGACTGCCGAAGTCCACAGGACCACTACTTCCAAGTCATGTTCTATCGTCCGAATGACGTTGAGATTGTGGAGACGGTTTCGGCGCCCGGCTTGGTGAAGAGCTGGAAGTCCGATTTCGGAATAGATGTGGCGCACGTGTTCGATGGCGTTGAAACGCTCTCAATGCTTCGCGACGCGTCGACCGGCCGGATGTGGTTCGATCCGGCGCCGGTCGGAGACGCCGCCTTCTACACCGCCCTTCGCCGCTTCAAATGGTATCATCCAAAGCGGAAGGAAGAATACGCCGCGGCCGCCTATTGGCTGCGTCCGCTGGGGCGGGTGCTCGATGTCGGCGCGGGATTGGGCGACTTCGCCCGATACGTGCCGGCGTCCAATTATCTTGGCCTGGAGACCGACCCCCGGGCGGTCGTCATGGCGCGTCAGCTGGACCGCGAGGTGCTGCCGCTAAGGGCCGAGCAATGGCGTCGCGCTGCCGATTTCCAGCCTGCGGATCTGGTGGCGAGTTTCCAAGTCCTCGAACATGTTCCCGATCCGGACGCGTTTGCGGCGGCGCTCGTCTCCTGCCTGTCGCCCGGCGGGCGACTTGTTGTTGGAGTTCCAGACGCCGAATCCTATGTCGCCGATTTGCCCGATTTCATGCTCAACGCACCGCCGCATCACCTGTCCTGGTGGACGGAGCAGGCGTTGAAGCAGCTGTTGGAACGGCAAGGCTTGCGCATCGTCGCCGTTGAGCGCTTCCAAGTCGAGCATTGGGAGCGGCGTTTGTGGTGGATGGCGCGCATTGCGCGGGGTCTTCGGCGCGGCCGCAACACCCCAGCCTTCGGGCGGAAGCTCTTTTGGGCGAAGGCGGCCGGTTGGATCGGCGCCTGGCCGCTGCAATGGACGGCGCCGAAGGCGGCGCGCGGGTCGACGATGCTGATGATCGCAGAGCGGGCCTAAAGCATTTCCAGGCGAAGTGGATCCCGGTTCGCCGTCCGGAAATGCGTCAAAACAAAGACCTATAGCGGCGCGGTGAGTCCAATTGCGAGCGCGCCGCTATAGGGCGGAATCCGCCCTAGCGCCGCCGACCGCCCAGTATTCCCCGCAAGACATACTTCGTCAGGTCGCGCGCCACGGTGCGCATGACGGTCTTGGTCGCCGCTTCGACGGGTGTTTGCCGCGTGGAGCGCCGGCGCGACGTCGATTTTTTCACCGCGCGCTCGGCTTCCGCCTCTTCCTTTGCGATCCGCTCCGCCGCCGCTTCGGCCTCCGCCTCTCTGCCTGAGAGAATCTCGTAGGCCGACTCCCGATCGATTGCGTCGTCGTACTTCAGAGCGACCGGGCTTTCGGCGACGACCGCTTCGCGCTCCGCCGCCGTCGCCGGGCCGAGGCGCGACGAGGGCGGGCGGACGAGGGTGCGCTGCACCACGTTGGGCGCGCCCCGTTCGTCCAGCGTCGATACAAGCGCCTCGCCGACGCCGAGCTCTGTGATCACCGTTTCGGAATCGAAGGCCGGATTCGGTCGGAAACTTTCAGCGGCTGCGCGCACGCCCTTGCGTTCGAGCGGCGTATAGGCGCGCAGCGCGTGCTGGATCCTGTTGCCGAGCTGGGCGAGCACGCTTTCGGGCAAATCGCGCGGGTTCTGGGTCACGAAGAACACGCCGACGCCCTTTGACCGGATCAGGCGAACCACTTGCTCAACCTTGGTCACGAGCGCTTTCGGCGCGTCGTTGAACAGGAGGTGAGCTTCGTCGAAAAAGAAAACAAGCTTCGGCTTGTCGGGGTCGCCGACTTCGGGAAGTTTTTCGAATAATTCAGACAGAAGCCACAAGAGAAACGTCGAGTACAAGCGCGGCGAATTGATGAGCTTCGTCGAGTCCAGCACGCTGACGACGCCGCGCCCGTCCCGCGTCGTCCGCATGAGGTCGGCGAGCTCCAGGGCCGGCTCGCCGAAGAAGATCTCCGCCCCCTCGCGCTCCAGCATCAACAGGCCGCGCTGCACGGCCCCCAGGGAGGCGGTAGCGATATTGCCGTATTCGGCGGCGACGCCGGCGCGCACCTCCTTGTCGCCCAGATGGGCGAGAAGCTTGCGCAAATCCTTCAGGTCGAGCAGCAGCATGCCGTTGTCGTCGGCGTATTCGAAAGCGATCGTGAGAACGCCCTCCTGCGTCTCCGTCAGGTCCATCAGGCGCGACAAGAGCACCGGCCCCATTTCGCTGATCGTCGCCCGGACTGGGTGCCCGTTTTCGCCGAAAACGTCCCAGAACATGGCCGGCGCGGCGGCGTAGCCGTAATCGCCGAAGCCGATCTTTTCGGCGCGGGAGATCAGCTTGTCGTGCAGCTTATGCTCATGGCTGCCGGCGACGCAGACGCCTGAGAGGTCGCCCTTCACATCGGCGCAGAAAACCGGAACGCCGGCGTTGGAGAACCCCTCCGCCAGAATTTGCAGGGTGACCGTCTTGCCCGTCCCCGTGGCGCCGGCCACCAGGCCATGTCGGTTGGCGCGCGACAGCAAAAGGGATTGCGCCTGGTCTTGCGTCGGTCCGCCGCCGCCAATGAAGATCGATCCGCCCATGGGCTCCCCCTGTTCACGGCCCGCGAAGCTAACGCCAAAGCGAACGTGAGCAAGGCCAAGACTGTCGTTACCCTGTGTGATCGCAGCAGCCGCTATCTTTCGATCAAACGGGCTTCGGCCTTGGTAGATCAGATGGAGTAAGACATGGCTAAACGGAAATCACCGACCGGGTACACCGGCGAGCCGGTGAAAATCGTCTTGTACCGCTGGGCCGGCAAATGGGGGCCGTTCAAGGTCAACATTCCTTGCGGCGAGTGCGCGCTAACGAAAGACGTGATCGAGGACACGCTGCGCAATGAGCTCGGCAACGCAATTGTGGAGTTTGAGACGAAGGACTGGCTCAGCCATTGGTGGGAGCCGATCCTGAAGGGCGGCTGGCATGCGCCGATCATCATGGTCGACGGCGAAGTTCTGAGCCAAGGCTACGCTCTGAACCGCGGCGTCCTGGCGGAGACCGTCATGAACAAGCATGTCGGCAATTTCCCGCTCCAGGGGACCCATGTGTTCGGCAAGGACAATTGCCCCCACTGCGTCCGCGCCAAGGACTATATGGCCCGCGCGGGGGTCGGCTACGCTTACCATGACGTCGTGAAAAATCCCGGCGCGATGTACGAGATGATCGCGCGCGTGAAGCCGCTGATCGGGGCGAAGACGCCGATCACCACACCGCAAGTGTGGATCGACGGCAAATATATTGGCGGCGCCGATCAGCTCGCCGCCCATTTCGGCTTCGACAAAGCCGAAGAGGCCGCCTCGTCGCAGCGCGCAAACGCCAAGCGCTATTGGGGCCTCGACGGAGCGTCAGCGGCGGCTTAATCGCGATTTGACCCAGCGCGCCGGTGTGCCAAGTTCTCCGCCTGTCGAATCGAGGCGGGGGGCGAGGCATGGATCTGACCACACGGACCGGCGTCTGGGTGATCGCGACGGGTGTGATCGTTGCGCTGCTTTACCTGTCGCGAGCCATAATGGCGCCGTTCGCGCTGGCGGTGTTCCTCTTTCTGGTGATCGAAGGATTTGGCCGAGCCCTGCATGAACGCGTGAGTTTCGTCACGCGAGGCCTGGCGCGCGGAGCGTCGATCCTCGTCGTGTTGGCGGGGTTCGTGCTTTACATTTCGCTCATGGCGTCTGGCATCGCCCGGTTCGGCGGCCAGGCGGCGGACTACGAATCAAGAATCAACAGCCTGATCGCCGACGGCTATGGTCTGTTCATGCTGTCGGACGCGCCGACCCTGTCGGAGCTCTTGTTCGGCGGCGTCGGGCAGCGCCTTTTGTCTGGCCTGGCGGACACAACGCGCTCGCTGAGCGAGAATTTGCTTCTGATCTTTATCTACATCGCGTTCCTGTTCCTGGCCCAGCATACGTGGTCGGGGAAGCTGGACGCGATCTTCCGCGATCCAGATCAGCGGGAGCAAGCTCGAAACGTCGGCGACGCCGCGCGCCGCGGGATCGAAACCTATCTGTGGACCCAGACAGTGATTTCCGCACTGATCACGCTGCTGACGTGGCTCACCCTGTCGGTGCTTGAGGTTCAGAACGCGCTCTTCCTGTCGGCGCTGATCTTCGTTCTGAATTACATCCCCACAATCGGGTCCATTGTGGCGGCGTTCGTGCCGCTTCTGTTCGCCCTGGTGCAGCCGTCGATTCCGGGCTGGGTTCCCGCGGATGCGCCAACTGACTCGTACGTTTACGCCGGCATCGTCTTCGCGAGCGTCAGTTTCTGGCAGTTTTCGATCGGAAACTTTGTTCAGCCTCGCATGATGGGCGACAGTCTCAATCTCTCCGCGCTGGTCGTTCTGTTGGCGCTGGCGATCTGGGGCGCGATCTGGGGCATTCCCGGCATGTTCCTCTCCGCGCCGTTGACCGTGCTGATGATGATCCTGTTCGCCCAGTCGCGATCAACCCGGTGGATCGCGATCCTATTGTCCGCAGACGGCAAACCGGATGTTCTGTCCCTGCGGGAATTTTCGGGGCCGTCGCGTCCTAACAATGCGTAAACCCGACGTGATACTGGCCTCTACACTATTGGCTTTCTGAACAGGTCCAATATATCGGCGGTCATGGATGTTTCAGAAATGCGACATCCCGACAGGCAGGCCTCCGCGTGCGTCCCCCCACCCAGCCTGCGGATGAGGCCTGTAGGGCCCGTCGGACACGTCCCCGTCCGGCGGGTCCGCTTCCCTCATGAGGCGTTGTAGCGCGCCGCCCGCCGCGCTAGCACATGAAGCTCCCTCTCGTCCTGGATCTTCGCCATGACCTTATCCCTTCGCGATCGCTTCCTTCAGCAAATCATAGAGGAGGCGCGCGGCGAGAATGTCGGCGAATTGGGTGATCGGGATATCGCCGTCCTCGCCGAAGGCTTATGGGATTGGGCGGCGGCCCTTCCCGGCGACGCGCGGTCAGCGCGTATCAGGCCCCTGCAAGACGGCGAGAACGCTCATCGCGATGGCTGGCTGTTGGAGGCGGCGGGACCCGACGCGCCCTTCTTGGTGGATTCGCTGCTCGGCGAATGCGTTGAGCGCGGATTGGAGGTTCGGGCGCTGTTGCACCCCATCGTGCCGCGGGAAGCCGGCGCCGCGTTGTCATTGATACAGATCCACCTCGCCGCGCTCTCGGATGTGGAGCGCGCGGGCGTGCTCGCGGGCGCCCAAGCGACGCTCGCAGACATCACGGCCGCGGTTGACGATTACGCCGCGATGCGCTCGCGCATGCAGCAGGAGGCGCTCAAACTCGCGGGCCACGCGCATTTAGATCCGGTCGAGCGCGATGAAGCCGTCGCTTTCCTGGATTGGCTTGTCCACGAGCATTTCGTCTTCCTTGGATCCCGGGCCTATGACTTCGACGTCGGTCAAGACGGCGCCTTTCGGGCTGAAGAACCTCTGATGATCGAGGGGTCGAACCTCGGGCTCTTGCGCGACGAGGCCCGCAACATCCTTAACCGCGGCGCTGAACCGACCGTGTTGACCGCTGAGATTGAGGCCTTTCTGCAAAAGAAAGAGCCCTTGATTATCGCCAAATCGACCATGCGGTCGCGGGTGCACCGGCGGGCGCTGGCCGATTATATCGGGATCAAGCAATACGACGAGCACGGTCGGGTCTGCGGTGAAATCCGCTTTGCGGGCCTGTTCACGTCCGAAGCCTACAATGAAACGGTTCCGACGATCCCAATCGTGCGCCGCCGTGCGCAGCAATTGCTCGCCGCTTCCGGACGGCTGCAGAGCCGCCATAGTGAAAAGGCCCTGTCCAACATCCTGGAAACCTGGCCACGGGATGAATTGTTCCAGACCGATGTCGAGATACTGACGCCGATGATCATCGGCGCGCTTCACCTGGTTGGCCAGCCGCGCGCCAGATTGTTCGTGCGCTATGACGAATTCGACAGATACGCGTCCGCGCTCGTCTACGTGCTTCGCGACGCCTATACGTCCGACCTCCGCCAAAAGATCGGCGATCGCCTGGCGGCGGCGTTTGGCGGCGAGGTGCTCAACTTTCAGCCGCGATTTGACGGCGGCCCGCTCGCCCGCGTCCATTTCGAAGTGGCGCGAGGTTCAGCGAGCCCGCGCCCGGACGTCGAAAGCCTCGAACGCGACATCGCAACAATGGCCCGACGCTGGGACGACGCCTTCGCCGGCGCCCTGGCCGATGCGCCTCTGACGTCAGAGGCGCGGGCCGGCGCAGCGGCGTTCAAGGGCGCCTTCAACGGAGCCTATCGGGAAGCCTTTGATCCGGAAGAAGCCATCCTCGATCTGGTTGAGATCGCCGAGCTGAACGCCGGCGCGACCGTCCGATTGCGCGCCTACCGACGGCCTGGCGATCCCGCAGAGATAATCCGCGCCAAGATCTACGCCCGCGACGGGGCCATTCCGCTGTCGAAATGTGTTCCCGTCTTCGAAAATATGGGGCTCTTCGTGGAGTTCGAGACGGGATACCCGGTCCGCCCCAAAGCGAAGCCCACCGCCGACGCCCCGGACGTTTACTGGATCCACGATGCAAGGATGCGCCTCAAGACGGGCGGAGAAATCGATCTTGAAGCCGCTGACGCCGCCTTCGAAGCCGCCTTTGCCGCGGTTTGGACGGGGCAGACGGAGGACGACGGCTTCAATCAGCTCATCCTCGCGGCCGGCGCCACGTGGCGCGAAGCGGCTTTGTTGCGCGCCCTCTGCGCCTTTCGGAAACAAACCGGCTTGGACCCTGCCCAACCCACCCAGATCGAAGCTTTGGTGGCCCACCCTGGCTCAACGCTCCTGCTGCTTCAATTGTTCAAGACGTAGTTCGATCCGCAGGACCCGCGCCGTGTCATGGACCGTGCGGAAGAGGCGACGGCTTTGTGCGCCGAATTGCGTGAACACCTGAACACGGTGCCTTCATTGGACCATGATCGCGTCCTGCGCCGGCTGGGCGATTTGGTCATGGCGATCCAAAGGACGACCTTTTTTCAGACGACGCCCGATGGCGCGCCGCGCTCGGCCATCGCCTTTAAGATTGCAAGCGGCGAGCTGGTCGAGCTTCCTGAGCCTAAGCCTTACCGCGAGATCTTCGTCTCTAGCCCGTGCGTCGACGGCGTTCACTTGCGCTTCGGGCCCGTCTCCCGCGGCGGCCTGCGCTGGTCGGACCGGCGCGATGATTTCCGCACCGAAGTGCTGGGACTGGTAAAGGCGCAGCAGGTCAAGAACGCGGTCATCGTGCCCACTGGATCGAAGGGCGGCTTTTTCCCAAAGCGCATTCCCGTGGGGGCGACGCGTGAGCAGCTTCGCGACACTGGCGTCAACGCCTATCGCGTCTTCATCGAATCGCTGATCGCGCTGACGGACAATCTGGTCGATGACCGTGTCGCGCCGCCGGAGGACGTGGTGGTCTGGGATGGCGAAGACCCGTACCTGGTCGTTGCGGCCGACAAGGGCACGGCGACCTTCTCGGACATCGCAAATGCGATCTGTGTATCCTGCGGTTTCTGGCTGGGCGACGCCTTCGCGTCTGGAGGATCGGC
>CAZQZC010000073.1:0-12691 GCA_964597685.1 uncultured Hyphomonadaceae bacterium | reverse complement strand
TGACGCGAGGTCTGAAGGACCGTATAGGGCCAACATCAGCCGCCCGGTCTCCCAAGCGCCAATACCCGAACCCACCCCCCATTGAACCTTCCCCCCCGCCGCGGCGACTATCCCGCCGAAGCCACCGGGAGGCGCCTCGTCCATGGTCAAGATCGATCTCGCCAGCCAAGCCTATAAGCGCGATCCGTTTCCCACCCTCGCGGGCCTCGTGGAGCAGGGCCCGATTGTCGCTTGGAAGATGCCGCTTCTCGGCTCGATCGGGCTGGTCACGCGGTATGACGCCGCACTCGACCTTCTGAAGCACAAGGACGATTTCGCCGTGGACGGGCGCAATGCGGGCCTGAAATCGCAATTCGGCCTCCCCTGGCTGCCGCGGACGGTCCGGCTGCTCGGGGAAAACATGCTGAGCTATGACGACCCCGCCCACCGCCGGCTGCGCCAGCTCGCCGACGCGCCGCTTAAGGCCCACGCCATCGACCGGCTGCGCCCCGCCATTGCGGCGATCGCCGACGAGCTGCTGGACGAGGTGGAGGCGTCGGAGAGCCCGGACCTGGTGGCGGGCTTTTGCCGGACCTTCCCGCTCGCTGTCATCTGCGAGCTTCTGGGGCTGCCGCAGGCCGACCGGCCGCGCTTCATACAATGGATGGAGACCCCGTCGAACGTGCGCTCGGCGCTGGGCGTCTTTCGGGTTGTGCCGGCGTTGAAACGGATCATGAATTATCTGCGCGACCAGATCGCCCTGCGCCGCGACGATCCTCAACCCGGCCTGATCACGGAGCTTGTCCAGGCCGAAGCCGAGGGCGATCGGCTGTCGGAAAACGAACTGGTTGCAATGATCCTGATGTTGTTCATCGCGGGTCATGAGACGACGACCCATTTGCTCTCGGTCACGATGGAAACGCTGCTGCGCCATCCAGATCGCCTGGACCAGGCGAAAGCCGCTCCCGAGCTCTGGCCCGCCATCGTCGAAGAGAGCCTGCGCTACAATTCCCCGGTGCAAATGACGAAACCGCGTTACGCGCGCCGCGACATGGATTTCCACGGGGTGGAGATAAAACGGGGCCAACGCTTCGCCGCCCTGATCGCATCGGCCAATGTCGATCCAGACCGGTTCGACCATCCGCACGTCTTCGACCCCGATCGCGCGACCATCCGCCATCTCGGCTTCGGCGGGGGCATGCATCTGTGCCTCGGCCTCTCGCTCGCCCGCGCCGAGGCTCAGATCGGGCTGGAGCGCGTGTTCGCACGCTGGCCCGATTTGCCGCTCGCCGTGGGCGTCGACGACTTACGCTGGGCGCCCAGGCTTGGGGCGCGGGGGCTCGCCGCGCTGCCGCTTGCTCTCGAACGGGTCGCCGTCGCAGCTTGACCTCGGGTCGCCGCCGTGCGGCATTGTCGCGAAACTGACACGCCGGGGAGCGAACCCATGGACCATCGCCTGAAAACCCTTCTCGCCGCGACCGCCGCAGCACCGCTTCTGGCCGCATGCGGCGGATCCAACGCGGATGCGCCGAAAGTCGACACCGATGCGGCGCTTTCGGACGTCGCTGCGACACCCGTCATCGAGCCTTGGGGATACCCCCTCGACGCCTTCGACCGTGCTGTGAATCCGGGCGACGATTTCTTCGAATTCGCCAATGGCGGCTGGCTGGCGGCCACTGAGATCCCGTCGGACCGCACCGGCACGGGGTTCTCCATAACCATGCGCGACCGGAATGACGACCGTATCGCGGAGATCATCGCAGACCTCTCCGCCTCGGAGCCGCCAGCGGGCGGCGAAGGCCGGAAGATTCGGGATTTGTATAAGAGTTTCATGGACGTAGAGCGGGTCGAAGCGCGCGGACTCGACCCGATCCAGGACGATCTTGCGCGCCTACGCGCACTGGAGAGCCAAACTGACATCGCTCGCGCCATGGCCGATCCAGCGCTCGGCCTCACGGGGCCCGTCGCGCTATACGTGACGATCGATTCGAAGGATCCGGAAAACTACGTCATGGGCGCGACCCATTCCGGCCTCGGCCTGCCCGATCGGTCATATTATCTCAGTGATTCAGAGCGTTTGGCGGCCACCCGCGACGCCTACAAGGCCCATATGGCGCGAATTCTGGACCTGATCGGGGAAGACGACACCGAAGCCCGGGCCAGCGCCGTGTTCGCACTTGAGACGGCGATTGCGGAGCTTCATTGGGAACGCGCAGAACGACGCAACGCCGACCGCACCTACAACAAGATGACGGTGGATGAACTCATTGAATTCGCGCCGGAATTTCCCTGGACAAGCGCGCTGGAAACACGGGGTCTGCCGATCCAAGGCGATATCGTCATCCGAGAAAAGGACGCGTTTCCAGCGCTCGCGGAACTCTTCGCCGAAACGGATGTGGAGATCTGGCGCGACTATCTCCTCTTTCATCACGTCTCGTCCAACGCCGCCTGGCTGGACGAAGCGACGGCGGAAGCGAATTTCGACTTTTTCGGCCGCACCCTGCGCGGCCAGACGGAGCAGCGCCCGCGCGACAAGCGTGGAATCAACCTGGTCAATTCCCGCCTCGACCAGGCCGTCGGCAAGGAATATATCGACCGCTACTTCCCTGAAGAATCAAAAGTTTTGATGACCGCGATGTTTGAGGACATCCGCACCGCGCTCTCCAACCGCATCGCAAATCTCGACTGGATGACCGACGCGACGAAGGTCCGCGCCCAGGAGAAGCTCGCCGCGATGACGGCGAAAATCGCGTATCCGGAAAAATGGACTGATTACAGCGCGCTTGAGGTCTCAGCCGACGATCTGTTCGGCAACATCAAGCGTCACCGCGAATGGCAGGCGGCCGAACAAGCCGCGCGCCTGGGGACCAAGGTCGACAAGCGGGAATGGTTCTCGGCGCCGCAAACGGTCAACGCCTTCTACAGCCCGAACCGGAACGAGGCCTTCATCCCGGCCGGCTATATCCAATCCCCGCTGTTCGACCCGGCGGCCGACCCGGCCATCAATTATGGCGCGATCGGCTCGATCATCGGCCATGAGATCGGCCATGGCTTCGACGATCAGGGTTCGAAATACGATGCGAACGGATTCTTACAGAGCTGGTGGACAGACGAAGACCGGGCCGCCTTCGATACGCTCGGCGACCAATTGGCCGCGCAGTTCAGCGAGTACGAACCCCTACCCGGCCTCAACGTGAACGGCCGCCAGACGCTGGGCGAAAATATCGGCGACTTGGCCGGCGTGCTTGTCGCATACCATGCCTACAAACTTCACTTGGACGGGGCGGAATCGCCCCTCCTTGACGGCTTCACCGGCGAGCAGCGGGTCTTCCTCGGCCGGGCGCAGGCGCGCCGCTACAAGCGCACCGAGGAGAGCTTGCGCCAACGCCTCTTGTCGGCGCCGCACAGCCCCATGCGACTGCGCGTCAACGGGATGGTTCGCAACATCGACGAATGGTACGAGGCGTTCGATGTTCAGCCTGGGGATGCGATGTACCTGCCGCCTGAAGAGCGCGTGCGAATCTGGTGACCAATCTATCCTGCAGCGATTGCAGCGGCTGGCGAAGCGGCTAAGGTCCCTTCCAAGTCTGGTAGGGAAATCTGATGTCTGTTACCGCGGCGGTGTTGCTCGCGCTTGTGTCTTGGACGCTGCTGCTCGTTATGAGTCTCGGCGTGTTCCGCAGCGCCGTCGTGCTCGGCGGGGCGCGTGAAGCCAATTCTTTCTCTGCATCCGGCGAAGACATCGACGGCTTCGGCAAACGCCTCACCCGCGCGCACGCCAATTGCTATGAATTCCTCCCCGCCGCCGGACTCGTCTTGCTCTACGCAATCGCGACGGAGCAAACGGCGATAACAGACGGTCTCGCCTACGTCTTTTTGGGCGCGCGGCTACTGCAATCTCTGACCCACATCGCATCGACGGCGAATGCGGCCGTCCTGATCCGGTTCGGCTTTTTCGGCGTCCAATTGGGCGTGATGGTCTATTGGCTGCTGCGGTTGTTCGGACACATTTGAGGCGGCAGTCATGACGCGCTTTCTCCCGTTTCTGGCGGTCGTCGGGTTGACGCTGATTGCAGCGCGGGGCGCCACGCTCGGCGTCTGGTGGCTTTGGATCCTCGCCGGCTTGTTCGGCGCGCTCAGCCTTGTTGGCCTCTATGACCTCGTCCAGACGCGGCACTCGCTCTGGCGTAACTTCCCATTGCTCGCTCGGCTCCGCTGGATTGGGGAAGAACTCAGGCCATTCTTTCGCTCCTATTTCGTCGAGAGCGAGATCGAGGGGCGCCCCTTCAATCACGAAGAGCGCAGCATGGCTTATCGCCGCGCGAAGGACGTGTCGTCGGTCGAGCCGTTTGGCAGCCATCTGGAGATCGGGCTGCCGCCGTACGAATGGATCTCCCATTCCATGGCGGCGCGCGTTCCCGCCACACAGGACCCGCGAATTGTTGTGGGCGGGTCTGAGACAACGCAGCCCTATTCTGCGAGCGTCTTCAACATCTCCGCCATGAGCTTCGGCTCGTTGGGCGCAAGGGCGGTCGAGGCGCTAAGCCGCGGGGCCGCGAAGGGCGGCTTCTACCACGACACTGGCGAGGGCGGCGTGTCGCGCTACCACAAGGATGGCGGCGGCGACCTCGTTTGGGAGCTTGGCTCCGGCTATTTCGGTTGCCGCAACCAGGATGGCGGCTTCGATCCCGTGCGCTTTGAGGAGACGGCGAAACTCGATCAGGTGAAGATGATCGAGATCAAGTTGAGCCAAGGCGCAAAGCCGGGCCATGGCGGGGTGTTGCCGGGCTCAAAGGTCACACCGGAAATCGCCGAGGCGCGCGGTGTCGAAGTCGGCGAAACGTGTATCTCTCCGCCCTATCATTCCGCGTTTTCGACACCGCTCGAGATGATGGAATTCATCGCCCAACTTCGCGGCCTGTCCGGCGGCAAGCCCGTGGGGATAAAGCTCTGCATCGGCAATCGCTGGGAGGTCTTCGCTCTCGTCAAGGCGATGCTGCGGACCGGGATCAAGCCTGATTTCGTCGTCGTCGACGGATCGGAAGGCGGCACTGGCGCCGCGCCGGCGGAATTCCTCGACCATGTCGGCATGCCGCTGCGACAGGGGCTCATCTTCATGCGCAACGCGCTCATCGGCGCGGAGTTGAAGTCGGAGGTCAAGCTCGCGGCGTCGGGCAAACAAATTTCGGCCTACGCATTGGCGGCGTCCATGGCGCTCGGCGCGGACTGGGTGAACACCGCGCGCGGTTTCATGTTCGCGCTGGGCTGTATCCAATCGCTGCATTGCCATGAAAACACATGCCCCACAGGCATTGCGACGACGGACCGGGGCCGCCAACGCGGCCTTGTCGTTCCGGACAAGGCAGATCGCGTCCACCAGTTTCACAAGAACACTGTGCACGCGCTCATGGAGGTGGTCGGCGCGGCGGGCTGTTGTCATCCGTCTGAACTGACGCCTCGGCATCTCATGCTTCAGCAGACCTCCCGCGACGTCGCGGCGCCCGGACAGAACGCCTTCAAACTTCTGGAGCCGGGTGTCTTGCTGGCGGAGCCGGAATCGACCCACCTGGCGACCGAGTGGGCCATGGCGGACCCTAATAGCTTCGCGCCTGCGGAATGAAGCCGCAGGACGCCCTCCGTCCTCTCCTGCTGGCGGCGCTGGCCGCTTTCGGCGTCTTTCTCGCCGCCGTTTACATGAAGACGCCGCGGCTCGATCGCGATTGGGTTGAGCATCTGGCGCGGGCGCCCGAGGTCGAACTTGCGGGCGACGTCGTGCGGATCAATGAGGTTCGCGATTGGCGCTATGACGGGCAGGGACCGGTCTCCAGGGCTTATCGGAACGCCGTGGCGAACGCCCGCGATCTGCGCAAGATCTGGTTCGTGTTGCAGCCCTTTGCCGGCAATGATCTGTTCGGCCACACTTTTCTAGTGTTCGAGTTCGAAGGCGGCGAGGCGATAGGCCTCACGATCGAGGCCCGCCGGGAGGTGGGCGAGCCGTATTCCATTCTCCCCGGCGCGCTGAACGCTTTCGAGCTGATCTATGTTTGGGGGTCGGCCAAGGACCTGATGACGCGCCGCGCGGTCTACCTCAACCACGATCTCTACGCCTTCCCCCTGAGCTTGCCAGAGGAGACCGCGCGCACCTTCTTCTTGGACTTGGCCGCGACGAGCAAGGCGGTGGCCGAGCGCGCGCGGTTCTACAACACGTTCACATCCAATTGCACCAACGAGCTGGCCCAGGTCGCCAACGCGCCCTGGAGCCTGGGGCATTTGTTGACCGGCCTGGCGCCGCGCGATCTATTCGACCGCGGGGCCATCGCAAGTGCCGACTCGTACGAAAACGCGAAGCGCATGGCGCTGGTCACCGAAGACGTCATAAGGCTGAACACCCTCGCAAGCCGCGACTTTGACCGCGCTCTATTGGGTGTTCTCGCGTCCCGCTAAAACTTGAACGCGACAACGCAGCGGGCGGACGCCGCGGGCTGCGCATGCAGGGCGGCGCACTCGAACCAGTTTCCCGCCAGGACGCCGATGGAATCGCGTCCAGACACTGTAATTATTGTACTTTTAGAGCAGAGATGCGGCGGGCGTCGCCAATAGGATCGCCCCAGCCAACGCGAACCGGTAGATTACGAAGGGCAGAAAGCTCATCCGCTTCAACAGGGCCATAAGCCCGGCGATCGATGCATAGCCGGAGACGAATGCGACGCCCGCGACGATCAGGCCGTCCTGCAGCGTGGCCTGGCCGCCGGCATCCGCGTCAGCGAGTTGAAGCACGGCGTACAGGCTGACCGCCGCCAAGACCGGCAATCCGATCAACATGGCGAAGCGCGCCGCCTCCGCACGCTCATAACCGAGGGCTCGGGCCGCCGTCATGGTGACGCCCGACCGCGACGCGCCAGGAATAATGGCGGCGACGGCCTGGGTCGCGCCGATTAGGATTGCGTGGCCAAGTGTCATGTCCGCCGCATTGCGGGCGCGGCCACCGGCGATGTCGGCCCACCAAAGCGCGGCCCCGAACACCGCGGTTGAGGCGGCGATCGTCAGCGGCGACCTGAGCGGACCGAGCGCCTCGTCAGGCAATTGCGCATAGAGGTAACCTGCGGCCAACGCGAACGGCGTCGCAGCGAGGATATGCAGCGCAAGCCGGGCTCCAGGGGACAACGCATCCCGCCGCATCGGCGCAGCCAGGAGCTCAAATCCCCCCAAGACGGCCGCCGCCACGTCCCGGCGAAAATAGAGCAGCATCGCGGCGAGCGTCCCGGCGTTCGACACCGCGTTGATCAACAGCTCGTCGCGGCCCTCCAGGGCGAAATAGTCGGCGGCGAGCAGCACATGCGCTGAGGAGGAGATCGGCAGCCATTCGGTGATCCCCTGGATAAAGCCAATAAGAACGAGCTGCAGGACGGACATATCTGTCTTTCGGTGACGGCAGCTTTCCATGCGATATTCGCGACGACGCGCCAAGCGACAAATATATATTAACTCGATAATTATTATGCGATACGGCCAGTACGGTCGCGTCGGAAGCCGCATCTTCGTTGCAAAGATATATCGATGTGATATTTATTGGGGAGAATACGTCTTGCGCGCTGGCCAAAAAGCAGGCAATTGGCGATAATCTTCCAGACCGGAGCCCGTTATGGCGAAGCCCATGCTTCAGTTTACGCGACTCGACCGCACAACGCCCGAAAAGCGAAGCGCTGGCGATCGCGCCGCAGACTTCCGCGAAATCTACGGCGACTATTCCGCAGACGCCGCCGCGGCCCAAGCGGCCCGCTGCAGTCAGTGCGGCGTACCTTTCTGTCAGCAGGGGTGCCCGCTCTCCAACAATATTCCGGATTGGCTGCTGCTCGCCGCCGAAGATCGACTGGAGGAGGCTTACGCCGTCTCGTCGGCGACGAACAACATGCCGGAGATCTGCGGACGGATCTGCCCGCAAGATCGGCTTTGCGAGGGCGTGTGCACGATTGAGCAATCCGGCCACGGCACCGTGACAATCGGCGCGGTCGAACGGCACATCACCGACGCGGCTTGGCGGGAAGGCTGGGTGAAGCCCATCCGCCCGCCGCGGGAAAAAGGCCAATCCGTCGGCATTGTCGGGGCGGGGCCCGGGGGATTGGCGGCCGCTGAACAACTTCGCCGCAAGGGATACAAGGTCGTGGTCTATGATCGCTACGACCGCGTCGGCGGGCTGCTGGTCTATGGCATTCCAGGCTTCAAGCTTGAAAAGCATATCGTCCAGCGCCGCCACGACCATCTCGCCGAAGGCGGCATAGAATTTCAGTTGAATACGGAGATTGGCCGCGACCTCTCCTTCGCCGATCTGCGCGTGCGCCACGACGCCGTTCTGCTCGCCACCGGCGTCTACGCGGCGCGCGATCTGAAACTGCCGGGGGTCGGCGCGACGGGCGTCCACGCGGCGCTCGATTATCTCACCGCGTCAAACCGCAAGGGCTTCGGCGACGCGGTCCCGGCCTATGACGACGGCGTCCTGAACGCCGACGGCAAGCGTGTTGTTGTGATCGGCGGCGGCGACACGGCCATGGATTGTGTGCGCACGGCGGTGCGCCAGGGCGCGACATCCGTGACCTGTCTCTACCGCCGTGATCGGGCGAACATGCCGGGCTCCCAACGCGAAGTGGCGAACGCGGAGGAGGAAGGCGTCGTCTTCGAATGGCTGGCCGCGCCTGAAGCGATCCTCCACACCAAGGCGAACAAGGCCAAGGCCGTGCGGGCGAACCGGATGCGGCTTGGCGCGCCGGACGCTTCGGGCCGCCAGGCGCCTGAGAAGACGAGCGAAACGTTCGAAGTGAAGGCCGACATGGTCATCAAGGCGCTCGGCTTCGACCCCGAAGATCTGCCGGCGCTCTGGGACGAGCCGGCGCTGACGGTGAACCGCTGGGGCGCGGTGCGGATCGACTACACATCCATGACGACCAATCTGAAGGGCGTGTTCGCCGCCGGCGATATCGTCCGCGGCGCGTCGCTGGTCGTCTGGGCGATCAAGGACGGCCGCGACGCGGCGGCGGCCATCGATCGATATCTGAAGGCTGAGGCGCGCACGAGCGCCGACCTCGTCGCGGCGGAGTAGCCAGATGCACGTCGTGTTCGACCCAGCCGCGCCGAAAGCCGCGGAAACCGATTTCGAGACTTTCCTGCAACTCGACATCCGCGTGGGACGGGTGCTCTCGGCCGAACCGCTCGATGGTTTGCGGAACCCCTCCATGGGATTGCGGATCGACTTTGGGGACGGTGTGGGCGTGCTTGGCAGTTCGGCTCGAATCCTCGATCGCTACGCCGCCGAGGATTTGGTGGGCCGCCAGATTCTCGCCGTCGTGAACTTTCCGCCGCGCCGGATCGGGCCGTTCGTGTCAGACGTTCTGACCCTCGGCGTGGCGGACGCAGATGGCGCGATCCGCTTGATTGGACCTGACGGCGACACGCCGAACGGCGCCCGCCTGAGCTAAGGAGGTTTGAAATGGCGACCTGTGACGGACATTGCCTGTGCGGCGCCGTGACATTGCGCGGCAAGGGAACGCCGAGCCTTCACATCTGTCATTGCGGCCAGTGCCTGCATTGGCATGGCGGGCCGGGCATGGCCATCTTCTTTGGGAACGGCGTCGACATCGTTTCCGGACACGACCAGATCGGGGTCTACGAAAGCTCCGATTGGGCGACGCGATCCTTCTGCAAAACGTGCGGCGCGACGCTTTTTTATCAGCTCAAGGGCAAGCCGCTCGACTCCGCACAGGCTGGACTTTTCGACTTGCCAGAGGGCCTTGAGGTCTCCGAGCATATCTTCGTCGACGACAAGCCCGACTGGTATGACTTTTCAGACAACGCCCCGCGCCTGACGGGGGCGGAGGTCTTCGCCAAATACGCCGGATCCAACGACGCATGACCGATATCAAAACCCACGCCGCCCTCCGCGACCGCCTGAACGCAGAGAACGCCTATGATCCCGCGCACGAGCACGACGCCTGCGGCGTCGGCCTGGTCGCCGCGCTCGACGGCAAGCCGCGACGGGAGATCGTGGAGATGGGCGTGCGCGCCTTGAAAAACGTCTGGCACCGCGGCGCCGTCGACGCCGACGGCAAAACCGGCGACGGCGCCGGCATCCGCGTCGACGTGCCCCAGGATTTCTTCCGCGAACACGTCGCCCGCACCGGCCACGAGCCGACGGAGGCGCCGATCTGCGTCGGCCAGATCTTCCTGCCGCGCACCGACCTCGCCGCCCAGGAGGCGGCCCGCGCCATCGTGGAAACCGAGATCCTGCATTTCGGCTTCTACATTTTCGGCTGGCGGCAACCGCCCGTGGACGTCGCATTTATCGGACGCAAGGCCGCCGACACGCGCCCCGAGATCGAGCAGATCATGTTTCGCGACGGCCGCAACCGACCGGCCGATGAATTGGAGCGCGCCCTCTATCTCTGTCGTCGCCGCATCGAGCGCCGGGCGCGCCAGGCTGCGATACCCGGCTTCTATGTCTGCTCGCTGAGCCAAAACTCGCTGATCTACAAAGGCATGTTCCTGGCCGAAGACATCGACGCCTTCTACCCGGACCTGAAGGACGCGCGCTTCACCTCCGCCGTCGCGATCTATCACCAACGCTATTCCACCAACACATTTCCCCAATGGGCGCTGGCCCAGCCATTCCGGATGCTCGCCCACAACGGGGAGATCAACACGCTGCGCGGCAACCTCAATTGGATCCGCTCGCACGAGATCAAGATGGCCTCGGAGGCGTTCGGCGACTACCAGGACGACGTGAAGCCCGTCGTCGCGCCGGGCATGTCGGATTCCGGCGCGCTCGATGCAGTGTTCGAAATGCTGGTGAAGGCCGGCCGCTCCGCGCCCATGGCGAAGGCGCTCTTGATCCCGGAGGCCTGGTCAAAGCGCGCCTCGATCATGCCCGACAGCCACGCCGCGCTCTATGCGTACTGCAATGCGGTGATGGAGCCCTGGGACGGGCCGGCGGCGATTGCAGCCTATGACGGGCGATGGGCGATTGCGGGACTTGACCGGAACGGATTGCGCCCGCTGCGCTATGCGCTGACGGCCGACGACATCCTGGCGGTCGGCTCGGAAGCGGGCATGTGCCCGCTCGCGGAGGAGCGGATCGTGCGCAAGGGCAGGGTCGCCGCGGGCGGATTGATCGCGGCCGATCTCGAATCCGGCCGATTCTACGAACACCGCGACATCATCGACCTTCTCGCGCGCGAGAACCCCTATGAGCGCTGGCTCGCCAACGTGAAAGAGCTTGAGCCGCGCATCGGTCCCGGGCCGGAGCCCCGCATGTTCGACCGAGAGGATTTGTCTCGCCGCCAAACCGCAGCAGGCGTGACGCTCGAAGACCTCGAACTCATCCTCGCGCCAATGGCGGAGACGGGGAAAGAGGCGATCGGCTCCATGGGCGACGACACGCCGCCGGCGGTGATCTCCGACGCCTATCGCCCGCTCTCGCACTTTTTCCGGCAGGACTTTTCGCAAGTCACCAATCCGCCGATCGACCCCCTGCGCGAAGACCGGGTGATGAGTCTGAAGACCCGCTTCAAGAATCTCGGCAACATCCTCGCCGCCGACGAAGCTCAGCAGGACGTGTTTGTCCTGGAAAGCCCGTTTCTCTCCAACGGCATGTACCAAAGGCTGCGCGAGGCGCTGGGCGTCGGCGTCGTCGAAATCGATTGCACCTTCGAACGCGACGGCGCGAAGGCCGACGGCGCGGCGCTGAAGGCGGCCATCGACCGGATACGCAGCGAGGCCGAAGACGCCGTGCGGGCGGGCCGCGAACACATCGTTCTCACCGACGAAAAGCAAAGCGCCGACCGGATTGCGATCCCCATGATCCTCGCCGCCGGCGCCGTGCACTCACACCTCGTGTCCGAGGGCCTGCGGACCTTTTGCTCGATCACGGTGCGCTCTGCCGAGTGCATGGACACGCACTATTTCGCCGTTCTGGTCGGCGTCGGCGCAACCTGCGTCAACGCATACCTCGCCCAGGAGGCGATCGCCGATCGACATGCGCGCGGCCTGTTTGGCGAGAGGTCGCTCGGTGAATGCGTGAAATCCTACAAGGACGCGATCGAGGCCGGGCTCCTCAAAATCCTCTCGAAGATGGGGATTTCGGTCATCTCGTCCTATCGGGGCGGGTACAATTTCGAAGCGCTCGGCCTGTCGCGCGCGCTCGTCGCCGATTACTTCCCGGGCATGACCAGCCGGATCTCAGGGCTTGGCCTTGCGGGTCTGGAAGAAAACGCCCTGGTTCGCCACGAACAAGCCTTCGACGAGGACGTCGTCGCCCTGCCCGTCGGCGGCTTCTACCGTCTGAGGGCCAGCGGCGAGCCGCACGCCCTGGACGGAACTTTGATCCACACGCTCCAGGCCGCCTGCGATCGGGGCGATTATGGGATCTATCGAAAATATGTCAGCGCATTGTCGTCGCGCGAGCCGGTGCAATTGCGGGATCTTTTGGACTTTCGATCGAAACGGCCCGCCAAACCGTTAGACGACGTTCAGTCGATCAACGGGATCCGCAAGCGCTTTGTCACGCCCGGCATGTCGCTTGGCGCGCTCAGCCCCGAGGCCCACGGCACCCTCAACATCGCCATGAACCGCATCGGCGCGAAGTCCGTCTCGGGCGAGGGCGGCGAGGACCGGGATCGCTACGAGCCGTTGCCGAACGGCGACAATCCGAACTCGGCGGTGAAGC
>CAZQZC010000072.1:0-12842 GCA_964597685.1 uncultured Hyphomonadaceae bacterium | reverse complement strand
CTCGGTGCGGGAGCTTGCCGCCTCAGCGATCTGATCGGCGCGCTGGGGCGTCAAGCTCCTTGGCCGGGGGAGGCCCCGCCCTGCGGGTCTTTCCTGCCATCGCTTGATCATCTCGCTGTCACTCCACCAAAAGAATTGAGTCTGGACCCTAAGCGCCCGCGGCGCCGGGCCTGGAGGAGACCGCCATGTAATTGACGGCCGTATCGCCCGACAATCTCCAGGAATCTGTCAGCGGCGAATATGAGACGCCACGGAATTCTTCAGCCTCCAGCCCCGCGGCGGAGACGGCGCGGCGCACTTCGTCCGGGCGGACCAGCTTATCGAATTGGTGCGTACCGCGCGGCAGCCAGCCCAACACGTATTCGGCGCCGACAATCGCAACGGCGAAGGCCTTGGCGGTCCGGTTGATGGTCGCGACGAACATCAGGCCGCCGGGCGCGACGAGATTGGCCGTGTCCTCTAGAAAGCGCTCCGCATCGGCGACGTGCTCCACCACTTCGAGGTTTAGGACGATATCGAACTTCGCTTCGCCGGCGGCGAGCAAGCCTTCCGCGGTGCCCGCTCGGTAATCGATGTCGAGACCGGTTTCGGCGGCGTGGGTCATCGCGGTCTTGATGTTGGCCTCGCTGGCGTCGACGCCGACCACATGGGCGCCGAGCCGGGACATGGGCTCCGACACCAAACCGCCGCCGCAGCCGATATCCAGGAGGCGCAGCCCCTCGAACGGGCGCTTCACGCCGGGCTCCAAGCCAAAATGCGCCTCGGCGCGCTTGCGGATGAAGCCCAGCCTGACGGGATTAAATTTGTGCAGGGGCCGAAACTTGCCCTTCGGGTCCCACCATTCCGCCGCGATCTTGGAGAATTTCTCGACCTCGTCGGCGTCGATGCTTGGCGAAACGGGCTCGTCTGTCGAGCGTTCGAGGATCTTTACCATGGCCGCTTCGCCTTTCGTTTGCTCGCGTGGGCGTCGCCCCTTAAGTAGGAGCGCTCTCAAGCGCGAACATGGTTGGAGACCTTAAAGCGACAATGGCTCGCACCGTTTTGAAGTTTGGCGGCACGTCAGTGGCCGATCTGGAGCGCGTCGCGCACGTCGCCGACGTCGTCGCCGCGCGGGCTCAAGACGGCAAGGGGCTGGCCGTGATCGTCTCCGCCATGGCCGGCGAGACGAACAAACTGGTCGATCTGGCGCGCGGCGCGGCAGGCGACGCCTTGATCGAAGAGGGCGGGTTCGACGACGAATACGATGTCGTCGTCGCCTCAGGCGAACAGGTGACCTCAGGCCTTCTGGCGCTTGCGCTTCGCCGGCGGGGCCTGAAAGCGCGCTCGTGGCTCGGCTGGCAGTTGGCGATGAGCACCAATGACGACCATGGCCGGGCCCGCATCGCCGGCTTCCAGGGCGCGGATTTCGCCAGCAGCATCGACCGCGGTGAAATCGCGGTCGTCGCCGGCTTTCAGGGTGTGACAGAGTCTGGCCGCCTCGCGACGCTTGGCCGCGGGGGCTCCGATACGAGCGCCGTGGCCGTCGCCGCCGCGCTGGAGGCCGACAGCTGCGACATCTACACGGATGTCGACGGCGTTTACACGACCGATCCGCGGATCGTGTCGAAGGCGCAGCGGATTGAGAAGATCTCCTATGAGGAGATGTTGGAGATGGCGTCGCTCGGCGCGAAAGTGCTTCAGACCCGCTCGGTCGAACTCGCCATGAATCACAATGTGCCGATAAGGGTGCTGTCGAGCTTCGATCCACCGGGGCTCGCCAATGGCGGCACGCTGGTATGCGATGAGGAAAAGATCGTGGAGAAACAAGTCGTAACCGGCGTCGCTTATTCCCGGGACGAAGCGAAAGTCACCCTGTTCGGCGTTGAAGATCAGCCAGGCGTCGCCGCGCGGATCTTCTCGATCATCGCGGCCGCCGGGGTTAACGTCGACATGATCGTCCAGGCCAACGCCCGCGGCCCCGGCAAGGCGAACATGGTGTTCACGTGCACCGACCGTGACAGCGCGCGCGCGCAAGAAGCCCTCGACGCGTCAGACATCGCCCTCGACGAAATCACCGTCGACCGGGACGTGGCGAAAGTCTCGATCATTGGCGTCGGCATGAAGAGCCACACCGGCGTCGCCGAAACCATGTTCGCCGCGCTGCATGAACGCGGCATCAACATCGACGTCATCTCGACCTCGGAGATTAAGATCTCGGTGCTGATCGAGGCGGCCTACACCGAGCTTGCCGTGCGCGCCCTGCACACCGCCTTTGGGCTTGACGCAACGTAATGCGCGGCCGAGACACGTAACCGCATGGTCCAATCTTCGTCTACGCCGCGTCTTTTGATGAACCGGCTACGCCAGATCATGGCGGAAGGCGGAACAGCCCGGGACAGATTGGACAGCGTTGTCAGGGCGATCGCGACGACGCTCGTCGCCGACGTCTGTTCCATCTACTTGCGAACGTCCGACGACGGGCTGGAGCTCGTCGCGACCGAAGGCTTGCGGCCCGAAGCGGTGTCGACCACGCGATTGCGGTTCGACGAGGGGCTTGTCGGCCAAATCGCGGTGACCGCCCGGCCGCTGTCGATTCAGGACGCGCCGCGCCATCCAGCCTTCTCGTATCGACCTGAGACCGGCGAAGACCCGTTCCACGCATTCATGGGCGTGCCGATCCTGCGGAATGGCCGCGTAACGGGCGTCCTGACCGTGCAGAACCGGACCGAGCGCGTCTACGGCGAAGACGAGGTGGAATCTCTCGAAACCATCGCCATGGTCTTGGCGGAATTCGTCGCCGCCGAGTTTCAGCCCAACGAAGCCGGCGCGTCGGCGGTGTCTGTCAGCGACAGCCGGCCTTCTCGCACGTCGGGCCGAATACTCTGCGAAGGATTGGGAACAGGACTTGCGGTCTTTCACGACCCCGTCGTTCCCGCGGCCAAGTTCTTCGCACAGGATTCAGCTGGGGAAACGAAACGGCTGGACGCCGCCCTAGGCGCCTTGCGCGATCAGATCGACCGCATGATCGCGAGCGAGGGGTCAGGCGGGCTCTGGGGCGATCCGCGCGACGTCATGGAAGCCTACCGCATGCTCGCGAATGATCCGAGTTGGGCGGAGCGGCTGTCCGACGGCGTACGCTCGGGCTTGACGGCGGAAGCGGCGATCGATCGGGCCCGCCGCGAACACCGTGCGCGCTTCGAAAGCGCGCGCGACCCTTTCTTGCGCGAGCGGCTGCATGATCTCGAAGATCTGGATAACCGCCTGCTTCGGATTCTCGCGGGCGCGGAGGTCTCCAGCCAAATCGAAAAAGCCCGGGGCGCCGTGCTTGTCGCCCGCCGGTTGGGCCCTGCCGAGCTTCTGGAGTACCGGTCGGCCGGACTTGCGGCTGTGTTGTTGGAGGAGGCGGCGGTCTCCTCTCACGCCGCAATTGTCGCGAAGGCGTTGGACATTCCAACCCTGGGCGGCTTGCCGAACATTACGACGAGCCTCGAGGAAGGCGACGCCGTCATCGTCGATGCGGAAGAGGGGGTCGCCCATCTGCGGCCGGACGACGAACTCGTCGCCGCCTATGGCGACCGGTCGACACTGCGCAGCCAGCGGGAGGCCAGGTTCCGCGAATTGCGCGACAAACCGGCCGCGACACGGGACGGGGAGCGCATCAGCCTTATGCTGAACGCGGGGCTGAGCCTGGACTTGGAGCATATCGACGAAGCCGGCGCCGACGGTATTGGGCTGTTTCGCACCGAGTTTCAGTTCCTCGTGTCTGAGCGCTTGCCGCGTCTGGGCGAACAGGTCGACTTGTACACCCGGGTGTTCGAGGCGGCGCAAGATCGGCCTGTTCTCTTTCGAACCCTTGACCTGGGCGGCGATAAGATACTCCCCAGCTTGAACAGATCGCGTGAAGAGAACCCGGCGCTCGGCTGGCGTTCCATCCGATTCGCACTCGACAAGAAGGGCTTGTTTCGACGCCAATTGCGGGCTTTGGCGCGGGCGGGCGCCGACCGTCGGCTTTCGGTCATGTTTCCAATGGTGACCGTGGCGTCCGAGTTTCTTGAGGCCAAGCAAATGCTGTTGGAGGAGGTCGAATGGAGCACGTCGCGCGGACATGCGCCGCCCGCCAAGCTCGAAATCGGCGCCATGCTCGAATCTCCATCACTGGCCTACGAGCTTCCGGCGCTAGCGGAAGCGGCCGATTTCATCTCGGTCGGGACAAACGATCTGATGCAATTCTTTCACGCCGCCGATCGGCTGACGCCGAAGGTCGCCGATCGGTATGACCTGATAAGCCGCTCGGCGATGTCCTTTTTGGGCCAGATCGCGCGCTCTTGCCGGGAGCTCGGTCTGCCGGTCTCCATCTGCGGGGAATCGGCCGGTCGGCCGCTGGAGGCGCTGGCCCTCATTTGTGTCGGCTTCCGGAGGCTGTCCATGCCGGCCGGGGGGGTCGGCCCGGTGAAGGAGATGGTGCGCAGCGTCGACCTGGCCGGGTTCCGTCCTGATTTTCAAAGCCTTCTAGAGAAGTCGTACGGATCGTTCCGTAATGATTTGTTAGCCCTCGCTCGTGATCATGGCGTGGCGATTGGCGGCGCTTGAAGATCGCCCATTGCGTCGGTATATTTTGTGCAGACTGACCGCGTGCGGGCCGAATTGGTACGGCGCGTCTTTCAAGTGTTGATTACGAGCGGCGGATTATGGCGCAAGACGAACAAGCGGTTCCGCGAACCGAGAACACCGCACCTTTTCCAGATCGTGCGACCCTAGGACCTGCGACGGACGCCAACGCGGTCGAGGAGCGTGTTGGAAAGTTCGAGATTAGAGCCGGCGATCGACTGCGCGCCGCCCGCGAAGACCGCGGTGCGACGCTGGCGGACGTCTCCGCCGCCACGAAGATCCGGCAGGATTATCTGCGCGCCATCGAAGACATGTATGCGCCTGGCATCCCACGCGGCTACCTGAATCCATCGATCCGGCAATATGCGAAATTCTTGGAGCTGCCCGCCCAAGACCTGATCGATCAATTCGCCGCCGAGTGTGGGGCCGTTTCACAAGCGCCCAAGGCGGACGTGGCTCAGGCGCGTGTCGGCAAGGCGGCGGGTTTCGATGCTGTCCGCGCCGCCGGAGGCGGGCTCGTCGCCGGGCTCGTGGCGGTTTGCGCCTGGTTCGCGGTGTCCTTCGTCGCGCCCGATCAGACCGACCCGGTCGCTCTGGGCGAGGCGCGCAACGCCGCGAAGGAAAGCTTGTTCAGCGAAACGGCGCCGTCGCGCGTCGCCGCGCAATTGCCGCTGCGCCTGGTGGCGCTGCGATCGGATTGGATTGAGATCCGCGGCCGCGACGGCACGAAAATTTACTCCCGAAACGTGGCCGCCGGCGAGGATTTTCCTGTGCGGATCGGCGGCGGGTGGACCGTTTCGGCGCAGAACGGCGGCGCGTTCGAATGGCGCGTCGGCGATGTGGCGATTGGTCTTTTGGGAGAAGACGGAGCGCCCGTTTACGCCATCAGCGTCGACAACGCAGCAGCCGACGCAGAATCCGCTGCGGCCCCGACCTTGGCGATCGTGGGCGAAGGTCTTCCGACTCGCTGAGCGGCCTTGCGCGTTCGGGGTTTACGAACGCGGTCAACACGTCCAAATGAGCCGCGAACAGCGAGCGAGGCGAGGCGATGAACCACATCCGGCCCTGGCGAACCATTGAGCGACGCGCGTCGCGCAAGATCAATGTCGGGAAAGTCGAGGTCGGCGGCGACGCGCCGATCGCGGTCCAAACGATGACGAACACGCCGACCGAAGACGCAGCGGCGACGATTGATCAGATCAATCGCGCGGCGGAGGCCGGCGCCGACATTGTCCGCGTTTCGTGCCCAACCGAGGACGCTACGGCCGCCATGCCGGCGATCTGTCGCGAAAGCTCCGTGCCGATCGTCGCCGACATCCATTTCCACTATAAGCGCGGCATCGAAGCGGCTGAGGCTGGCGCGGCTTGTCTGCGGATCAACCCCGGCAATATCGGATCCGCCGACCGCGTTCGCGAGGTTGTGAACGCGGCGAAAGCGAACGGATGCGCGATCCGGTTCGGCGTGAACGGCGGCTAGTTGGAGCGCCACCTCTTGGAGAAGTACGGCGAGCCCTGCCCCGACGCCATGGTCGAAAGCGCGCTCGACCATGCGCGCATTCTCGAAGACCATGATTTCCGGGACTATAAGATTTCGGTGAAAGCGTCGGACATGTTCCTGACCGTCGCCGCCTATCAACAATTGTCCGAGGCGACCGACGCGCCGCTGCATCTGGGCATTACAGAGGCGGGCGGCTTGCGGACAGGCACTGTGAAATCCTCCATCGGCATGGGATCGCTCCTGTGGGCGGGGATCGGCGATACGATCCGCGTATCGCTCTCGGCCGTCCCGGTTGTTGAGGTGTAGGTCGTGTTTGAGATGCTGAAAAGCCTGGGCCTGCGCACCCGCGGCGTGAACTTCGTCGCGTGCCCGTCCTGCGCCCGGCAAGGGTTTGACGTCATCAAGACGGTCGAGACATTGGAGCAGCGGCTCGCCCACATTTCGGAGCCGATTTCATTGTCGATCATCGGCTGCGTGGTGAACGGACCCGGCGAAGCCTCGCTCACCGATATGGGCTTCACCGGCGGCGGCGCGGAAGCGGGCATGATGTACATGGCCGGCAAGCCGGACCACAAAGTCTCCAACGCCGACATGGTCGACCACATCGTTGAACAGGTCGAGGCGAAAGCCGCCAAGCTCCGCGCCGAGCGCGCTGCCGCAGAAGCCACGGCGACGGCGGCTGAGTAAACGGATCGACGCCGCCTCTAGAGCGGCGCGCACTGGTCCTCGCCAGAAAGGGCCGCGGCCGTGTCGTAATCTGTTTGCGTTACAGCAAGCCGGCGCAGCAAGGCGAGACCACGCGGGTTTCGGACTTTGACTAGGGGCGCTCCCGGCGGATTGAGTGTACGCCCCGCATCGCGCTCCAGCGCGACGATGACGGCGTTCGGCTCGCCAGATCCAGACCGCAGCGACGTGGTGAAGATGTTGTTCGTCGCCGAATCGTAGAGCGACAGCGACGCGTAACTCCCCCATTCTGCGCCGCTGATCAGAACTGGTCCTGCGCTGACGTCGAACCGGCATACGGAATAAGCGAGGTCCGGCGACGGGCGAACGATTGTCTGAGATTGGGGCGTGGTGCGCGGCGCGGTCCGCCAGTCATGCACGTTCACGCCGCCCTCCTCCATACGCGACATCGCCGTCGACATGATTGTCGACGGAATGCGATGCAACGTAACGACATAGCCGGCCGCGGCTGTCGCGGCGAAGACGAGGAGACATCCGGCCGCTCTTATCATGCGTCGTCTCCGTCGCATCCGAGGCGGGTTATGGAGGGAGGCTTAAGCGCTGTGCGAGGCCGGTCCAGAACCGCTTCCGACGGTTCATAAAGTCTGAGGGTTAAGTCGAAGCCGCCGGCGTTGCGACTGGAGATCCAGGCCATGTCGCCCGGCGGCCTGCGCGCGCTGATATAGGCCTCCCAGGGCGCATCTCCGGGCTGGCGCGTGGCGTCGATTGAGAGGGCTGCATCGTCGTTCATCGGCAGCCGGCTTTCGGAATCGTAGAGGGTGATCGACCACCAATACGCGTCCTGACCGGCGCCGCTGAGACGATAATCGCAAGCCTCGCGCAAGGGATCGCCCGCATCGTCGGTGGTCCGGGTGAAGTAGACGGCCTCCTCTTTCGCCAATGCGAGCAGGCCGCGGCGGGCGACGCCGGCGCGGATAAGCGCATTGGCCGCCGGCGCGCCTATGGACCAGTCCGATCGCCATCCATCGACGTCGATCGTGTCGGCGCCAGAAAAACCTGCGCCCGCAACCCGCGCAATCGCCATGCCCACCCCAAGGACCGCTCCCGCCAATGCCGTGGTTGCGAACAGCACGATTGTCCTAATCATTCAGAACACGCCTCCTACCTGGACACTTTCCCGTGAAACACGGGACATGTGCAAGCGCTGCGATTAAGTGCCACGCGGATATCACGTCGGGGCGCACCGTCATGGGCTGGAAAATAGTTCGCACCATACTGGCCGGACTCATGATCGCTTTGATGTCGGTCATCGCCGCGAATTGCACGATGCTGACGCTGAATTATGCGAGCCTCGAAACAGACAATAAGGCCGATCCAACACCGGCGATCCAGGCGGCTACACTTCAAGATTGGGAGGCTGAGGCCCCCAGACTGAGAGCGGCGTTTTCGGACCATGTTTATGGACCTTGGCCCGAAGGTCTGGACGTCTCCTTTAGCGAGCCGAGGCTCGTCGACGCAGCGTATCTGGACGGGCGCGCAACGCTTGAAGAGACCATCGTGACGATCGGTCAGGGGGCCGGGGGGCGCAGTTTTCACCTGGTGACCGCCTATCCGAACGCCGCAAGCGAAGGCCAGTCGCCGCTGATCGTGTCGCAGACCTTTTCCAGCAATTGCGCCACTTTCCCGCAATCCGGCGTGACGGGCCCCGGCGGGTCCGTTTGCGGCGAGGTGAAAGTGCCGGGCTTCCTCAAATTCATTCTCGGCAAATACATCGCCACGCCGCCGCTCGATCAGATCATCGACCGAGGCTACGCTTATGCGAGCTTCTATGCGTCTGAGTTCGTCCCGGATTCCGACGGACCCGCCCAGGCGATTTTGGCCTCTTTCTCTGGAGAGGGCGTTGAGACGCCCACAGGGACGCTGAGCGCGTGGGCTTTCTCCTACACTGCAGTCCTCGACCTCTTGGAAGCCGATCCGCGGATCGACCCCTCGCGCACCGCCGTGCTTGGGCATTCCCGCCACGGCAAGGCGGCTTTGTTGGCCGCGGTCTGGGACGAGCGCATCGATGCGGTCTTGTCCCATCAATCGGGCTTCGGCGGCGCGTCGCTCTCGCGTTCTCGAACGGGCGAGGGTTTGAAGCGCATTACGAAGAGTTTCCCCCATTGGTTCGATCCAACCTACGCCGGCTATGCGGGCAGGTTGGATGAGATTCCGGTCGATCAGCACCAACTGATCGCGCTGATCGCGCCGACGCCTGTCCTATTGGGCAATGGCCGCCGGGACGTCTGGTCAGACCCGAATTCGAGCTACCGCGCCGCAGAAGCCGCCAGCCCGATCTACGAATTACACGGCGTTCCGGGCCTTCAGCAGGACGGGTTGAAGGATTTCAACCCCGCCGCCGGAATCGCCTTTCACATGCGCGGCGGCGCCCACGGCGTTCAACAAGAAGACATAGACGCGTTCCTGGACTTCCTCGACGCCCATTTTGTGAACGCGCCCAACTCGCTGCGCGCATCATGCGAAACCGATGCGGTGGCCTGCTAGGGCGGATTCCGACGTTTCAGGAGCGATCCCTCGTTTAATCGAGCGTTCGCTTAGGGTGCATCCCGTCGACATAGCCCATGAACGGCGCGCCGAGATGAGCGTCCAGAGCCTCCTGTGAAACAGCCTTGGCGGCCTCTTTCGTGAACGTGTGAACGCCGATAGCGTCGCCCAAAATCATGCTGGAGGACAAGTCATGCCGATCGAAACGGCGATAGAGAACGGTTTTCTAACGCCCATGCTGGCGTTGGCGGCCTGGACGCTGGTGATGTGGATCTGGATGTACGCAACCCGGATTCCGGCCATGCAGGCGGCCAAGATAGATCCGCAAGACGCGAAGCATCCCGGGGGCGTCCTTGCCGAGCGGGTGCCCTCGGGCGTCCGCGCGGTCGCCGACAATTACAACCACCTGCATGAGCAGCCGACGATCTTTTACGCCCTGATGACCTATATCGCGCTGACCGGCGGCGGCGACGGGCTGGCGACGCTGCTGGCCTGGGCTTATGTCGGCCTACGGGTGGCGCATTCCTTGATCCAGTCGACAGTGAACATCGTCTTCATCCGCTTCCTCGTCTTTGCGACGGGATCGCTCGTCTTGATGGCGTTGGCGGTGAAATCGGTGCTGCGCCTTGTGGGCTAGGCGGATCGACCTCGCTTCCGAATGGGCGCGAAACGCTCTACATCCCCGAAATGGCCACGATACCTGAAGCCCGTTTAGACCAAGTCATCGACCGTTTCGACCAGGTGGAGGCGCGCATGGGCGCGGCCTCCGACGCGGATGAGATCGTCGCCCTGTCAAAAGAGCACGCCGAACTGAAGCCCGTCGTCGACAAGGCGCGCGAGCTGCGCTCGGCGCGATCGGAGCTGGAGGAGGCCGCCGCCATGATGCGGGGCGAGGACCCCGAGATGGCGGAGCTCGCGGAGGCGGAATACCTTGATCTGAAAGAGCGCCTGCCTGGCCTCGAACATGAGATGCAGCTGATGCTGCTGCCCAAAGACGCCGACGACCAAGCTGACGTCGTGATCGAGGTGCGCGCCGGCACAGGCGGCGACGAGGCGGCGCTGTTTGCCGGCGATCTGTTCCGCATGTACCAGCGCTACGCTCAGTTGCAGGGGTGGAAGCTTGAAATCGTGTCGATCTCCGAAGGCGATGTCGGCGGCTACAAAGAAATCATCGCCAACATATCGGGCGACGGCGTGTTCGGGCGCTTGAAATTTGAAAGCGGCGTGCACCGGGTGCAGCGCGTGCCGGAGACCGAAGCCGGCGGCCGGGTGCATACGTCCGCGGCGACCATTGCTGTGCTGCCAGCCCCTGAAAACATTGAAGTTGAGGTCCGCCAAGAGGATCTTCGGGTCGACACATACCGGTCCTCAGGCGCCGGCGGGCAGCACGTCAACAAAACCGATTCCGCAGTCAGGATCACGCACCTGCCGACCGGCATCGTCACCACGTCGTCGGAGAAATCCCAACACGTGAACCGCGAGAAAGCCTTGAATATGCTGAAGGTTCGCCTCTACGAACTTCAGCGCGAGGCCGCCGATGCCGAGCGCGCCGAGGCGCGGAAATCGCAAGTGGGCTCCGGCGACCGCTCCCAAAAGGTGCGCACCTACAATTACCCGGAGAACCGCGTGACCGACCACAGGATCGGTTTGACCTTGTATTCGCTCGACAAAATCGTCGCAGGCGACAAGCTCGACGACGTTGTCTCCGCCCTGATGGCCGAGGATCAGGCCCGCCGCCTGGCCGCCATGGAAAACGAGCCCGCGTGAGCGACGCGTGCGCGACCTATGGCGCGCTGATGGAGGATGGCGCGCGGCGATTGGCCGAGGCCGGGATCGAAGGCGCTCGGCGGGAGGCGCGCCTTATCCTCGGGATCGCCGGCGGCCTATCCCCGGAATTCCTGCTCGCAAACGTGCGCGATCCTGTCCGATCCAGCCTGACCGGCGCCTATTTCCGCCTGATCGACCGCCGCGCCGCCCGTGAACCCCTTCAGCACTTGGCTGGCGAGACGGAATTCTACGGGCTGAGCCTCGCCTGCGACCCCCGCGCCCTGGTCCCGCGCCCGGATTCTGAGACCGTGGTCGACCTCGCCTTGGCGCGCCTCCGGCCAGGCCGGGTCGAGATCGCCGATCTTGGGACCGGTTCGGGCTGCCTCCTCTTGGCCCTTCTCAGCGCCCGGCGCGACGCGGTCGGACTTGGGATCGAGGCGTCGCCCGGCGCGGCGGCGCTCGCCCAAGACAACGCCGCCCGCACGGGGCTCGGCCCACGGTGCGCAATCCTTCACACCTCGTGGGACGCTTGGGGCGATTGGGGCCATATGGACCTGATCGTCTCCAACCCGCCCTATATCGCCACGGCCGAGATTGAGACCCTGGCGCCGGAGGTGCGCGACCATGATCCGCGCCCCGCGCTCGACGGTGGTGCGGACGGGCTGGCGGCTTATCGCGAGATCATCGCGCTCGCCGCCGCGCGCATGGCTCCGGGCGCCGATCTCGTTCTGGAGCTGGGGTGGGACCAGGCCCGCGCCGTTGAAGATCTTCTCGCCGCCCGCGGCTTTGTCGATATCGAGATCCGCCGCGACCTCGCCGGCCTTGCGCGCGCCATCGCCGCGCGAACCGATCGCAAGCATTAGGGGCTTGGCGGCGGCCTCGCCACGCGCTATGCGAATAGAGATGGAGTTGTGAGGCGCGCGTGAGGTTCGCCCCCTCCATTGAGGACGCAGCTTATAGAGAGCGCTCCCCGGCCTCGGTCGGCCCGGGGCCTTCTGCACAATAGCCGCCTTGGCGGCGCATAATCAGGGACCATGATAGCCGATGAAACGCCAGAGAGGGCGCGGCCGCCGGTCAAACGGCGCAAGCAATAATCCAAACCGCCATTTCGAGAGCACCGGACCGGACGTGAAGATCCGCGGGTCCGCGCAACAGATCTTGGACAAATACCTGCAATATGCGCGCGACGCCCAATCCTCGGGCGACCGCATCAACGCCGAGAATTACTTTCAGCACGCCGAGCATTACGCCCGCGTCCTGGCCGCCATGCAGCCAAAAGAGAAGCCCCGCCGCGATGATCGCGGCGATGGGGATGGGGGTGAGGCCGATGCAGACGGCGCCGCTCTCGACGCGTCCGACGGCGACGAGGACATTGCGCGCGACGCGCCGGCGGAGGCTGGCGACGGCGCCGACGCCCTGAAAGTGATCGATTCCGGGCCTGACGAAACCGCGCCCGCCGAAACTGTCGCAGCCGAACCGAGCGAGGAGGCCGACGCGCCGAAACCGCGCCGCCGGCGTCAATACAAGCGCAAATCCGAAGAACCGGCCGCCGACGCCCCCGACGCGCTGGTCCAGGACGGCGTCATGGCCACCCTCTCACGCGGCCGCCCGGCCGACGACGATCCCGCCGCGCCCGCCGAAGCCGAACCGGTCGACGACGGCGAAGCGCCAGCGAAGGCGGCGGGTTAAAGCCTTTCCAGGCGAAGCGGATCCCGGTTCGCCGTCCGGAAATGCGTCAAAACAAAGACCTATGGCGGCGCGG
>CAZQZC010000071.1:0-13225 GCA_964597685.1 uncultured Hyphomonadaceae bacterium | reverse complement strand
GACGACTTCCTAACCGATAACGTCCGCGACACCGCCGCGACTGGCGATCTCAGCGAAGGCGAGATCCGAACGCAGACCCTCGGCTTGATCCTCGCCGGGTCAGACACGACGCGTGGATCGCTCTGTATGACCCTGTCGGAGCTCCTTCAGCATCCGGACCAATGGCGGGACTTTGTCGCAGATCCCGAGGGCTTGAAACGCGCCGTTGTCGAGGAAGGCCTTCGATATCAGCCCGTCGTGTCCGCCATCCCCCGGGTCGCGACGCGGGACTTCGAGATCGACGGGTATCTGATCCCAGAGGGCGCCGTGATCGCTGTGTCCATCCTCTCGGCGTTGCGCGATCCGGACGTCTATTCGGAGCCCGATGTGTTCAACATCCATCGGACGGACCAGACGCGCTGGCACATCGTATTCGGAGCAGGCGCGCATCGCTGCGTCGGCGAGGCGCTGGCCCGCGCTGAGATGGAAGAAACGCTGGCGACGATCGCTCGCCTCGCGCCCGATACGCATCTGGTCGGCGCGCCGCCGATGCTCGCCCCGGGCGCCATCCGCCAGGTCGGTCCAATGCAGGTGGCGTTCGCTTAGACGCCTCTATCCTCCGCGCAATCGCGCCTTGGTGCGGCCTTCATGGGGCTTGGCGTTGGCGGGATCATCGGGCCAATCATGCTTGGGATAACGCCCGCGCATGTCCTTAGCCATATCCCGATATCCTCCGGACCAAAAACCAGGCAGATCTTTGGTCACGGCGACGGGGCGGCGCGCCGGAGACAAAAGAGACACGCTGAGCGCGACGGCGCCGCGCGCAATGGCGGGATGATCGCCCAGCCCGTAGAATTCCTGAACCCGAGCCTCGATCGCCGGCCCCCCGTCGGCCAAGTAGTCGATCGTCAGCCTGCGCCCCGACGGCGTCTCAATATCGAGCGGGGCGAGACGATTGAGCGCCTGCGCTGCAGACCAATCCATCATCGCCGACAGTGCGTCGCGCACTTGGGCGTCGCTTGGACGGTCCAGCCGCGGCGGATCTCCCAAAATTGGCGTGAGCCAAGTCAGCGTCTCGCGAAGCAGCGCGGCCTCATCCCAAGCGGGCCAGTCCGCGTCGCCGTGCAAACGGGCGAGCGCGAGACGCGCCAAAAACTCTCTAACAGCGTGCGCCGCGGGCACAATATCCAATCCGTGGGCGGTCACCGCGTCGGCCAGAGCTTTGCGAGCCGCCTGCCCAGTGGGCGCCGGCATTGGCGTCTCGGACAAGACAATGGCCCCGAGCCGTTTCACCCGCTGCGCCTTCAGCACGCCGGCTTTCGGATCGAATGCAATCTCTTCGCTCGTCTCCACGCGGCCGAGTTCTAGCGCGTCGGCCTCCATCAGGGGCGCAGCCGAGAGTATGCGCGCGCCCGAAGACGCCCCCGCCATGTCGAGCACGGCGATCCATCCCTCCTGCGCAAGCGGATCGGCGGGGTCGAGCGCGCCAGCTCGGCCCGACGCGAGGAGGTAATCGCCGCCCGTATCGGCTCGCCGCTTCGCGATCCGCCACGGCAGCCCCGCCGCGATGACCCGTCCGGCGTGTGACGGCGAGGCTGGCTCAGCCCCCTCGCCCCACCGCCGCGCTTGACGCATCAAGGCCTTCGCGCGATCCGAACGGTCCCGCCGGAACCCGGCCAGCCGGTCGCGCAAGTCCACAGACGCGCCGCCCAAACCACGCTCGCCAATCATCACCGCCAATTGCGCCGCGAGCGCGCGATCTGCGGGCGACATTGAGCCGACGACAAGGGCTGCAAGCTCAGGCGGCGCCGGCAATCGCGCCATGGCGCGCCCCTTAGCTGTGAGAGCGCCCGTCTCGTCGAGCGCTCGAAGTTGCTTGAGCGCCTTCAGCGCCGCATCGAACCGGCCGGGCGGCGGCGGGTCCAGCCAAGTCAGATTTTCGGGGTCCCGCTCTCCCCATTCGGCGAGCGCGAGCGCGAGGCCGGATAAATCCGAGGCCAAAATCTCCGCCACGGGCTCCCGCGGCAGGCCGCGGGTCTCAGCCTCGTCCCAGAGGCGGTAGCAAATGCCAGGCTCGGTCCGCCCGGCTCGCCCGCGACGCTGGTCGACATTGGCGAGCGACGCTTTTCGCGTGACGAGCCGCGTCCCTGCGCCGGGCGCGTAGTCCGGGACGCGGGCAAGCCCGGAATCGATCACGACCCTCACCCCTTCAATGGTCAGAGAGCTTTCCGCGATATCTGTCGCGAGAACGACCTTGCGCACACCAATTGGCGCCGGGCGCACCGCTGCATCCTGCTCCGCCGGCGACAAGGCCCCGTAGAGCGGCGCGACCATCACGGCACTCGGCAACCCGTCCAGACGCTCCGCCGTTCGGCGGATCTCGCCTTGTCCGGGCAAGAAGGCGAGGAGCGATCCGGTCTGCTCGCGAAGCGCGCGGCGCACGGCGGCCGCCACGCCGTCCTCAAGCCGCGTGTCCGACTTGCCGAGATACCGCGTCTCGACCGGGTGGGCCCTGCCGTCGCTCTCCACCACCGGCGCAGACAGGCGTGCAGCGATGCGGTTTGTGTCGAGCGTCGCCGACATAACGACAAGGCGCAGATCTTCCCGCAACGCCGCCTGCGCGTCCAAGGCCAACGCCAGACCCAGATCCACATTGAGAGAGCGTTCGTGGAATTCATCGAACAGGACCGCGCCAACCCCCGGCAATTCGGGATCAGACAGGATACGGCGCGTGAAGAGGCCGTCGGTCATGACCTCGATCCGCGTTCTGTCGGACACTTGTCGGTCAACGCGCGTCGACAATCCGATCGTTTGGCCAAGGCCTTCGCCAAGCGTCTTCGCCATAAATCCGGCGGCGAGTCGCGCCGCGATCCGACGCGGCTCCAAGAGCAGGATACGCCCATCGCCAAGCCAGGATTGGCCCAACAAATCGAGCGGCACACGCGTTGTCTTGCCAGCGCCCGGCGGCGCGGCGAGGATCACGCGATTGCCGGCGGCCAACGCGGAGCGAAGCTCGGGCAACGCTTCGTCGATAGGAAGTTTGAGCGCTTCTTTCATAGCTGGCGTTTAGGCGATTGCGTCGCTTGAATCGAGCGAGGGCTTGACCCGCGCCGGGGCGCCCGCGCAACGATCAACCTGAACAAATCCAAGGAGGAATCCGTTGTGGCCTATGCACCTTTCGACCTGGCTGGAAAAACCGTTCTAGTAACAGGCGGCAATCGCGGCATCGGCTACGGCATGGCCGAAGCCTTGGCGGCGTCGAACGCCAATGTCGCGATTTGGGGCCGCAGCGCCGACACGAACGACAAGGCCGTCGCCGAGTTATCCCATCTTGGAACCGGCGATGTGAAGGCTTGGGCCGTCGACGTCGCCGATGAAACAGCCGTCGTCGACGCCATGGCGGAGACCGAGGCCTGGACCGGACGGATCGATTCCTGTTTCGCGAACGCCGGAATCGGCTTTGGCGCGCCGGCCTTCACGGAGATGACGACGGAAACATGGCGCAAGAACATGGCGGTGAACCTCGACGGCGCCTTCTGGACGCTGCGTGAAGCGGCCAAGTCTATCATGAAACGCGCGGGGGCCGGCGATCCGGGCGGCTCTCTTGTCGGCGTCGCCTCGCTGGCCGCCATAGAGGGCGCGGCCCGCAATCAGGCCTATGCCGCGACCAAAGGCGGTTTGATCTCCATGCTGAGAGGCATCGCCGTCGAGCATGCGCGCCATGGCATTCGGGCGAACGCCATCCTGCCCGGCTGGATCGCCACCGACATGACAGCGGGCGCGCAATCCTCAAGCGTCTTCCAGGACAAGGTTATTTCCCGCGTCCCCGCCCGTCGTTGGGGCGAGCCGAAGGATTTCGGCGGGGTCGCCGTCTACCTCGCCTCGGATGCGTCAGCTTACCATTCCGGCGACACGTTCATCGTCGACGGGGGGTACGCTATCTTCTGAAGACGCCGAGGCGTCGATCGAAAACGCCTACGACCCTCGACCTGGCAGGCGGTCTGCGGCGTCTTGGACCGTGTCCTCGGCCTCGTCGGCGGCATCCTCGGCAGCCTCTTCCGCTTCGTCGGCCGCGCCTTCAGCGGCGTCGCGGGCGCGGTCGAGTATCCCGCCGGCTTCGCTTTCCAGCGCACCGACCGCTGCGTCAGCCTCTTCAGCCGCCGTGTCGGCCGCCTCTTCGACGGCTGCTCCCAGTTCGCTCTCAGCTGTGTCGACTGCTGCATCGGCGGCTGTAGCAGCAGCCTCAACGCCCGCTTCAACACCACCGGCGCCGGCGGCGGCGCTCTCAGCCGCACCGTCGGGCGCCGCCTCGGCTTGTTCACGCGCTGCGTCGAGCGTGTCGGCGGCTTCAGTATCGGTCGCGTCTCCGCCGCACGCGGCGAGGGCGACGACCGTGACGCCGGCGAACAGTGCTTGTTTCAGATCCATCATCTGTCCCATGTCCCCTATATATCCCAGCGCCTCTAAAGCGCCAGAGCAATCATACTATCACCAAGGGCGCGCCGCGTCAGATTTAGACGATTGTCGTGACGCGACGCGCTTGGGTTCTATGCCGCGTCCGGGTCGGCTTCGGCCTCCGTTTCGGCCTCTGCTTCACCCTCAGCTTCAGGCTCCGCTTCCGCTGAAGCCTCGTCATAGGCCTCCGCTTCGGCGGATTCCGCCTCCGCCGAGGCTTCGGCCTCCGGCTTAGGCTCGGCTTCTTGAGCGATCGCCGCGCCGGCGGCGTAGGTTGCGATCGCAGCGGCTGCAATGTAGGTCTTCATAAGCAATCCCCTCGATTGGCTTCTGTCCGAATTCGCCGGACAGGCGAGAAGGCAGCGCCCAAAGATCGTCTGAATTGCGGCGCACTGGCGCCCCGCTCGCCTCAATTGAGGCGCGGCCCGCGCACTTGCCTTGACGCCACGGCGTGGTTCTACGCTCTATTTCAAGCACAAATATGCCGTGAGGGAGACAATTCATGGGCCTGCGCACGGAACTTTGCGATCTGCTGAAAATTGATCATCCGATCATGCTGGCGGGCATGGGAGGCGTCTCTTACGCCGAGCTTTGCGCGGCCATGTGCGAAGCGGGCGGCTATGGCGTGCTGGGCATGGCGGGCACGTCGCCGGACTTTATCGAGGGGCAAATGGCCAGAGTTCGCGAACTGACCGATCGCCCCTTCGGCGTCGACCTTCTCGCCGCCGACCCCGCAAGCCTCGAGGCTTCCGTCGACGTCATTATCAAGGGCGGGGCGGACAGTTTCGTGGCGGGCCTCGGCGTGCCGCTGCCGATTATGGAAAAGCTGAAGGGCGCCGGGGTGAAAGTCATGGTGGTCGGCGGCGCGGTCAAACACGCCGTCAAGGCGCAAGAGGCCGGTTGTGACGCGGTGATCCTCCAGGGTGGCGAAGGCGGCGGACATACGGGCCTCGTCGGCACCATGCCGCTGGTGGCGCAGGCCGTTGAGGCGGTGGACATACCCGTCATCGCCGCTGGCGGGATTTATGACGGGCGCGGCCTGGCCGCCGCCCTGTCGCTCGGCGCTGTGGGGGTGTGGATGGGGACACGCTTTATCGCGTCGGAAGAAGCCCACGCGGCCCAATCCTACAAGGAGACAATCGTCACCGCCGGCGATACCGATACAACGCGGACGCGCTGTTATTCCGGCAAACCAATGCGGGTGCGCACAAATTCTTACGTCCAAGATTGGGAGAGCCGTCCGCAGGATATCCAGCCCTTCCCGATGCAGGCGATGCATTCGGTCCAGGTCGACGTGATCGGCGGCATCGGCGGGGTCACCGACGAGACGCGGCTCGATCCTGAGAAATCCTGCTTCGCCATGGGCCAGTCCGCCGGCGGCGTGCGCGACGTGCTGCCGGTCGCCGACATTGTCGCCAACATCATGCGCGAGGCCGAAGCTGCGATTGAAGGCGTCGCGAAGTTGCGCACGGGGGACGCGGTCGATGCCTGAAGGCGTCGGCGCGATTGATTTCGACACCGCCTTCCGCCGGCCAATTCACCCCGCGCCCGGCGATTTCGACGAATTGGGACACGTGAACAACACGGTTTATCTGCGTTGGGCGCAGGAGATTGCGACATCCCATTGGCGGACGGTCGCGCCGGCGGACATGCAATCGGCCTTCCTATGGATCGTGCTGCGGCATGAAATCGATTACCGCGACCCCATCTTGCCGGGCGCTCCCGTGGAGGCGCGCACGTGGTTGGGGGCCGCGCGCGGCCCTCGGTTTGATCGCTATGTCGACATTCGCAAACCCGGCGCACCCAAGCCGGCGGCGAAGTCGCTAACTGTCTGGTGCCTGCTCGACGCGGCGACCCGAAGGCCGAAGCGCGTTGGCGAAGACGTGCTCACGGCTTTCGGCGCGCCGGGGTGATTACGCGCCGAAGTCCGCGCGCGGAACGACGTTGTCGAGTGGGGCGTCGGCCAGAAACCGCTCCAAATTGGCCAAAAACAATCCATCCACCCGACGGTTCATGAGTTCGCTCTCCACCGAATTGTGCGGCGTCATCGCGACTTTTGGGTGAGTCCAGAATGGGCTGGCGGCGGGCAGCGGCTCCTCCACGAATACGTCGAGGGCGGCGAATGCGGGCCGGCCGGCGTCGAGGGCGTTCAGCAAGTCCGCCTCGACCACGAGGGCCCCGCGGCCGACATTCATGAACAGCGCGTCCGCGCCCATGGCCGCGAAGAACGCGGCGTCGGCAAGACCCTCAGTTTCCGGCGTGTGGGGCGCCGTCAGCAGAACGACATCCGCATCGTTCAGACGCTCCAGGACGCCTCCGGGTGAAATCATCTCGTCGGCGTGCTCATGCGGCCCCGCTGAGCGGCGAACCCCGATGACGTGTCCGCCAAGGGCGCGCACGCGCCTGCCCGTTTCCCAACCGATCCGCCCAAAACCGTAGATCAACCAGGTCGATTCAGCGATTTCCCTGTTCGGCCGGCGCGTCCAATCCTTTGCCGCGCGGTCCCGTCTTCGCGCGCGCCCGTCCCGAAAGAAATCGAGCGCTTGCCAAAGGCACCATTCGGCGATGGTGTGCGCCTGTTCGTGACAGGATGTATAGAGGTTCGCCTTCTTCCCGAACGCTGCGAGGATCGGATGCTCGACGCCCGCGGCCGAGGACTGGAACCAATCGAGCTCAGGCGTCGCCATGGCCGCCGCCATGAAAGCCTGGACTTCGCCTCCGAAAAAGACGTCCGTATTCGCAAACACGATGCGCGGCGCCGGCGGTCCGTCCAGCGCATCGCCCCAGGCCGCCTCGATCTCGCCGCCTTCCTTGACCACAAGCGGGCGCACCTGGTGGGCGAACGCCTTGAGCTGCTCGCCGAGCCGCGCGAAAGTCTTCCAATGGATCAATGTATCAATCATGCTCGCCATTCTATCGTCGCCGCGCTCGGCTTGGCCATGGGGGTGAACTGGGGTGCGAGCGCTCATGCGCAATCTCCAGCGCCGGACGCGCAATATCTGAACGAAGTCGTGCGGCTCTCGGGCGTCATCGGCAAGGCGCACGCCGTCCGAGTGCGATGCAATGGCCGCGACGACCAGTATTGGCGGGGATTCATGCAGCGTCTCTTAGACCTAGAGGCGCCGGAGCAAGGCGCCTTGCGGCGCTCTATGGCCAGCGCCTTCAACCAAGCTTTCTCCTTCGAAAGCTCCGCCCGGCCGTTTTGCGACGATACGGCTGTCGAAGCCGAAGCCTTATACGCAGCCGAGGGCCGCGACCTTGCCGATAGTCTTGCATCGTTTCATTTTCCGAAGCCAAATCGAAGAGATTGAGCGCTCGGCGCCTGCATGGCGCCCTAAGCTGGGGCTCGTAACATGATGATGGCGTTCGACACGTCGCCACGGGACGAAACCCTTCACGTCGCACGGTTCACCGCCGCGCATGCGGGCATCGCCGCTGAGGATCCACAATCCCTGCGTTGGGTCGTCGTCGGCGCAGCGCTGATGACGCAAAACGCCTGCGTCGCAGCCCTGGAAGGCGCAGACGCGTCGGGACAGACGCAGCGACGCAAGGATCTTTGGAAAGCTAGACGCGCCGGCGACGAGGCGCCCACGCCTAACCGCCCCGTCGTTAGCCTGTTGGAATTGCTCGCCAGGGTCTCAGACGAGTCGATTGTCGCGCAGCCCTTCACACTGCCGCTCCGCCAGGACGCCCACGCGCAATTCGCTGGGCTGATGGAACTCCGCAACGCCTTTCTGCATTTGCCCCCGGGCGAGACGTCGATCGATTTAACCGAGCTGCCGGACCTTTTGGGGACGGCCTGCAACACTGTTCGACATCTCATGGTCACGCAGCCCACCTTCGCATCTGAAGGATGGGCGAAGAAAGCCGTCCAACTCGGCGGCGACCTCGACTATATCGCCAACGCCGCTGATTTCTTGCAGGATTATGATTAAGCCGCTTCGGCGTGATCCAGCAGACCGCCGAGTTCGTTCGTATGCCGCTCGATATCTTCGTAATGCGTTCCAATCCGGGCAAACACGTCGGCGGAATTCGCCCTCGCGTCAGGGCAAAGGCACATAACCCGCATGGGGCGCTCAGCTTCGGCCAACGCGCCAATTGCACCAGCGAGTATGCCGCCCGCCGACGGGCCTAAGGACACGTCCCAGCGCATCTCAGCCAGCAAACTGCCGGCGAGCGCCCGGGCGTCCGGTACGCGCAAGTGACGATCGACGCGGCAATGCGGGCCAAAATGGGTCGTTTTCGAAGATCCGAAACCCGCAAGGGTCGGACGGTGCGACGCGCTTGGGTCAACGAGAAACCGTGACGCGTCGGATTCGGAAAACCAGATCTCGGTGTCCGGGGCGTGCTCTGCGACATAGGCGGAGAAACCAGCCAGCGTGCCACCGCTCGATCCGCTCAACGCAACAGCGTCGATATCGTATCCAGCTTGTTCGAACGCCTCAGGCGCGGTCCAGGCGGCATGGGCTTCCGGATTTAACGGCGAGGTGTACTGATCCATGTTCACCGCATTGGGGTCGGCGGCCAAGCGTTCTGCGATGACCTGACGCTCTACGGCTTTCTGACTGGCGCCCGGGGGGACGTCGAGATAGACGACCTCTCCCCCGAATTTGCGGATCTTGTCAGCCTTCGCTTGCGTGATCGTCGGCTCCACCAACGCGACGAAGCGAAGCCCCAGCTTCGAGGCGACATACGAGACCGCCGCGCCGAAATTACCTGACGTGCCCTCCACCAGCGTCACGTGTCGGTCGCCGCGATCGCGACAAGCCGGATGGGTGTTCAGCATGTACCAAGCAACGCGATCTTTGATCGATCCGACGACGTTGAATGATTCGAGTTTCAGAAGAATCGTATGGACGAGACCGTTGAGCCGTAACTGCACCCGCCGCATCGGCGTACCGCCAATGCCCATTTCCAAGCCAGCTTGAAACATCACAGATCGATCACTCTATTCTTTTCAGGGAGTTGTACGCTTACTGCGCAGGAAAGACGCGAACCCTCTCTGGGTGACGGCGAACCCTATCGCCTGTCAACCAGATTCGAAAATCACGACATCCGTCGAACCGTGACGCGCCTAACTTCATCGCAGGCGCCCGCCGAAGCGGCAGCGAAACCAATTCATCCCGGGACTAGGGCGGCGATCAGCCGCGGGCCGCGCTCAGCCATCGCGGCGGCAAAAACCCGATCGAACTCTTCCGCAGTCGTCGCCAGGTCCGCCGGCACGCCCTGGGCTTCGGAGAGCTTGACCCAATCGATTTCCGGCTCTCCGAGGCCAAGCATGGATTTGGCCGTTGGTCCGGGGTTGCCCGCTCCAGTGCGATAAAGTTCAATATTTAGAATGCGGTAGGAATGATTCACGAAGACGATTGTCGTGACGTCGGCGCCTTCGCGCGCCAAGCTCCAAAGCGCTTGGTTGGTGTACATTCCCGCCCCGTCGCCCGAGAGGCAGACGACCTTGCGGTCCGGCGCCGCGATCGACGCCCCGAGCGCAAGGGGCATCCCCATGCCAATGGCGCCGCCCGTCAACATCAACCAATCATGCGGCTCCGCCGTCGCTGTGGACAAGAAGACCGGCAGGCTGGCGGTGACCCCGTCGTCGGCGACAATCGCGCCCGCCGGCAGATGCCGGGCGATCGAGTCGGCCGCACTACCGGGGTTAAGCTCCCCCGCCGGCGCATCAGGCTTGCGCAGGGGGGCCGGCGGCGCCTCGTCCGCCGCGCCAAGCGCGTCAGCCAGAAGCGCCAGCGCCGCAGAAGAATCGGTGTCGGCGCCGCCTATGGACACCGTCTCGCACCCTTCCGGCACAAGCAGGCTCGGCTTGTCGGGATAAGCGAAGAACGCGACCGGAGCGTCCGTTCCGGCAAGCAGCATCAGGTCAACGCCGTCGAGATCTGCCAACGCGCCTTCCGCAAAGTACTGCATGCGCCCAGGGACAAACCGACCGGCGCCGCGGGCTTGTCGCGGAACGAATGTATCGGTCAGCACCCTGACCCCCGCCGCCTCCAAGCGCGCAGCCTGGGCGAGACCCGCTTCCGACAACGCCGTTCCATTGATCAGGACAATCGGCTGACTTGCCGAACGAACCGCCTCAACGGCGCGATCGACCTCACCTTGGACCGGCTCGCGCAATGTTGGACGCTGTCGGTGGGAACCAGGCGCCGCGCCGCTGTTCCAGGCGCTGTCAGCCGGCAAGATGAGAGACACCGGTCCGGGTCGAGGGCCAAAACTGGCGGCCCATGCGTCCGCAGTCAGCCGGCCTGCGTCCTGTACCTTGTCGATGCTCTTGATCCACAAGGAATTCGGCGCCGCGAGCCCCGTAATGTCGGACGCCAACGGCGCATCATAGCGTTGGTGGCTGATGGCGTGGTCGCCGATGACGTTGACCATCGGCGCGCCCGCGCGCCGCGCATTGTGGATGTTGGCGCCGCCGTTGAGGTATCCGGGCCCGAGATGCAGAAGCGTCATCGCAGGGTCGCCGGCTATCCGCGCAAAACCATCCGCAGCGCCCGTCGCAACGCCCTCAAACAGGCAAAGGACGGAGCGAATGCGCGGTTCGCCGTCCAGCGCCGTCACGAGGTGCATTTCGGACGTGCCGGGATTGGCGAAACATGCCGAAACACCAAGATCGGCGAGCGTCGAGACCACAGCCTCGGCGCCGGTTAGAGAGTGTTGATTTGGTTCGGCCATCGCGCGCCTCCGTTTCGCGGTCCTCTTTGACAGCAATAGGCGGCCCGCGAAAAGGGCTTAGGCTGCGATGGCGAGGCCGTGTGCGAGACCGGGAACTTCCGACTTCAGAAAATCTATCAAGGCCTGCTCGGCCGGACTGATTTTTTTGTCCCAACCGAGGCGTTTGCGAAACCAATCCGTCTCGCCCGGATCAATCTTGGAGGCCTCTGCCGCGGCGGCCGTTTGCGCGGCAATTCGAGCCTCGGCGGCCCGGCGCGAATCGTAGGCGATCTTGTCGAACCACGAGCCTTGTCCGATGGAGCCGGCCATCCGGGTCAGAAAGGCGCCGACGCCGCCCTCGGAAACAAGCCACGTCTGCCGCGCGAGCGCAGCGGCTTCGTCCGTTGGGGAAGGGAGGGCGAGCGCAATCAAGTGATTACCGATCGCGCGGGCGAAAAGATCATTCCAGGCGGCGTGGTTTCGCGCAAATCCGATATCGTCGTTGAGAGCGAATAACGCCGTGGCTTCGCGACGGGTCACCCAAACCGCTCCCTCTCCAGCCGGTGCGTAAAGCGCGCGGCGCACCCGCTCCACGTCGTCAAACGTGACGAGGCCGGCGGCGCGGATCCGCCCACAGACGGCGTCAAGGGTGAACGCGCCGAGCCGCTCAGGCGCGCCTTCCGCATGGCGAAGTATCTGCAGCAAGAGATCGAGTTCCGAAGTGTGCCGGATCACGCCGTCGCGGGTGACGCGTTCGATCAACCAATCGCATTCGGCCTCGGACACCCATCCCAGCGGAGCCTCCACCGTAAGCACGAAATCCTTGACCGCCTCGATGAAGCGTTGATCCCAAGCGGGGTCCCATTCAGCCAGCTTGTCATTCAAATCGAAAAGAGCGTCGGCCTCAGCCCGGTCGACCACACCGTCTCGATAGACAGCGTTAACAATACGGAGCGCGGATTGAGCGTCGAGGCCGCCGATGCGAATCGCGGCCTCGGTTAAAGTGTTCAGATCAGGTGTCGCCATGTTGTTCGCTCCAGCACGTTAGCGAGACCTGAAGCAGTTTGGTTGAAAAGCGCTTAACTTTAGCGCCTCGAGAGCTTTTAACGTTGCTTTATTGAAGGCTGGCGAAGTTGACGAAGAGGCTGGAGACCTCAACTGGCGTGGCCTCGGGCATCATGTCGGCGACCGAGCCCTCTCTGCGCACGGCCCGATCGGACAACTCAACCCTGTGATAATTCATCGCCCAATCCGAAAAAATCCGGTCGACGCCAGCCTTTCCAAGAATTTGCGCGACGCCGATATGACGCGGGTCGCGGAGGATGCGGCCATAGATGTCCATAACCTCGTCCTCCGCGCCTTCTAATATCTGCATGAAGCTGGAGCCATTGTGGACAAGAAGGCCGGTAATGAAGCGCTCATAATTATTATTTTGCGATGCATCGAGTATCAACGTTATGTCTTCGTCCGACAGCCACTGTGCCGCGGTGCTTACATAAACCAGTCTATACATAAGCGTCCCATTTGCGCAGCTAGCGCGCAACTATCATTTTGATGATAGCTTAGATTTTACCTAGCGGACACAATTTGCAATTCATAGTTGCTCAAGACGCCCCAAGCACTCGGAATGTAATCGTCCACCAACAGCGAAAAGGCAAAGGTCAGCGTTTGACACGCCCCGCAATCGTCTTGCGGAACTTATCTCCGTAGGGCGGTCGGATCATAGCAAGGATTTCGCTGCCGGTTTGCGTATAGACGGCCTTCTTATGGCTGAATTCGAAGAAGCCGTCGCGACCGTGATAGGCGCCCATGCCAGACGGACCAATGCCGCCGAAGGGCAAGTCCTCTTGGGCGACATGCATGACCACATCGTTCACCGTCACGCCGCCCGACGTTGTGTCGGACAGCACCATGTCCTTTTCCGCAGCATCCTCGCCGAAGTAATAGAGCCCGAGGGGGCGCGGATTGGCGTTCACGTACGCGACCGCTTCGGATGTGTCGGCGTATTCCTTTACCGGCAGGATTGGACCGAAGATTTCGTCCTTCATCACAGCCATATCGTCTGTCGGATTGAGAACGAGAGTCGGCGGGATCTTGTGATGCGGCTGTTGGTCGAATTGCTCGC